>JAHWGX010000055.1 GCA_019323655.1 Candidatus Woesearchaeota archaeon | reverse complement strand
AATTTTAATCACCTCATCTATAAAATTTGTCGTCTATAAATGAGGTGTGCTAGTATATATAATCTTCTATTTTGCCGCCGATAAAAAATTAATTTCCCGACGAGAATTATTTAGCGATTGCCTCTTAACAAAATCTGAATTAAAAAGAATAGTATTTAGCTTGCCTATTCTGTTTTATTAAAGAAAAAAATTAAAATGCCTACCCTATATAATCAACATTCCCGAGCTTGCTCTTTAATTTTTTTAAAGCTGCCTGCCTTTCTATCTCTCCCATCTGCTCTGTCTTGTACAGGATATCAGACTCTATCTCTTTTATTTCTTTATTTAGCCTGCTCATGCTGATATGGAGCTTCAGTTTTTTATCCAGGAGCCTCAGAATTTCCATTGCCCCCTTAATGCCCAAGTACATAGGATGGCCATAAGTCTCTGATAAAAATGATATGCCGTACATATTCCTCCTTTTCGCCAAACCCACAAGCAACCCAGAAACCCCTACAATCGGGCCTACAACGCCGTAAAGCTTGTCGTTTACCATCCCGTCTTTGTATTTCTCAATTATTTTCCTTGCGCTGCCTGTGCAGTAAACCTTTGGCTTTTTTGGCACTTCAGCAAGCCCTATGCCCCCTAAGGTTATGACCTCTCTGCCGTTAAACTGCTCCACAATATCAAGAACTTTTTCAGAAAATTCATAGCTGCTTACCTCGTCAACAGGCTGCACATCCCCACTTAAAAGTATCAGATCCTGCCTGCCGTCATTAAATTTCTTGTAGAATATTTCAATCTTAGGCAGCTCCACCAGGTTGTCCTCATTTACAAAAACAGAATGCGGAAATGTGTAGGAGGTAATCTCATACATCTTCTTTGCCCTTAGCTCGTCTATCAGAAAATCCACTGCTACCTTCCCCACATTCCCTATGCCCGGAAGCCCCTCTATAAGTATGGGGTTTCTAAGTGTTGGTTTCTTTCCCAGATGCTCAATTTTCCAAGTGCTCATAATAGCCCCTCATCCCTGAAAAGATTAATTTTGGCCTTTCTCCGGTAAGCGCCGTATTTATCCTCTATGCTGAACTTAGCGGGTTTTGGCGTTAACGCCTTCCCTCCGCATGCACAGGCAGTTTTCATAGTATATTTTCCGCAATCCCCGCATTTTAATATGCTTCTCATTTTTTACCTTATAAACTCTCCCTCGCCATCACTTTTTCTTATATGCTCCAGCGCCTTTTCTGACGCCTCCTTTAGTATTTTTTCAGCCTTTTTATAGTCCCCAGCAGTAGCCGTAATGTTGTAAAATCCTCCGCCGGAATATTTTATCGAAATGTTTTCTTCATCGGTTTCCTCTGCTTCTTTAAGCGCATCTTTGACAATGCCCACTCCATCTGGCGCAAAGCTGCTTAACTTTAATTTGCCTTCTATCTCAACACTCGCCTCCTTGATTCTGGATCTGATGGCATCCTCAAGCTTTTTTGCCGCCTCTGCACCAAGGCCGGAATCTTTCATTGCATTGCTGTCAGCAACAACCTGCTGGAAAAATTCATAGAGGGATGCATACTTTTTGGATATGTTATTTGTTATATCCTCAAACAGCTTTTTCATGTCCAGATTTAAGTCCTTGGCGACAAACTCCAAGATTTTTTCTGCTTTCTGCTCCTGTTTTATTTCATCTACTTTGTTTCTTCTCTGTACCTCAGTTACTCTCCTCAAGGACAAGTCAATATGGCCCCTTTCCTGGTTAACCCTCAAAACCTTGCAGACTACCTTCTTACCTTCTTTTACAAAGTCCCTTATGTTCCTTATTCTACCGGGGCTTACTTCAGAAATGTGTATCATTCCGCTTTGGCCATACTCGTCCAAAACCGCAAAAACAGAATGAAACTGCACTTTTGTAACAGTGCACATAACAAGCTCATTTTCCTCCGGAAACCCTTTCTTTCTTAGGAGCATTTTTGAATATGTTTTGGTTATTCTAGAACTTCCAAAATTCTGGCTTTGACTTTGCTTTTTCCCCCGGTAGGGTCAGCCAGAACCTTGCCGCATACAAGGCAAATAATCTTGGAAGAAGCTTTTCCAAAAATTATTTGTTCGTTCTTGCACTTAGGGCACCTTATCTTAATGAATTTGCTTGTAGGCTCTCTGATATCCACCATAACTCACCACCAGACGTTTATATTTTGTTAAAAATCTACTTAAATTCAATCTTCTTTGACCTAAAACCCTTGCTTTTCATGTGCTGCTTTTTGCATTCGCTGCACTCATACCTTAAATCGGTTTTTTTGCTTGCTTTCTTGCCAGTCATTTTAAATTTAGTTACTGCCGGCTTGCTGTACCTTCCCAGGTTCCCCATCCCTCTTGCCTTTCCGCGCCTCTTTGCCCGTAGCTTGCTGCCGTAGGTCATACTCCTTGGACTCTTCTTCTTATTCAGCATTACCTTATGCTGTGTATGCTTCCTGCAGTATGGGCAGAACCTGCTTATAGTTTTAGGTAATTTCATGTCTTGGGGTATCTTATGCGAATTTAAAAAGCTTTCTATTAAAAAATTCCGATAGTAAAAAGAGTAATTTTAAGGAGGCTGTAAAAATAAAATTAACAGGTTATTAGACAAGAAACCTGTTAATGCTGTTCTCCTTTAATCTCTTCGGCACTTCCCTTGCTTATAAGGATATCAGCAATTTCTGTTGGCAGGTTTGCAATATCCTCCTCTGCAAAAGGCCCGTACTCTTCCAGCCCTTTCCCGACAAATTTAGGGACCGGATAAATAAACCTTACAAGCTTTGCAGCATCATTATTCTGGGGCATGATTTGTTCTTCCTTTTTATCAGTCTCCGCCGCTGCTTTTGAAGCATAGCCCCCGCTGATTATTTTGTCAATAGTCTCTTTCCTGAAAAAATCAAGAACCTTCAGGATCTCCTCAAAAAATTTTTTTTCATTCTCCAGCATCGCTGATGTGTCTATAACGTTTGACTTTGTCCTGCTCTTAGTCAGCGCTATGCTTAATATTTTCTTTTCCCTTCTCTCATACATCTCCTTGATCAGCCTTTTCGCATTGTCAATCTGCTTCTCAACCTTTTTCTTCTCGTCATATGAAAACAAATTGTCCTCCTTTTTCAGCATATCCCTCTTCTCATTTAGGTATTCCACAAAATCATTAAGAAAATTAGGCCCAAGCTTCTGCAAGTCTGTTGTATCCTTCTCCTTTTTTAACAGCTCAAACAGGACTTCATAGGTGATGTTAATCTCTTTAGTCTCCATAATTCCCCCAAACACTTAAGTAAGCACATACTTAATACGGATATGTTTATATAATTTCCTTTTTTACCTGTGCCTATGGCAGAATTAGCGTTTAAGGACCTCTCCTTTGAAGAAAAAGACAGCAGTATAAGGGTAAACTTCCTTAAAATATTCTACTTTGATGTAGACAAGCTAATGCTTAAAAATATCGGCAAGTTCAGAATAAGCAAAAACAAAATAGAGTTTTTTGATGTTGACGATAAAAGAGCCCAAAGAAGTTTTGGCATGCTGCTCTCAAAAGGCTTTGCTGATCTTAAAAGCAGGTTAAGCAACAAGCCTGCTGTGTACATCCATAAAAATTCCGGAATACCCCTAATAGGCTCATCTTACTTTGGCCTGATTGACCGGGGAACAAATCTTATTGAAATAAGGCCATTGACAGGCTGCAATTTAAACTGCATTTTTTGCTCTGTCGACGAGGGCTTATCATCCAGAAAAAAAGCTGATTTTGTCGTAGAAAAGGATTACCTTATTGAGGAGTTCAAAAAAATTGTTGTGTTCAAGCAGGAAAACTGCATAGAAGCCCATATAAATGCCCAGGGAGAGCCTTTATTATACGCAGATATAGTTGAATTAGTGGCAGAAATTGCAAAAATCCCAGAAGTAAAATCCGTTTCTATGGATACTAATGGAACCCTACTAGATAAGCAGCTAACAGATAAGCTGGCAAAAGCAGGCCTTACAAGAATCAACCTGTCCTTGCATGCATTAGACCAAAAAACAGCCAGTAAGATTGCCGGAACCAGCTATAACCTAAGGAAATTGATGGAAATTGCTTCTTATATCCCAAAAAAAATGGACTTAATCATCGCGCCTGTATGGCTGCCTGGCTATAATGATAAAGAGCTGGTTAAGCTGGCAAAATTTGCTTATGATGTTGGAGCTGGCAAGAAATGCCCTGCAATAGGCATCCAGAACTTCTTAAATTACCAATTCGGAAGAAATCCCATAAAAGGGGTGCCTATGGAAGTTTTTTACAAAAAATTGCACGATTTGGAGCAAGAGCACAAATTAAAGCTTATTTGCGACAAATCCGATTTCAGGATTAAAAAAAGCATGGAACTCCCGAAACCTTTCAAAAAAGGCGATGTTATCAAAGCAAAACTTGCCTGCAGAGGAAGATTCAGCAATGAGATGCTTGCTGCTGCCTCTAACCGTGTTATTTCTGTTCCCAACTGCTATAAAAAAGAAGGCTCTGTAAAATTAAAAATCAGGAGGACCAAACACAATATATTTCTTGGAGAATTATTATAAGCAAAATTAAAATCACAAAGAAAAAGGAATAAAAAAGAAAAAATTAAGGAAGTTCTGCTTCCTTACTCAGTAGTTGGTTCGGGTTCTGGCTCTTCAGCCTCTGGCTCTTCAGCCTCTTCGCTTGGCTCAGCAACAGTCAAAACATTGTTGACTTTCTTAACTTCCATTGCTTCTCCTGCCAAGGCATAGTCACCATAGTTAGCAACTACTGCTGCTGCATTTCTTGTGTCATCTGCAGCATAGCCTGCTACCAACATTGCTACATTGCCGCTGCCTACATCATACATCTTAACCAACCCTACGCCAGGAGTAAACCCTTCTGTGCAGTCTGCTGGATTTCCCATAACCTCTGCAGCTTTTGCATTAGCGCAAGGCCCGCCAACAAGGATTGAATTTACAGCCTCGATGTTCGGAACCTCTGATGCCAGCTTTGTAGCGCCAACATCAATTCTTTGCACTGTAACAGCTCCTGTTTCAGATGTTGCTGCTGCACTCGTAAAGGTTGTTCCTTTGGTTGTTATGTAGACAAGTGCTTCTCTCTGTGATTTTGGCACTGTTATTGTCAACAATGCTGGGTCATTAGTTGGTGTTTCATGCTTATAGAAGCAACCATAACTATCATATCCATAAGCAACATTGTCCTCATCTTCAGGAGTTTTAAAGCTGTGACCTACTCCAAGACCTGCTCCAATATCCAAGTCCGCAGGCACATCTAGCACAAATCCGACCTTTCCTGAAGCTGCTGTTATATTCAACTTAAGAACTGTTGCTTGTAGCGACTGTGTTTTATCTGCTGCCCCGCTATCCCTATTATTGTCTGGAACCCTAAAGGTAGCATAGACTGTACTCGCCGATGCGTCGGCGTCATTTGCGTTTGAAACGTTTGTCACGTTAATTTCCATACCATACTTGGTAGTTATTACTACCGTTTGGTTTGCACCGGCAGTTAATGCGCCACTTGAGTCTAAATCTACCCTTATGTTAAAGTTGTCAGCTTCCAAAATTCCGTTTGTGGGTGTATCCTGTGCATATACCTTATAATCTGCTCCACCCAGCTTCAATGTTGCCAATGGAGAAGTGTTTGTGTAGCTTTGCTCTATTGTATCGCCACTGCCCATATCCTTAAACTTCAAGACAGGATTGTCTGCTGTAATCTTGTCAGCTCCTCTATATTGCAAGACATATGTGTTTCTTTCTCCCCTCTTCTGCGAGTTATCTGTCACAATGAAGTAATTATATTTTGATATGGTCGTGTTCTCATTGTTGACAAGTACCTTACCAGCATCGTCTCCAAACAATACACTGGTCCCGCTCGCAGATTTTGCAATTGGAAGATCTACCTTATTTCCAGCGGCATCTACAAACTGGATTACATATTGACTGGTGCCACTTGTTTTTACCCTAACATCTTCTGTATCTACTGTTTCCAGTCCTTTGTATTCCATATCCCAGTTCTGAGTAAATAGCACTTGTGGCTCATCCAACTCTGGATTTTCGCTTAATTTGCCTCCCACTGGTACATAGTAACTATCGTCTGCTGTCATATTTATGTGTATTCTGCTTAACTTGTATGAAGTACTGGCATTTGTGGCTTCAACAGCAACATACGCATTGTCAATTGTCTCATCATCAACTTTAAGTGCGTTGCTGTAGCCTACACCATCTGTAACATCAGTATCCTTTAACTCCAATTTTTGCGCTCCAAGGAAAAATGTCGCGCTATGGACACCGCCAGCATAATCCTGGTAGAGTATCTCTGAAACGCCAACTGTTATCCCAGCAACCTTGTCGCTGTCTCCATCTTTTAATTTCCTTGATGATGCGCCGTTTATGGTAAACTTTGCTTCATCTGCATCTACAAAATCTAGCGTTACCTCATAATCAGTGTCATCGACAGTATATGTTTTTGTAGCGGATTCAAGCAAAGTGTCTTTCACTGCTCCCCCCATTAAAATCAGCTTAATGCTTCCGCCTTCTGACTCTACTCTTCTTGCTTGTACAATAGTATAGGCAACGCCAAACATGTTTAGCTCTACATCCTCAAAATCAGTGAGGTAGGTTCCTGTTGACGTAGCAGTACCTGCACTATCATCAACATCAGACTCTAATTGAGTAGTAAATTCTAGTACATACCTTCCTATCTGTATTCCTGACTTAAAATACAAGAAGTCTGCTGTCTCATCTTGATCATTCTCTGCATAAACAATATAACCAGTGTCAAGGGTTTGGTCAACATCCTCACCCAATAAATACAGATATTGATCGTATGTAGCATCTCCTTTTGAGTTTGAAGCTGTTCCAGATGCTAAAGCATCTAACTCGCTATCACCTATGTATGTTGTGATGTTCCTTAGCGTCTCTACATTAGTGCCCGAGTTACCAAGATTTTCACTCATCTCCAAAATTTTTGTTGCTGTAGCTACTTTCCATGCATCTCCTTCTGCTGTAACAGTGGTTCCTCCATCAACTGGTGCTGGTGTTGTTGCAGCAAACTGCAAGCTTACAGCTATGTCTGAAACTCCAATAACATCCTGTGCTGCAGCTGTATCACCTACGACTAGAACTCCGCTGAATTTACCATCCTTAATATATTGGTTTGGGTATTGTGCCAAATCAGCCTGAGCCAAAGCTCCAAAAATAGTAGCGCCAACCATTGATGCGCCTGCGCCTAAAGCAACTATCCTCTTTATAGCTTTTCTAAATTCCATTTGAACTAACACCTCCGAGTGTTTGTTTTTTTTATTATATTTGAAACTCTATAGAACTGAGTTTCTAAGCATTATGAAGGCAACTAATCCTATTTAAATGTTACGGTTACGTCACCTCTTGCAATATATATGTTTGGCTATATAATTCACACAGCAATCTACTCCATAATAGGGTTATCAAGCGAAAAATCATCATTTTGAACTTGCCAGTTTTACCCAACTGCGTAGAAATCCTAGCCGTCTGTGCCATGGATGCCAATGAATGCCGAAGGCATTCATGGCATGGCCAGACGGAGTTTAACAGGTTGCCATACGGAGTATGGCGTTCTGTTAAACGGAGTAGGATAGGATTTCTGCGCAACCTTTTACCCGCAATCTATTTATATAAATCTGATTATAAACACAATTATACTGGTATTTAAATGTTAACCAAAAACAAAAAAACAGTCATCGCTTTAATTTTCTTCCTTGTAATTTTCAGTATAATGCAGTTTACGGTGCCTGATATAATAGGGTTTGACGGCTATTACCACATAAAAACCGCGGACATCATTAAAAAAGAGGGTGTTATTAAAGAGTTCCCCTGGGCAACACACACAATTTTATCAGATAATTACGCTGATATCCAGCTGCTTTTCAGAATTATGCTTATCCCGTTTACCCTGCTCCCCCTTGCCCTGGGCGCAAAGATCGCTTCTGTTTTATTTGCAGGTATTTGCTTTGCCGTCTTCTACTGGTTTTTATTGCAGAACAAAATCCGGTACGCATTCTTTTGGTCATTGGTTTACCTATTCACTGCTGAAAGCCTGACGTACAGGTTTTTATTGACAAGGGAAATGCCTATTGCAATAGCGCTTCTTATCCTGACAGTTTATTTCCTGCAACAAAGGAAATATCTTTTTTTAGGCATAACCTCTTTTGTTTTTGCCTTATTCTACAGCGGCTTTGTATTTCAACTGCTTATAATTTTCTCATATTTTATTTTAGAGAAAATATTTTCAAAAAAGTTTGACTGTAAAATTGCAGTTTATTCTCTGGCAGGAACAATTTTGGGCCTGGTAATTAATCCCTATTTTCCAAATAATATTTTTATGCTTTATACGCAAATAGTTAAGGTAAACCTAATTGCAAATTTATACAATGTTGAATGGAAGCCATGGCCGTTTCTTGAATTTATAAAAAACAATGTGGTAGTTTTATTCTGCCTCCTTACCTCAATTTTTGTTTTGTTTAAGAATAAAAAGATTACAAAAGCACAATCCCTGTATTTTTCATTAGCCCTATTCTTCTTTTTTTACACCTTAATATCAAGAAGGATGCAAGAATATTTAGTACCTTTTTCTATTCTGGCAATTGCATTTATTTTAAGCAATACCCTTTACAGGCTTGACAAAAATAAATTCTTAGGCTATATCAAAGCAGGTGCGGTAATATTTCTCATTGTTTTGGTGGCTGCCAACTTTGCCATATTAAGAAAGGACATAATTAATAATAATTTTTTATACAATTATGACAGTTGCGCAGAATGGATGGCTAACAACATCCCAAAAAACTCTTTGGTATTTAACAATGCCTATGCATTTCCCTACCTATTTTTCAAAAATTCTGAATTAAGGTACACCCATGGAATAGACCTTACATACTCTTACCTTTACAATCCAGAAGAATTTGAAAGGTATATGGGCATATTGCAGGGAACATTAAAATCTGACACTGATTTTATAATAAAAGACTATGCCCCGGAATATGTATTTTCAGGCAAAGTAAAGCAGGATACACAATTGTTTAATTACATTGTAAAGCATAAAGAGAATTACAAAGCAGTTTATGAAGACAGGTGGTGTGCTGTGTTAAAAGCCAAGTAAAGAGGTTTTATTAAATCGCCGAGCCTACCCCTGCTTCCGGTTATCCTAATCCTATTTCCAAAGCCTTAAGCAGCAGCTCATCAGCTTTTTCCTTATCCCCCAAAAACTCATAAATAACCGCCAAGTTATTATAATAGCCTGCTTCATAAGGGTTGATTTCTATTGCTTTATTTATTTCTTCAATAGCATCATCAAAATTGCCCATCTGGGCATAAACAGTGCCAATATCATTATGCGCCTTTGACAGCCCGGGATTAACCTGAATCGCTTTCTTAAGATAAAAAACAGAGCTGTTTAAGTCTCCCATATAGCTGTACACCAAGCCAAGGTCGTTATGCGCCCTGTAATAGCCCTCTTCCTCTGCAGGAGCAGTTTCAATTGCCTTTTTTAGATAATAAACTGCTTTTTCATAATCATTAGTTTCAGCATAGACAACCCCTAACAGCTCTAAAGCGATATAATTTTTTTGGCTTAAGTTAATGGCTTTATGCAGGTGGTATTCCGCTAATTCATAATTTTTTATTTCTTTGTAATATTTTGCTAATGCCCAATGCGCATTAGTGCTTATAGGGGAAGCCTCTACAGCTTTTTTCAAGAGTGTTTCCTCATCCCTCCAGTCCATATTCCTCCTTATCGTAATAGCTGAATAAAAAACAACCAAAGCCAATAAAACTGAAACGGAAAAAATCTTTCCGTTTTTTTTAAAAAATTTAACGTTTCCAATTCTAAAAACAAAATAGCCAAGAAGCAGGCAAAATCCGAAAGAAGGGAAATAAAGGTACCTGTCAGCTAAAAGCGTTGATTTTGGAATGAAGTTATAAAACAAAAACATGGTAATAAAAAACCATCCAAATGAAAAAAACACTGTTTTTGATTTTTTAAATGAAAAGGCCATTGCAAAAACAAGGAGCATTAAGGCAAAAAAGGATATTAAAAAAGGTATGCTCAAAATGCTTGTTGCCTTGGGCATGGACTGATAAACAGACATGTTAAGCGGCAAAATGAGCAGTTTAATGTAAAACGCTGCAGCTTTAACCGAGTTTAACAAAGTAATGTAAAAGCTGTCCTCAAAGTAGGTTAATGTCCTCCCAACCCTGCCGGTAATAAGGGCATGGATTATTGCATAGACTAAGGTTAGGGCTATGTATGGAATGTACTCTTTAAGCAGCCTTTTTATATTTGAGAAATTAACCAGCTTTGTAAAGCAGATATCATAAAGCAGTAATATGCCAACAAAAGTAATGGCCTCTTCTGAAGAAAGAAGAGCCAGCAAATAAGCAAAAACAGTATAGAAGTAATATGCTTTTTTTCCGCCTTGCCTGTATTTTATAAAAAAGTAAAAGCCTGCTAAAAAAAATGCCAGCCCAAGCATGTCAAAAGAGCCTGTCATGTTAGTTACTCTTGCCGTATGTATTGGGTGTGCGGCAAAAAGCAGGGCAGAAAAAAGAGCCAGTTCCTTTTTCTTTGTGATATTAGCAAATATAAAAAACACAAACACAGTAATTAACGTATGCAGCAGCAATGCATTCAGATGATACCCAACAGTGTTTAAGCCCCAGACAAGGTAAGTAAAAATATAAAATGTTTCCCTCAAAGGCCTCCATAAGGAATTCCTTGACTCATGGGTAAAGTGGTAGGGAATATGCTCCAAAGAGGTAATTTTCCTGTTAGAAGTGATGAAAGTGTCATCGTCCCACACAAATTCATTGGGAAAAATATTAGCATAATTTATCAGCACAACTGCAAACAAAACAATTACAGCAGCCAGATTCTTGTTTATTTTCATGGGCAGGACCTTCTATTTTCCAGTTAATATCATGTTGTTGTCATACAGATTTTTTAAATCTTTATTTTTATCAGGCAGGATAAGCCGTGTAGAAATCCCAGCCGTCTGTGCCATGGATGCCAATGAATGCTGAAGGCATTCATGGCATGGCCAGACGGAGTTTAACAGGTTGCCATACGGAGTATGGCGTTCTGTTAAACGGAGTAGGATAGGATTTCTGCGCGGCCTCAGATAAAAAGATTTATATAAACTAAATTAAATGTCAGTTGTATGATCGAGGCCTATAAGGTCCAAAAAGAAGGTGTAATCAAGGGTTCATTAAATGACTTAGGCAACACCAGGATGTGCTGGGCTAACTGCATAAACCCCACAGCCAAAGAACTAAAAGACATCTCTGAAAAGGCAAAAATCCCCTTAAGCGACCTGCAGGAAGTCCTGGACGAGGAAGAGAGGCCAAAAGTTTCTGATCTGGAAAAATATTCCTTGATTATTATCAGGGCTCCGTTAACAGAGAAAGATGAAATTCTTACAACGCCCTTATCCATTTTCATTTCAAATGACAAGAACAATGTAATCACAATTGCATTAAAGGAAATAAGGTCCATCCAGAAAATAAGGGATCTTATAACCTCAAAAAAAATTGACGTCTATGAAAAAGGGATAAGCTTTTTCACTTACAGGCTCCTTGACGAGGTTTTAAACACGTATTTCTCTATTTTGGATACATTGGAAGAAAAAATCGACCTGATAGAAGACAAGGTAGTTGAAAAGCCTGACAAAATAAGCGCCAAGAACATTTTTCTGATAAAAAAGACGCTAATTTATTTCCACAAGTCGCTTACAGCCAACAGGGAAGTTATAACATCAATAGAGAAAGAATATGTAATCAATATAGACAAAAAGAATATTAAAAGATTCCGGACTTTGTACAATGATGTAACCCAGTTAATCGACACTGAAGGAACTTACAGGGAAATTTTAACAGGAACGCTGGATGTTTACCTCAGCGCTGTCTCAAACAACTTAAACCAGGTCATGAAAACGCTGACAATCGGCGCTTCTTTTATCTTAATACCCACATTAATCGCGAGCATCTACGGAATGAACTTCAATACTGCTTCCCCCTATAATATGCCTGAGCTCCTCTGGAACTACGGCTATTTGTTTGCTTTGGGGTTAATGGTGTTTTCTATTGTAATAACCTACTTGTTTTTTAAGAGGAAGGGTTGGTTATAAGTTCACTCCAGCACCCTGTAGAAAGCGTC
Organism: Candidatus Woesearchaeota archaeon; assembly: GCA_019323655.1. Classification (GTDB taxonomy): domain Archaea; phylum Nanobdellota; class Nanobdellia; order Woesearchaeales; family GW2011-AR4; genus JACPJP01. The sequence continues at coordinate 8,996 of JAHWGX010000055.1, read as the reverse complement.
AAATATAGGAGTATTGGTTGTAATCTGGTGGAAATGGTAGCCCAGTCTGTTGCATGTTTCCTCTATTTTTGCAGAATGGCTGTCAAGCATCTGCTGGTACTGAACCCTTAGCCTCGGGCTGACATAAGTCCTTAGCCTGCTCTTTGTCTCACTGTCTATAAGCTTAAAGTCCCCCTGGTACTTTAATTCCTTTTCAACAGGGTCCAGGACCTGTATGACCTTTATCTCATGGTCCCCAAGAATATGCAATGCCTCTATAACCTCGTTAACATCAACCAAAAAATCAGAAACCAGAACAAGCAGTGACCTGCTGCCAACTACTTTTTTGTACTGCATCATGGCGTCCAGTAATTTTGAATAGCCCCGTGTTTTTGTGTTGTTGAGGTGAAAAACCATGCTTGCAAGCTGCGACATTCCCCTGCGGGGCTGGAACACATCAAGGCTCTCAGCAAATGTAGAGAACTGGAATTTCTCATTCTCCCTCATTGCAAGATATGCAAACCCGACGCCAAGCATCGCGGCATAGTCAAACTTGCTTATCGGCTTCCCAAATCCCATTGACGCGCTCGCATCCATAATAATATGCGCAGTCAGGTTCCTCTCTTCTTCAAAAGTCTTTATATACAAGTCATCAGTCCTGCCAAAAACCTTCCAGTCAATCAGCCTTATATCATCGCCCGGAGAGTAAATCCTGTGCTCCTTAAAAGTCAACCCGCGACCTGTAGCTATCGACCTCCGGGGACCTGTGTAAGTGGACGTAACCCTTTTCTTAACAACAAGATGAAACCTGTCCAACTGGTCAAGAAAATCAGTATTAATCATTTTATTATCCTGCCTTCAACAAGATGGTGTTTTGCATTACCTAATTTGTTCAAGCAAAACACATAATTATTATTTTTTATTTTCTGCCTAAATATTTTTTAGTAGTAATGAATGAGATTATTAGCAAAATCTTTGTTATTGCAGTTATGAACCTTATTGTACTATTGCCACCTGATTTTTACTTTACCTTATCCAGTATATGCTTAATGGCATCATCAGTTGTCATTCCTTTCCTCTCTGCCTCAAAGTTCAGTATTACCCTGTGCCTCAAAATAGGGTAAGCCATCTCATTGATGTCCTCATTGCTAACATGATTCCTTCCCCTGATTAATGCGCATGCCTTTGCAGCCAGCAATATTCCGATTGACGCCCTTGGAGATGCTCCATAATGAATCACATCCTTGTTTACCCTTGTTGCAGTTATTATCCTCAAAGCCCTGGTTTTTATGTCATTTGCAATAGGGACCTGCCTTGTCAGGCTCTGCAGGCTGAGCAAATGATTTTTGTTGAGCAGTGTCTTCAAGCTCTCTTCCCTCAAGGTTGAGGCATACTTGTCCACAATCAGCTTCTCTTCCTCAAATGACGGATAGCCCACTTTTATTTTAAGCAAAAATCTGTCTGCCTGAGCCTCTGGCAGCGGATATGTTCCTTCTTGCTCAATAGGATTCTGGGTTGCCAGGACAAAGAAAGGCAAATCAAGCTTAAACGTGTTGTTGCCAACAGTAACCTGCTTTTCCTGCATTGCCTCAAGCAAAGCGCTTTGTGTTTTGGGAGTTGCCCTGTTAACCTCATCAGCTAAAACAATATTCGCAAAAATAGGGCCGGGCTGGAACTTAAAGTTTCTTTTCCCGGAAGTTTCTTCAATGATATATGTCCCGGTGATGTCAGAAGGCATTAGGTCAGGAGTGCTCTGTATCCTGCTGAACTTAAGGTTCATCACATCAGCCAGCGTCCTCACAGCCAAAGTCTTGGCAAGCCCGGGATAGCCCTCAAGCAAAGCATTGCCGTCGCATAAAATAGAAACCAAAACCTGCTCTATGACATGGGCCTGCCCAATAACAACTTTTTCCACTTCCTTAAAGACAGCGTCAAAAATATGCTTGTAGTTCTTCATAAAAACACCTCTCTTTTGAATAGTTTAATTATCATATTGCTTATTTACAGGTTTTTAATTGCTTCTGCTATTTAACTTTTTATCGTTTTTGGTTGCTATTTGAAAGTTTTATGTTTTTAGTTTATTGCTCTGATGATTTTTTAATTTTATTGTTTTTATAGTTTTACTTTCCAGCAAGCTTGTTAAAATAGTTCTTCACCAGCTGCTGCTCCTCTTCAGACCTTTCAGCTTCTTCAAAAGCTGATGTCTGCTCAATATTAACTTCGCTGGGGAAAATCTCGTCAAACTGCTTCTCCTCAACATCCCCTTCCTCCCTTACATTAACCTCGTAATTCACGGGCTTTATCCTTATGTCAATTTCCTCATTTCCCAAAACAGCAAGCTTGCTTTCCCCGTAAATGTCCTCGCTCTCGTTTATTTCCCCAAGGGCTGCATTGTCCGCTCTCCTAATTGGGTCCAGGTTTTCCAGAAATTCCGGCAGATTGCTGAGGAACTTGGTCAAGTCAACAATATACAGGTTCTGCTGCGTTGCAAAAACAATTGCAAAAGAAAGCAGTATCGTCGCAAGAATTTTGTATGATATCTGCCTGGTCTGTATAAAAGAACTCAGGCCCACATGCCTTAAATCGCTTATAACCTCTTCCTCCAGCTCATTCACAACAGGATTTTCCTCAGTGACATTGTCTGCAGCTGTCCTTAGCTTTTCCTTAAGGGGGGCATATTTCCCCTCTACAATGAGTCTCTTGTCCCTCCTGGAGTTCGCATACAGCCTCATCACAAAATATATTGCTGCAGGAATAGCCGCTGTCACAGGAAACAAATTTACTAATGAAAGCAAAAAGTATACTACGAGGAAAAATATCGCTGTGTTTAATATAGTCTCAAAAACAATTAAAAAGTTCAATGTCCCGTTAATTTCCTTGATTACTTTAATGAAATTTCTCATTTTCTAAAACTTCTGCACAGCATTTATCCCTCATAAAAAATTTAATCACAGGACGAATCTGTTGTTCCTTCCGGAAGTTTGCCGCATAATCTCTCAACATCCTCTTCCAGATTGTCGGCTTTTGATTTCAGGGAGCTTATCTGGCTGTTGGCAGCTGAAAGGCTTGCCTGCGTCTGGGACAGCAGGTTCTTGGTTACATCTAACTCAGCGCTTTTTTCCGCCAGCTGGCTTTTGACGCTGCTAACCTCTGAGCGCAAGTTTGTATTGTCATCCTTTAAATTTTCATTTTCTCCCCTTACCTCGTTATATCTTGCGTCCAGAGTCTCCTTATCCTGCTCTGCTTTCACTCTCAGGGTATATGTCTCATTTAACATTTGCCTTTGGGAAGCTAATTCGCTTGTAACCTGGCTCAGCTGCTCCAGTTTGTCTTTGTATTCCAGTGAAACAGACTTAAAAGTCGTCTGGTAGTAAACGCTGAACCCGGCAAACAAAAGTATTGACACTGCTATCAAAATCATCAATCCAAAATTTACATCCTTTCTCATAAATGCCATTTTTATCTACCTCTGTTCATTTTTGAAAGCAGTCAGCCTTTATTATTTTATCATATTTTTGGTCTGCCAGTGCAGATTTTGTGTTTCCTTTTTTCGATTTTCAATTGTCTTGCTTTGTTTGGTTTTTTGTTGCTGCATTTATTTTTAGTCATTGCCTCACAAATTGATTATTAAAATTTATTTTTTATTGGTTTTATGTTAATTTTAGTTGTTTATCGCCTTGTTTCACCTGTAGCTTCTGTTTTCCCACAGCCTCCTTAAGCCGATTTCAGCCAAAAACAAAACCAGGGCTACAAGCAAAAACGGCCACTTGAATTCAGCTGTATCAACCTTTATCCTTTTGGACTTTTCCTTCACAAACTCCAGTATCCCGCCAATGTCATCCCTGACAAAAACCTTTCCCTGGGTCTGCTCAACCAGTTTTATGAATTCATCATTAACTCCCAAATCCTTAAACTCGTCCTTGTAGTTGACAGCGGCATCAGCCCCGAGAAAATTGTAAAATCCTGTCCTGGCGGGATTGAACTTTGCAGTATAAAAATTAACATCTGACTTTACAAAGCTGAGCTGCTCATGGGAAGGCAGGCTGTCAGAAACCACATTCACAAGCATAACATCGTCAAGTGTTGCGTCCCTGATGCTCACATCAAAATTCTTTTTTCTTGACAAGTCCCCTATAACCCAGTTTATTGCCTTTGTTAATATCTTTGAATTTTCACTGCTCAAAAACTCCCCGCCCCATTTGCTGCCATCGTCAGTTGCCATGCTCACGACTCTGCCAAGGCCAAAGCGCCATGCAACCATTATCGGAATGTTTTTGTTTGTGGTTATGAGCAGCCTAGATGCTGCCTTGGGTATAGCATAATTATATCCGCTCACAACCACATCAAGGCTTTGGTTGTATGTTATAAAATGTGTAGTGTCAAGCAGGACCAGCTTGTTCAGAAACTCCTTCTCGTCCTTTCCCTCAGGCTCCCCAAAAAGTATCTTCAGCTTGTTTGAAGCATCAACAGGAAAATAGACTCCTCCTCCTAATTGAGCTATGTCAGATAAAAAAGTGTAGTCTTGCTCGTCAGAAGCACCAACACCTGCGACATAAAATTTTATGCCCCTCGCATTGGCTTGTCTCACAGCCTCTTTAACTTCCTCTTTGGGACGCTCTGCTATACCCCTACCATCAGAGAGCAAAATTACATTTTTCCCACCTGTAACAGATCTTAGCATCTGGTCAGCTTTTTGAATGCCTAATCTAATTTCTGTCTGACCTCCTATATTTTTACTAATCCTCGAAATTAAATCAATAATCTCTTCTTTCTTATCTTCTAATGCTGTTATGTCAGAAAGTTTTACAACTGTACCAACGGGTTGAACACCAATGACAATTACACCTACATTATTTTTATCATTAAGACTGTCAATTACACTTACCGCTTGGGCTTTGATTATATCAGCAAAAGGTCTTAACTCAGTTTCTCCTGTATTTGTATTGTATACCCACCCGGTAGTTCCAGAAACATCAATCACAATAACGATATACACATCACTCTTCTCAGACTCCTCTCCTGCGCCTATCTTGACAGGCAGCAGGGTCTCTATCATTGTGCCCTTGTAGCCTCCTTTGTCATAAGAGCTTTGCCCTCCTACAACAAACAAGCCGTTGCCGTCAGAAACATAATCGCTTAATGAATCCATATGCGGCAGGAATTTGCCGGCTGGTATGTCATTCAGAATGACTGCCAGATAGCTGCTTAAATCATCAGGCACTGTACTTGTTGTTGTTAAATCATAAATTTCTTCTAACTCAGAAACCAAAGGAGAATTTTTTTCTGAAACAAACAGGACCCTGGGCCTTGGAACAACCTTAACTGCCTTGTAATATTTGTTGTTCTGCTTGAAGTAATCCTCTTCTCCGACATTCAGAAGCTCTGCAGTGATTTTGTGGTAGCCCTCGGAAAGCTTTCTGTTAAGCGTAAATGTCCCGCTTTTCTCCCCTGTCCTTGCAATAACAATCTCATCATCAAACCTCACTTCCAGGGTGTAAGGAACATTTCCCCCCACACTGTTAACATGCACCAAAAAAACCTCTTCCGTGTCCCTTATTGCCTCGTAAGGCCCCTCGATCTCAACTCCGACATCGCTTCTTACAGGCTCCATGCTCAGTGTGCTTACAGTGGTATTCAGTGAAGAAGCCAGCAGCATCACATCCCCAAGAAGCTTTCCGTCGTTGCTGTTGCCATCAGTTATAACCAGTACATTTTCATCCCTTTCTAAATTGTTTAAAATGCCGTCACCTATTGCGGATTTGTCCCCGGTCGCAATATGCCTCACTGCCACTGGAATATGGCTCTTCAGCTTGTTAACCAGCTCCTTATCAATGCCCTCCTCAAATAGGTTAAGGGATGTTGAATTATCCGTCAGGATAGTAATCCTTGGGTTCCCCTTTACAGTCCTTGTCTCCATAATGAATGGGCTTGCAATTGCAATAAGCACCAGGGCAAAAACCAAAGACCTTATTAAAAAGAAAGCAAGCCTCTGGTTCTTTTTCTCTTTTTCATAGCCTGCCTGCTCTGTTTTGTTAAAAAAGCTTATAAAATTCTTTTTTACCGCAAAGTACAATATAATGGTAAAAGGTATAATAAACAGGGCTGCATAAGAATACCTAAAGCAAAACTTTGACATGCAAAATACATTGCTCAAGTCCGGAAATATAAACGCCATCTTATCCTTTCCCCTTATTTTTCAAATTATTTTTTTAATTTTTCAATGGAATATTTTAATTTTTATTGTGTTAACCCTCTCAGCGATTGTTATTGTTTCAGGGTATATTCTGAGTTTTGCTTGGTTTTTTATTTGTTGGTTTTTAGTTTATCTTTTTCAAATTTTTTAACGGATTATTTCATACTGGGACAGTTTTTATCTTGGTTTTTTATTGGATTATTTTTGATTCTTATTATTGTATTTAATTAATGGGTTCTTTATCCTTAAAGCTATAAATCACCTCTCCTCTTTATGTAAAATACCTCAAAGCACATAAGCAAAAACACCGCCAGCAGAATAAAGGCGCTCAAGCTGAAATTCCTTTCAGTGGCCTCCTCTTTCAGGACTTCCGCTCCTTCGCTCTCTTCCTCCAAAGCGCTTTCCATGGTGACCTCGCTTTCCTTTTCGTCAAGAAGGTTTGCTGCAAATTTCCTGTCGTTGAACTCGTATATTCCTGCCTCGTCAAACAGCACCTTTGATGTCCTGAGTGAGGAGGAAGGCATGCTTACCCTCTGCTCGTCTATCATAACAACCCTGCCTGTCTTTATGTTAAAATCCCTTATGTCCTCTGTTTCCGCCATAAAATTAATCAGTGAGTTCCAGAAGACAGGGTAAGAGGGCAGTGTCCTGAAATCGCTTGCCTCGTCAATAATCCCATAATAAAAAATCTTTCCCTTAAAGTGCTCTTTTAATGCAAAAATCGGCGCCCCTTCTGCAGAAGCGATCACTTTTGTTTCCTTCCTGGCGTCTGCATCAAAATATTTTGAAACGGTCGAAAAGCATATATCATTCTCAAACTGCTTTGTTATCTCGTTTACCACATCTGTGCATATTCTCTTTGTGTCCTCTGTAAAGCTGTTCAGGTCAACAATGTCGAGGTCCGCCTTGTTGAATTTGTCCAGGTCATCCTGAGCCGTGATTATCAGCTCCCCACCTTTCTCAACATAATTTGACAAATCCTGGAAAGTCCCTGGAAGAATCCCGTCCCTCTGGCCGACATTGTTTATCCTGTGGACTATGATTACCTCGTGCTCAAACGGCTCAATCTTCTCGCCATGCGTATTCAGCGTAAGCACAGGAGGATTAACAACATTAAGCCCTATATCCTGCGAAGCAAGCAGCGCATTTTCCAGGTTGGTGTTATGCTTATTGGTTATCAGCAGCACACTTACTTTCTTCTTTAGCGGCGCGCTTATGTAAGCGACATTATCAACGTCCAAATCGTCTTTTGGCTCAAGCTCAATTTTGCTCACGCCTGCAGGGGTGTCATCAAACATGAAACTTTCAACCGAGTTTGGCAGCACATCAATCTTCCCTGACTCCGCAATAACTTCCCCGTCTTTAACCAGCTTAAGGTTAACCTGCTTTTTTACGCTGTTGAAGTTCTTAACAAATGCCTTGATGCTGTGCTTTCCAACATCCATCTCTGTAATGCCTGCATTTTCTGCATTATTCGAGACATCCTCAAAATTTACAACAACTTCTTCAGAGCTTATGGCCTTCTTAACAGCCAGTAAATCAGGCCCGTCAACGCTGTTAAAATCGCTCACAACCGCTATTCTTCCGGGCCTGTCCTGCAGCAGGTCCTTGGCCAGCAGAATTGCATCTCCCAGGTTTGTTGTTGTTGCCTTGGGCTGAAGGGTATCCAAAACACTGCCTGCAGTCTCACTATCCTCATCTTCCAGAACTACCAACGGCACATTCTCCGCAAGTATTATGCTGTTTTTCCCGCTCAAAGCTTTCTTGGCCTCTTTGACTGCTTCGTCAAACCTCATCACATTTCCTTCTTTCGCCTGCATTGAGGCGCTTGCATCCAAAACTACCACCGTGTTTTCCAAAGAGACATCATACTGAATTCTCATAAAAGGCTCAGCAACTGCAAAAGAAAGCCCGATTAAAATCAGCAGCTGTATGAAAAAAAGCAGGTTCGTCAGGAACTTCCTCAAGAAATCATACTGCTTGGATGTCTTCCTGTTTTGCAGTATAAACATAAGTGAGGGAATTATCCTGTCCTGAGGCTTTGGCCTCCTTAAATAGAGGATTATAAAAGGGATCAAGCTTGCTAATGCCAACAGCCCCAAAGTATTTGCAAACGGCATCTTAAACCTCTTTTTTGATTTTTATTGTTTTTTGATTTTGTTTTTTGTATTATTGTTTTTTTCTTGATTTTGCGTTTTAATTCCTTTGTTACGGTCTTTTTCTTTTAAATGAACTACTTTTTATTGCCCTTTCCTGCCCTGCTTATTTTATTTATTAAATCTTCAACGCTGACCAAATCCTTGACCACAACCAGATGATCGTCAACTAAATACCAGTAGACCTCGCTGTTTATTCCCAGCTTCAGCTCTTCCCTTGCCTCAAAGGGCAGTGTAACCTGGCCTTGCTTTGTTATCTTCGCCTTCCCAATGAATTTTACAGCCATTTTCAGATTATTAATATTAATAATCTTAATAAAAAAGGTAAATATATTAGAATTAATAAGATTATTATTTATAAATGTTGTGTTTTCGGCGAGGTTGTGCGAAAGCCGGTGCTTGTGCGTAATTTGCCAAAGAATAAAGCTCCGCAGGATTGTGATGTACGACCTGAGCAGCATGCAATGCTGCGAAGTTGAGAGGCACGCTAAGGCCCCGCACAAGCACGGATTAGGCTTTCGCACCAATCGTTTTGGCAAAATTATAGTTACGGACATAAATAACGCATAAAATTCTGCATAAAAATATGCCCTTCCCAAAAGGACTCCAGAGCTTCTTGCATATCATCAATGCTCTCAAAATACTGTGATTTTGTTACTTTATTCTTT
>JAHWGX010000054.1 GCA_019323655.1 Candidatus Woesearchaeota archaeon | reverse complement strand
TGTTGAGTGTTGGCTTACCGCCATACATGTTGCAGCTTGGCAGAAGTTGCTGAATTGTGGTTTTGTAAAATTTAGCGCAAAAAGATTTAATAAGTTCTTCCAATCATTTGGGTATGGTAGTAGGTTTTCTTTCATAGATTATCACCAAGATTTCTATGAAATGCCTACTACTTAATGATTTTTAAAAACACGAAAGTCCAGACTATAGTAAGATTTATATGCGATTCTAAATACATCTTTTACATGCCCGCAAAAAAGTTTACCCCAAAAAATAGGCTCTTATTTTTTATTATTTTAATATTCGCTCTTTCATTTATCATAAGAGTTTACAATTTAGAAGCTGAGAATATTTGGGCTGATGAAGGACTTACCATTTATAACGCTCATTTACCCATTTCTCATAACATTAAATGGAGTTTAGATATGGCTTATTTTCCCCTTTACCATGTTATTTTGTCATTATGGGAGAAAATTTTCGGATTACATGCATTTAGTATGAGATTCTTATCTGTAATTTTTGGTACACTTTCGGTCTATATGACATACCAACTAGGAAGTCTTATGTTTAATCGAAGAATTGGTTTATGCTCCGCTGTCATAATGGCTTTGTCACCTTTTAATGTTTACTATTCTCAAGAAGCCAGAGTTTATAGCCTGTTTGTCTTATTGTCACTCCTATCCATATATTACTACTTTAAATATACCCACTCATATGAAAATAAGCATCTCCTTATGTACGGAATTTTTACTCTATTAATGCTTAATTCTCATGCAGCCGCAATTTTCGTATTAATATTCCAAAACTGTTATCATTTATTATTTATTCGAAAATATTTTAAAAAGTGGATATTCACACAATCTATAGTTTTTATTTTATTTCTGCCACTGTTATACTTAGTAATAGACAGGATGATGGAGCTGTCTGATTACTTAACTTTTTCTAAACCAAACTTACTTACCCTAATCAGAACTTTTTATATGTTCTCATCTGGGACAACTTATAAATTAGAGTCTTTGATTATTGGAGCTGCTCTTTCAATAATATTCTCTTTACTTATACTTTTATCTCTCTTTTCCATGTACAAAGAGATTAAGAATGAGAATTATCTTAAGGCAAATAAGCTTTTTTTCCTATTCTTGTGGTTGTCAGTTCCACCCTTATTATTAACATTACAATCTTACATTTTTTATTCTCTCTACTTAGACCGGTATGTTATCGCATCTTCGGTTGCATTATACCTCATAGCTGCGTTTTCAATTAGCAAACTTAAGGATAGGGCCAGGCTAGTTGCTTTTGTTTGTATAATTTTACTCTCATTGACCATTTTATGCATTGACTTCGAGACATTTAATAAGGAGAGGTGGGAGGATGCAGCAAATTATATTAGATCAAACAAGAATAAAGAAGATGCCGTTATTATACACATACCGAATGCAGTTTATCCTTTTACTTACTATTTTGATTTAAATTGTTTTGAGAGCAAAAATTTATCAAATTGCACGTCTTCACAAAATATTTATGCTGCAAAAAATGCGGATGATTTGCCTACAGAAATAACTAAAAATAACAGAGTGTTCCTGGTACTCTTTAATGCAAAATATATGGACACAGAAGGAACTTTACTGGAATATTTTTCTTCAAATTATAATTTGATTGAAGAAAAAAGTTACCCCCATATACAAATTTTTACATTCAAAAAGAGCAATGCTTAGCTCATGCGTGTGATGTCCCGAAATTACTTTACACTTTATCCCGTGTGTAAACTTCATAGGGTGTAAGATAATCAAGGCTCATATGTGGCCTTTCATGGTTATAATACTCCATGAACTTCCTTAAACTGGAAAAATTCCACCGTTCCAGGTTATGTGTCCCCCAGAATCGTTCTAACTTCCCACAGGTTGTAGGCTTCTTTACAGAAGCAAAGATATGTTCAACCCCTTTGTGTTCCATATGTTCCAAGAACCTGCAGGTCTGCCCAAGGTTGGGGTAAAACTGAGTTCCCCTGTCGCTTAATGTTTGCCTTGGATAGCCATATTTCTTGGTTGCTTTCTCGAATAAGGATATTACATTGTCTGTTGTAGCTTCTGTGAAATAATCTGCTGCAGGAACAAATCTGCTATGGTCATCAAGCCATGCACAAAGCCAGCATCCCAGTTTTTCCACCCAGCAAAAATCCGTCTGCCACAGACTATTGCTGTGCTTCCTTTCCCACCTTATGTAATTCTTTCTTCTGCCCTTCTTAGGCTCTGGAATAATCATCCTCCTTTTAGTAAGAAATCTGTGGATTTTGTTGGGAGGAACATACTTTCCTTCAAGCCTAAGCAATCCCTCTATTCTTCGTATTCCGTGACCCTCTTTCCTGAGGTTTATTATATGCTGCTTGATTTCAAAAGGCAAATCATATTCTGGTCTTCCAGCAGATTTGCCATGCAATGCATTGAGACCTTCCCTTTCATAGCAGTGTTTAATGTCGTATACAGCCTGTCTGCTTATCGATTGTGCTTGTGCAATCACGGAAACAGGAGTCCCCTTGTATAATTGGTCTATAATCCACTCTCTTTTCTTAAAATCCAACATTAAACATCACCATTTATTCTGGTGATACCATATGTTTAAGAAAGTGTCAACCAATTATGGGACATCACAGCTTAGCTCATGCAGTAAAAGCCTTATAAAGCTTTTCAGCAACCCTTTTCACAGAGAAATTCCCTAATATGCGCTTTCTTCCATTTTTAGCTATTCTTTTCGCTTCTTTTTTGTTTTTCATCAAAAATATTATTTTATCTGCCATGTCATCAACATCAAATTTTTTTGAGATCAAACCATAATCTTTGTTGGGTATGACAAATTCTTTACCGCCGCAGTCAATTACTACAACGGGCTTTTCACATGCTAAGGCTTCGTTAACAGCCGGGGTAATCTCCTGGTAGTTTGCCAAAATAAAAATGCTAGACATATTGTATATTTTTGCAAGCTCTTCGTGACCTTTACTGCCAAGAAATTTTACATTGTTTTCCAGGCCTAATCTTTTTGCCAAGTCTCTCAGGTACCTCTCATAATAGCCTTTTCCAACAATCCAGAGTTCTGTATTTTTATAACCTTTGTTGATGATTTTTTTAAGAGACTGAATAATTAAGTGGTGCCCTTTTATCTTATATAATCCGCCAACAGAAAGCAGGATGGTTTTATCTGGATTTCTTACTTTAATTGGTTTGAAGCATTTTGTATCAGTTGCATGGCCTGTTATAATGCTTTTTTTGCTATCTCTTATAAGGCCTAATTTTAAACATCTTTGCTCTGCCTGAGGATTTGTAAAAATTGTGAATTTAGCGTAATCATAGGCATTTTTGGCTATAGGGTCTATGATGTACTTTGTCAGCTTAAAGAGGAAAAAACCTTCTACTGTCTGGGACGTCCTAAGTATAAACCGTGTTTTGTATTTTTTTGCTGCTTTATAGGCCTGGTAAGCATAGGCATAGAACTCAGGATTATTAGCAGTTATCACATCATAACCCTTCAGTTTTTCAGACAGGTCCGTATAGCAAAACCTTGGGATTCCCAATATGAACAGGATTTTCTCCAGAATCGTCCCATAGTCAACCCCATTTATCTTCTCTATTTTGAAGCCCTTAACATTAATATTATTTTTTTTGTCTGTAAGCAGAGTTACTTCTATATTCCTGTTTTTTATCAAGTACTGATATGTTTTCAGGAAATTGTTTAGGGAGGAATTTATGTCAAAGTGAGTCGGCATGACTATAGCAACCTTTAATTTTCCCATGGTTTTCAGCAATAGGAAACTATTTAAATATATTTGGGTTCCCCGACTATATGAAAATTGTCAGCATAGTTGGGACAAGGCCTAATTTTATGAAGATAGCAGCCCTGGTTAGCGAGTTTAAGAAAAATGGCGCAGAGCATATCCTGGTGCATACAGGGCAGCATTATGACCGGGAAATGAGCAGGCTTTTTTTTGACGAATTGGAAATACCGGAGCCAGATGTTAACCTAGGCGTTGGCTCAGGGAGCTATGGCGAGCAGACGGGAAATATTATAATCAAGCTCGAAAAAATTCTTGTTAAGGAAAACCCGGATTTAGTACTTGTTGTAGGGGACGTTAATTCTACTTTTGCAGGAGCTTTAACAGCAAAACAGCATGGAATTAAAGTTGCGCATGTAGAAGCGGGCTTGAGAAGTTTTGACTTGACAATGCCTGAGGAAATCAACAGGATGCTTACTGACAGGATCAGCGACTTTTTATTTACAACAGAGGAAAGCGGAAATGAAAACTTACTGAAAGAGGGCATTAGCAAGGATAAGATATTTTTTGTCGGAAATGTTATGATTGATACATTGCTAAAGCATAAAGAAAAATCCAGCAATTCAAAAATACTGGAAAAACTAAACCTAAAAAAAAATGAATACTGTACCTTGACTCTGCACAGGCCAAGCAATGTAGACAATAAAGAGAATTTCGAAAATATAATTTCCATATTAGAAGGAATACAGGAAAAAATAAAAGTTGTATTTCCAATACATCCAAGAACACGAAAAAATATTGCATTATTCCAATTAAACCAAAAAATAAAAAATATGAAAAACCTGATTATAACTGAACCATTGGGATATCTTGATTTTTTATGCCTGATGTCCAACAGCAAATTTGTTCTGACAGACTCCGGGGGCATTCAGGAAGAGACTACGGTTTTAGGCGTTCCCTGTGTTACTCTTAGAAACAATACTGAAAGGCCTGTTACATTTGAGCAGGGGACCAATTTGCTTGTAAGCACTGACAAGCATAAGGTAGTTGAGAAATCACTTGATATAATAAACAATAAAGCCAAATTGGAGAACAAAGTGCCTGAGCTGTGGGACGGCAAGGCTGCCGAAAGGATTGTAAAAATTTTATTAAGCCATAATGCAAAGGATTAAAAATTTTGGGGTGGGTGCTGACATAGAAAGCATAGCCAGATTTGGAAGGCTGGACCCGGATAAGGATAAAATATTTTTGAATAAAATTTTTACAGAGAAAGAGCTGTCCTATTGCTATTCCAATAAAAATGCAGCAAGCCATCTTGCTGCGAGATATGCCGGAAAGGAAGCGGTTATTAAGGCGTTAAGCGGCATAGGCAAACTGAATATGGATTACAAAAAAGTGGAAATAGTTAATAATGAAAACAAGGTGCCGAAAGTCAGGATAAATGAGGATAACTGCAATAACCTAGAGGTGCATATCAGCTTGTCGCATTGCGAAGATAAGACTGTGGCATTTGCTATTGCAATGGAGACTGAAAATCATGGGTAAAATTAAGGAAATAATTCCATCAGGGAAGATTGGCGGAGTGGCGGATTATATTAATAAATATGAGGAGATAAAAGAAAAAATAAAAAAAATAGAATTAAATGGTGTAAAAAGGATTAAAATTGCATTATTGTCAAGCTTTACCATTAGGGGGATAAAAGAGACTTTATTTGTGAAATGCTGCCAGATTGATATCTTTCCAGAAATTTATGTCGGTGATTACAACCAATATGCCCAGGAAATCCTTAATGCAAACAGCGACTTATATAAGTTTAAACCAGATTTAATAATCCTTTTTTTGGATACAAGGGCAATTTTAGGGGAAAAATATTTTTTGCCTTATTCGGTTTCTGATGAACAAAGAAAGTCTTTTGTTGGCGAAAAGTTAAATGAGCTTAAATCATTGCTTACGAAAATAAAAGAAAACTCTAATGCAAAAATATTGGTGCATAATCTTGAGGTCCCATTATTTTCTCCTTTAGGGATACTTGAAAACAAGCAGGGATTTGGCTTTATCCAGTCTATAAAAACCTTTAATAATAATTTGAGAGATGCTTTCAAGCCTGATGGCCAGGTTTTTGTTTTTGATTATGACGCTTTTTGTTCCAAAATCGGAAAACAGAATATTATGGATTATAAGATGTATTATCTGGGGGATATAAAACTGGATTTGCAGTATATGCCAGAACTATGCAACGAATATCTTGCATACATAAAGCCTTTAATGTCCCTTTCCAAAAAATGCATTGTTTTAGACCTGGACAATACCCTGTGGGGGGGGATTATTGGGGAGGATGGGTTAGGAGGGATAAAATTAGGGCATAATCCGGAAGGCAGGCCATTTTTGGAGTTTCAAAAATATCTTCTTTCTTTGTTTAATCGCGGCATAATATTAGCAGTCAACAGCAAAAACAATCTTAACGATGCTTTGGAAGTTTTCAGGAAACATCCGGATATGATTCTCAAAGAAGAGCATTTTGCCGCTATGCAGGTAAACTGGAATGACAAGATATCCAATATGAAGGCAATTGCAGAGGAGCTTAACATCGGACTGGACAGCATGGTTTTTATCGACGATGACAAGCTAAGCAGGGAGATTATAAGGAAGGCACTTCCAGAAGTTCTTGTGGCAGAGATGCCAGGGGACCCTTCCCTTTACCTGAAAACCTTAATGGAAATAAATGACTTTAATACACTGCAGATTACAGAAGAGGACAAGAAAAAGGGGAAGATGTATGCAGAGCAAAGAAAAAGGACAGAATTGCAAAAAGCCGCAACAGACATAACAGGATACCTTAAAAATCTGGAAATGGCCGTAAAAATTGAAAAATCAAATTCTTTTAACATACCAAGAATTTCTCAGCTTACCCAAAAAACAAACCAATTTAATATGACTACAAGAAGATATATGGAAGAAGACATTAAGAAGTTTTCAGCGAGCAATAAGTTTCTTGTTGTGTCAATAAAAGTTGAGGACAAATTCGGGGATAACGGCATTACCGGAGCGGCAATAGCGGAAAAAGGCAGGGATAAGTGGAGAATAGACACTTTTTTGCTGAGCTGCAGGGTAATCGGGAGAAGGGTTGAGGAGGCATTATTGGCATATGTCCTAAAAGAAGCAAAGAAAGAAAAGGCTAAAGCAATGATCGGGGAATTTATTCCTACCAAGAAAAACGTTGTCGCAAAGGATTTTTTCAAGGATAACCACTTTAAATTAATTAAAAAAGAAAAGGAAATGGAGATTTGGGAATATGATCTGGCCAGGGAATATAAATCACCTGATTTTATTAAGGTTGTTGAGGCACAGTAAATGGAAAATTTAAAAGACATTACAGCAAGGGTGCTTAATATAGACCTAAGTAAGGTAAATGATACCTTGGTTAAGGAGAATACAGAGCAATGGGACTCATTTAATCACCTGCTGCTTATCAGCGAAATTGAAAAAAAATTAGGAATAAAGTTCACTGCTTCAGAAATTGAGAAGATAAGAACCTTCAAGGATTTAAGCGAAGTAGTCAGCAGGAAAAGGCAGGGAACTTAAAGCAATTAAAGGGCAAAATGGAGCATAGAAACAAAGCAAAATCATTTTCAGAGATTAAGATTGGAGACAAAGCTGAATTTGAGGTCTTTATAGGAGAGAAACTGCATGATTCCTTTTCAAATTTATCCGGGGATTTCAGCCCGATACATCGCGACGATGAATTTTGCTCAAAAACAAAGTTCGAGAAAAAAATAGGCTATGCGTTTATGCTTACTAGCTTTCTTTCCAGGCTTTACGGGGAATATCTTCCAGGTGGGAGCTCTATATGCATAAAGCAGACTTCAAATTTTATAAAACCTTTTTTTATCGGGGACAAAATCACTGTTGTTGGGGAGGTGGTTAATAAGGTGGAATCGACACAATTTGTTGAAATAAAAACTGAGATGTTTAGAAATGATGCAGAATGCGTATTCAGGGGTAACGGGACTGTGCAAATTCTATGAAAATGAAAAAGAACCAGAGCGAACCTTTGTTTGAGGCTGAAGGCAAGAAGATATATTACTTTGACTTTGTTAATGCGCTGAAGGAAGCCGGCGTTAAAAAGGGAGATACTGTTTTTGTCCATTCGCGCATTTCTGCGTTTGGCAAATTGTGCACGTTTGACAGGAATTTTCTTTTGCAGAATTTAATAGATTCCATTAAAGAGTGTGTTGGCACCAACGGAACAATAGTAATGCCTACATTTACATATAGCTTTGACAAAAATGAAATGTATGATGTGGATAATACTAAATCAACTGTGGGAATTTTGACTGAGTTTTTCAGAAAGCAAAAGGATGTAAGCAGAACAACATACCCCAACCACTCTGTTGCTATATGGGGCAAGCATAAGAAGAATTTGTTAAGAATAAGCAAGGACGCTTTTGATAAGGAGTCTATTTTCGGCAAATTGCACAAGCTTAACGGAAAAATTATCTTTTTAGGCGCGCCTTTTCAGTCATGCACATTCATCCATTATATCGAGCAAGCGCATAAAGTTCCTTATAGGCATATGAGAAAATTTAGGGGAATGGTAAAAGCGCATGGAAAGGAATATGAAGATGAGATTACTTTTTATTACAAGTATAGCTTTTTCTTCAGCTCATTTTCCAGGCTTGAAAAGCATCTTTTGAAAAAAGGGCTGATGAAAGAGGTCAGGTTAGGCAACGGCACTATTTTGATGGCAGAATCTGATGTTTTGTTTAAAGAGGGATATAAGCTTTTGGATGAGGATATTTATTTTCTTTTGAAAAATGATAAGCTTATTTTCAAGCTTTTTAATATGCTTATTTACCCATTTTTGAGGTATTTGCCCTGGTTAGCAAGAATGCTGGATAAGGTTGCTTCTAGAATTATCCATTAGAAAACTTTTAACATAGCTTATCTGCTATGCTTGAATCACTTTCCAGCATTAAAGAGTCTATAAAGAATTTAGCGGCCCAGTTGGGAAAGCTAAAGGGAGCATACCATCCGTATATCGGATAAGCGCCTTTAATTGCCCCCCTTATACTTTTATTTCCTGAATGAATATCCTGTGTTGATTTCATATAAGCGTTTATTTTTTTGGCTGCAATTAAATAACCTTTATTTTTGGTGATGGAATACAATTTTTGCCATATTATTGATGTTTGGGAGTTTCCGGTAAGGCAGCTCCAGGAGACAGAGCTGTTCCAGTTTTTATCAAAGCTTCCTGGCAATGAGCCGTCTTTTCTTTGTTTTTTCAGCAAAACATCTGCCGGTTTTTTTGCAGCACTTATATACACTTTATTTTTTAAGTAAATTCCTGCTTCCAATATTCCTCTAATGGCATAAGCAATGGTATGCAGCAAGGGTTCCTGATTTTCATGAAAAGCGTTATGCATGAACTGGCCGTTGCCAAGCTGCTGCTTTAATGCCCATTCTATGTTTTTTACTGCAGCTTTTTTGTAAATCTCTTTCTTTGTTATTTTATGGACCTTTAACAAAGACCATGCGGTTCTTGTGTTGTAGGTATGCACCTGATTCAGGTAAGTGCATTTATCCCAGCATCCGTCTTTGTTCTGAATGCCTGCAAGCCAATCAGCAGCTTTAACTGCAGATTTTTTGTATTTTTCATTCTTTGTCTCCTGATACGCCATAGCCATACCAAAAATCACCTGGCCGGTATTAAATACAATCGGGAGCTCTTTATTTCCATTTGCAGCTCCGGGAAAAGCTCCATCAGGCATTTGTTTTGTCAGCTCCCAGTCAGCCATCCTTACAGCGCTTTGCCTGATTTTTTCATCTTTTGTTTCATGGTAATAATTAAACATAGTCGGTATTATGTATCCAGTTGTTTCAGAATAGGAGGCGTGCCATCCTTCGTAGAGGGAATAAAGAGCAGCTACACCGCCATCATTGTTTGCCTGCTGGGCAGTTAGCAGCCAGTTTACTGCCGCTTTAATGTGCTTTTCGTTAGATTTTATTTTATTTCTGATGTTTAGTAAGTCTTTTAGAATTTCTTTTGATAGATAGAAGGGGGAACCTTTCATTGCCAAGGAATCCAGATACTTGGAGTATTTTTTTATTACCATGGTATTATATGCGTTTTAGTTTTATGTTCGTTTTTTTGCTATGACGATAATTCTCTCCCCCTTCTCTTTTGGGGCCATTTTGTAATTGTTTAATCCAAGCAACATAAGAAAGAACATCAGCAGATGATTCTTGCGGATTTCCGAGTAAATTCCAATCTTTAGCACTTTATAATTATGCTTTTCAAATAATTTTTTTAGCGATTGGTGCGTGAAGCAGTAAATGTGGGGATGGTGCTCTACGGAATTCTGCAAAATTTTCCTGTTTTCGCAGTTTGGGACTTCCAGAAATATTATTCCATTAGGGCTTAGGTTCTTTTTTATTTTTTCTATGAACTTATCAGGCCTTATGAGATGCTCAAAAACATGGCAGAGGTAAACAACATCAAATTTTTTATTTAATTCTACCTTTTCAATTATGCCGTTAACACATATATTTTTTCCGAATAACTTATTAATTTTTCTTGCGTTGTCTTTGTCAGGCTCTATACCGTAGGCATCATAGCCTTTATTTGAGAAAAAGACCAAAAACTCCCCTTTCCCGCAACCAATGTCAAGAAATTTCCCTGACTTTTTTGCAGGCACGTATTTCTTTATCATTCTGTAATGCCATAACTGCTGCAGGGGCTGGGTTTTTAGGAATCTTAAGACTTTAATGATGAGATTCAATGATTTTCTTGATTCATCCCATTTTTTCCGGACTGTGCTCCAGTATTCGGATGCATAATATTCGTTGCATTTCTTTTCTATTTCCTTGTCTCGGGAGTAAAAGAAATAGAGGCTGCATTTACTGCAGAAATATACAGGATAGCCTAGAAAAGAGTTGTTTTTGAAAGGTTTAATATTTTTATTTGAATTGCATGAGATACATATGTCTGCCATTGTTTACTCAAGATCTCCCGATTCCGTGATATAGAATGCCTAAGCTTTTTATCTTTTCTTTGTCCAAACAATTTCTCCCGTCAATTATAATACTGACATTATTTTCCTTTAATTTGGCAAGATCCATGCTTTTGAATTCCTTATGCGCTGTTACTAAAATCAAATAATCAGATCTTTCCAGAAGTTCCTTCAAATCATTAACATTAGACCTGTTTTTTATATAGGGGTCAAACACAAAAACTTGGGCTTCTTTTTCCTTTAAAATTTCAATGACTTTTAGTGCAGGGCTCTCCCTTATGTCATCCACATCGGCTTTGTAAGCCAGTCCAAGAACCCCTACTTTTGCACCTTTAATGCCAGTGTTTAATTTTTTCAGCCCATTCTCCAGCAGCTCTACTGCATAAGCAGGCATGCTTTCATTTATCTTCCTTGCTAAAATCAAAAAATCATGGTTAAATCCGATTTGCTTTGCTTTTGAAATCAGATAATAGGGGTCCACAGCAATGCAATGCCCTCCTACGCCTGCACCCGGGTAGTGGGGCATAAATGCAAATGGCTTTGTTGAAGCGCCTTTAATGACTTCCAAAATATCTATTCCTGCCTTGTCAAAGCTTTTCGCCATTTCATTTACAAAAGCAATGTTAATGTCCCTAAACGTGTTTTCCATTATCTTTGTTGCCTCTGCCGCTTTAACAGAGTTTAGCTCCATAATATCCGCATCAATTATACTGCTGTAAAACTCAGAAGCTTTTTTTGTTGATTCTTCATCAATGCCTGCAACCACCCTTGGCAGATTTTTAATTGTGAATTTCTTGTTTCCAGGGTCTATCCTTTCAGGGCAATGTGCCAGATGAAAATTGACATTTGATTTTTTTAATATAGGCTGAACAATCTCTTCTACAGTTCCAGGAAAAATTGTTGATTCTACAACAACTAGAGAGCCTTTTTGCAGGCCTTTTGAGACAGATTCACAAGCGTCTTTTAGCAGTTTTAGATCTGGTAAATGCCCCTCATCAACAGGGGTTGGAACACATATGACAATGACAGAAGAACTTTTAACAGCTTCTTCAACATTTACTGTTAATGTTATTTTTCCTTTTATTTTTTTGACTTCTTCGTTTAAGCAGGGATCATCAATTGGGCTAATCCCTTTACTAAGCATAGACAGCTTATTTTTGTCTATGTCTGCACCATATACCTGCATTCCTTTTTCTACACATAGGCAGGCTAAGGGCAAGCCCACATAGCCTAGACCAATAATTGCAACTGAATTTGGCATTTTTATTAGGAACAAATGATTTTATTTGATTTCGCAAAGTAGATTTACTCTAATTAAAAGCCTTTCGCTTATAACCAGAAACGGTGTAGATGCTGCAGGTTTTTGCAGGGGTAATAGTATAAGACAAAAATAACGCATAATTTATATACTAGCGGTGTTTAGTAGGTTATATGATAAACCTACAAACACGAGAACTTGTTCTCAAATGGAAAAAACAAGGGAAAACACAACAGCAAATCG
>JAHWGX010000053.1 GCA_019323655.1 Candidatus Woesearchaeota archaeon | reverse complement strand
GAGCCTTTTGTTAAAAACGGAAAACTGGACGCTTTGATTGTTGTTGGAAGCCCTGACCCGCATGGCCCTGACAAGGCAAGGTCAAGAGACGGCTATTACGGTATTGATTTGGCATTGTTTCTTGGAACTTTCCTTAACTATGTGCCTGTAGCCAATGTAAAGCTTGACACAGATATGAGGGAAAGCGACATGGAAAACAACCTTATACTCATTGGTGGGCCCATAACGAACAAGACAACAGAAAGGTTTAATGGCAAACTGCCGATAAAGTTTGAAAACGGCAATATAAAATCAACAATAAGCAATGAGATTTACCCTCAGGATGAATGCGGCGTAATTGCCAAGATCAAAAATCCATTGGACAAGGAAAAAAGCATATTAATAATCGCAGGAAAAAGGTTTTCAGGCACAAGGGCAGCAATAATTGCATTCCTGAAGCACTTTAAAAAGATTGCAAAGGGGAACATGCACAATAATAACCTAAAAGCAAATGTTGTTGAGGGAATTGACCTCGATTCGGATGGAATTGTAGATGATGTGGAGTTTAGGGAATAGTTTGCAATTCAGTAAAAATAACAACAATAATCTTATTAAAAAATAATAATCGTTAAAAGAACTGAAATGAAGCCAAAATACAAATTAGTCTGCTTTGATGTTGACGGGACTTTGATAGACAATGTAAAATTCTCGTGGCAGGTATTCCATGATTATTTTCAGACCGACAGGGATAGGAGGGAAAAGGCAAAAAATGCCTTCTTTAACGGAGAGATAAGCTACCTGCAGTGGGCAGAGCATGACATAAGCATGTGGAAAGAGAAAAAAGCGAAAAAAGAGGATTTCTTTAAGGCTGTCGAGAATTTAAGGTTAATGAATGGTGCAATGGAGACGCTCCAGGAGCTCAAGAAAAAGGGCTTGAAGCTTGCCATAATCTCCGGCTCTATAAATGTTTTGCTTGAGAAGTTCATGCCTGATTACAATGATTTTTTTGACGATGTTTTTCTGAGCTGGATTTATTTTGACAGCGATGGGAATATAACCGATGTCAGGGCTACTGAATTTGACATAGAAAAAAAGGCAGATGCCTTAAGGCGGATTGCAGAAAGGGAAAAAATAAAGCTTGATGAGTGTGTTTTCGTCGGGGACTACCTAAACGACATAAAGGCAATGCAGGAAGCCGGGCTTGGAATAGCATTCAACTGCGAGCATGATGAGCTGAAAAAAGCTGCGGATGTTGTTATAGAGAAGAAGGACTTGAGGGAGGTTTTGGGGTATATTTTGCAATAATCTTATTAGCTTCCCTAAGGGTTTTTTTATTGTCATAACCCCTGATTATTTTCCTTAAGTTGCCCTTATCAAATTTTTTATACTGATTGACTTTTTTTATCAGCAATGGAACTGCCCTTGTGATATTGTCAACAATTGTTATTGTTGCCCTTTGCGCTGTCCTTGACAAGGGGTTTAGGTCAATTGTTATGACTTTCTTTTTGTTTTTTATCAGCGCTTCTGCCCTGTCTCCGTCCTCCAAAGGGACGAAAACAACATCTGCCTTCATGATTCCGTTTTTGTTGACATGCTTCCTGTTGCTTTCCAGATATTTTATTGTCGCATTTTTTTCGGGCATTAAAACTTCTTTTGCCCCGTTTTTGATTAAATGGCTTTTTATTTTTATTTCCCTCTGGTTTGATGCATAAAATATGTTCACTTCCAGCTTTGCCGGTATCGATTTTGACAGCCGGACAAGCTCTTTTGGCGCTAACGCAGCAGCATTTCCGTTAACAGAAATGACCGGATTCTTTGCCAGCAATAATAAAGAAGCAGCCGCGTCTATTGCCTTTTGTGCAGGCTTTGATGTTTTTTCCCCTATTAAATAATCAAATGCCTCTCCCCTCCCCTGGGCTATTAAACCTTCTAACGAGGTAATGCCTTTTTTTGCTCCCTCAACTATTTTTTCCCTGGTCATAAGGGAATTATATCTTGGGTGGCTTTTTGGGATTTTCATAAAAACGTGGCAAGCATATCCAACATTTCTAGTCTTGGAGGAATTGCCACTTCACCTACTAAAATCGTATTAACCTTAGGTCCGTTTAACATTGTTAGTAAAACTCCTCTGCATATTTAGCAAATTCTGCCTTAAACGAGTCCCAACGCTCTTGGTCACAGGATTTACCCCTATCTAAAAAGAAACAAGTATGCTTAAACATAATATGGAATCTATTATCTCTTGAACAAAATTGATAAGCATCTTGGCCTATTGCTTGGTATATATTTGTACCACTTAATCTATCAATTATTTTACTATCTGAATTGGATAAGCCATTTACTGCATCCATACAATTATTGTAAGTTTTTGTGCCAGTATCAGTAAAATAGGTATTTGGTGTTTCTACAATAACAAAAGAATTATCCCCTTCGGGTGAAGTGCTAAACCAATCTCCTTCGAAACAAAATAAAAAACCATTTTCTAAATCGCAAGTGTACCCCTGACTTTCAAAATAATTAGCATATCCTTCTATATTTGTTGGTTCAGACGACAATGAATCGTCCCCATTCCCAGACAGGAAGATGATGGGGTAGCCTATAATCTTTAAAGCTAGACAGGAAGATGTTTTAATCATAGGAAATACTGCAATTCCAATTAAAATATAAACTACTAGAATAATCCAGATTAGATGTAACTTATTAAATACTTTTTTTCTTTTTTCCATTTTCTGAACTCCTATAAACTAATATTTTAAGTTGTCCTTTTAGATGTTTAAGACAATTAAACTATTTAAATGCTTATATTTTTAGGAAAATTTTATCTTTTTTTTGTTTTTTAACAATCAAGTATTAAATGGTGTTTTGTATTATTTAAGTTGTCAAAGTAAAACACATGATTATTTTTATTTTCTGGTTATTGAAAAAATGTTTTCTAAGGGTGATGATTTAAATTATTAACAAACAATTATTGTTGCAGTTATGAATTCATTGTTTTATGCTTCACTGCCTTTGTTTTTATCGTTTTTTAAAAATGCCTAAATTAACTATAGGCGCTAAATTTTTGGCTACAGGGCATTATTTTTAATCTTCTTCATTATGCTCTCTTCATTAGCTTTTAAGCTTATCTTATTGAAAAAATTAGCTATGTTTTTAACATCCCTTTGCAGAAATTCCTCTGCCCTTGGGTGCCTTAATGTCGTGGCCTGCGACATGTCAATAAAAACCGGAACTTCGTTAAAGTTCAGTATGTTAAATGCAGACAGGTCGGCATGCACAATGCCCCTTTTGTATAGTTTCTTTATATTTTCAATAACCTTACCCAGGAAAAGCTTTTTGTTTTTCGGGATTTTGTCCTTTAACTTTGGGGCTATTTTTCCGTCTGTTCCTATAAACTCCAGGACCAGGACATTGTTTGAAAATGTTATCGGCGTTGGCACGCTGGCTTCAGCTTCCCTCGCATTCATAAGGTTCCTGTACTCGCGCTGCACCCACGCAAATATGACTTTCCTTTTTTTATCCTTTAGGTGTGAGTATCTGGAATCATCTTTTATGTAGTCATACATTGCATTAAAATCGCAGGTTTCCAGGCGGTATATTTTCACTATAACCCTTTTGCCTTCTTCTGTCAAAGCGGAAAAAACATTGCTTTCCTTTCCTATGCTTATCGGGCTTTCCAGGCCTTTAAAATAGCCCTCCGTTATAAGCTTAAAGACAGTCCTGTTAGTAAAATCATCAAAGACATCGTGCATTGTCTTGAATTTTTCTTTTCCTTCCCTGAACTTTTCTTTTCTTGCTTTCATTTTTGGGCTATAATTGTTTATTAGGGTTTGCGGAATATTTGCATTTAAAATGGAATCTTAAAAATCCCTAAAGTTCGCTGTTGATTTTCATCGCTTCTTGAATTTGAGCAGGATAATAAAACTGTGTTTATAAATGTAGCTCAATGTTCTTTAACATCATATACTACTTTAAAGTACTAATAAACCGAAAGGTTTATATACTAGTTCTACTATACAGTGGTAATAGAAACTATCACCTCTTTTCCCTGGCGATACTCTCTGAGTATTGCTAGGGTTTTTATAATCACTAACTTAACGCGTTTTTGGCATAAAAATTTAAATACTACTTTGCGGCTAAAGTGTTTGGGATGGCAAAAAAAGATTTTCTTACCGAAATGTTTTTGGAATGGAAAAACATACTGATAAAACCAACTCAAACGCTATCTCAGTTTCCTGAGAGAAAATTATCAAAATCGACTCTTTACATATTAATTGCAGGCTTTATTTCAGGTTCTTTATATAAGATAACAGCAACATTGATGGGTCAAAAAGCAGTGGGTGTAATAATATTTGGACCAATCATAGTTCTTATGGTGATGTATTTTGTTGGATTCTTTTTGTGGATTATTGGAAAATTGTTTGGGACTAAAACAAATTTATCAAAATGGCTGTCTTCATTTTTTTCCGCCTATGCTCCACTGGGGGCGCTTTCTGGAATAATATTCATCAATTTTTTTGTAGGGCTGTACGGAATCTTCATTCTATTTTTATCAATAAAAAATTTTATGAAATTGTCAAAAAATGCATCATTTTTAATCACTGCAATATATTTATTGTGTATTGTTTTAGTCTCGATTTGGTATTATTTTTATAGATTAGCCAATGCACTACCAGTAACTTTTTATACTTTTTAATTATCTCATTTTCTATGAAAACCGCAAAGGCATTTGCCCCGGGAAATATAAGCGGTGTATTTGTAATAAGAAGGGAAAAGAAAGCGGAAAAATCCGGTTCTTTAGGTATGGGGTTTACAGTCAATAAGGGGGTTTTAGTAACAATAAAGAGAATAGGCAATTACAAAAAATCCAACATTAAATTAATCAAAAATAAGAATAAAAAAATAATTAAAAACAAGAATTTGATTTATTTCAACAATAAAAAAATAAATTTTCCCACTGTTAATTCTGTAATTGAAAAGCTGGCAAATGAAAAATTTTATGTGGGCATTAGGTCGGAACTTCCGTTGGGATGCGGCTTTGGCGTCAGCGGCGCAAGCGCATTGGCATCAGCTTACGCGTTGAATAGACTGCTTAACCTAAAAAAATCAAAAAAAGAGCTTGCAATGATAGCACATATTGCGGAAGTCGAGAAGGGGACCGGGTTAGGTGACGTTACAAACCAGTATTACGGCGGGCTTTTGGTCAAATACCTTCCAAGCTGTACGTTCAGAGTAGAAAAATTCCCGATTAAAAACAAAAAAATATACTGCAGGTATTTCAGCTCAATAAAGACAAAAAAAATTATTTCCGATAGCAAGATAAAGGGCAGGATCAACAGTGCCGGTATTAGGGCATTAAAAAAATTCAAACTGCTGAATAGAAAAAATGCCAGCTTAGGCAGCTTAATAAAAATTTCAAAGGAATTTGCGGCTAACAGCGGCCTATTGGCAGATAAGAAAGTAATTGGGCTGATAAAGAAGATTGAAAAAAATAATGGAAACGCGTCCATGATAATGCTCGGCAATGCTGTTTTCAGCGACAAATATTTTAAGGGCAGCAGGCAATTAATAATAAAAGACAAAGGCGCTTTTGTGGTTTAAGCTGCATCAAAATTAATAAAGAAAAAAATTAAAATAAATAAAATTCAGGTTAAAAACATTCAGATTATAAAAAAGGCAATGCAGATAAAATGCTGAAAAAAGAGATAAGGGTAATTGGGATTGATGATGCTCCTTTTGACAAGTTCAGGAAGGGCAATGTGCTTGTTGTTGGGGCCGTTTTCCGGGGAGGTGCATGGCTTGACGGCGTGCTGTCAACAAAGGTAAGCGTTGATGGAAACAATGCCACAAAAAAACTGGCAGAGATGATAAACAAAAGCAAGTTCAAGCCCCAGCTGCAGTGCATCTTTCTGGATGGAATTGCTGTCGGAGGATTTAATGTTATTGATGTAAAAAGATTAAGCAAAAAGACTGGGCTGCCTGTAATTGTGATAATAAGGAAAAGGCCCAACATCAAAAAAATTAAGGAAACATTAATTAAAATCAGAAAAAAGGGCAAGATAAAGCTAATAGAAAAAGCAGGCCCTGTTGTTCCTGCAGGAAAAATATATGTCCAGCTTACCGGATTGGAAATTGAAAAAGCCAGAGAGATTCTGAAGATTGCGTGCACCAGAAGCCTTATACCGGAAGCTATAAGAATGGCCCACTTAATTGCATCAGGAATCACAGAAGGGGAAAGCAGGGGCAAGGCGTAAAGTTTATAAAACCGGAAATCTTTGATGCTTTTTATGGCAAACAAACTGCTGTTATTTGCGTCACTGGCTATTTTATTGGTTCTTGTCATATCATGTGCGCAAACTGCAGAGACGCAAGAAGAAGCGGAAAGAAAGCCGTCAGATGTTGACCTAGTAAGCGAGACGAGCAGGACAGAAGATACTGGTACGGAAGAATCCGTGGAAGCAGCAGAGGGGGATGAATCCGAAAAAGAAATTCCTGCAGAGCTCATAGAACTATTAGGTACTGCTGGCAAAAAAGTCCAAGGCCTTAGCTACAGCTACAAAGGCCCTGAAACAAATAATTTCCTTTACGAATTTTATGTAAAAGGGGACAATGTTAAGTATATTCTTAACCCTTCATACAAAACGGTTGATGTTGACGAAGACGCTTATGATGCTGTTTACCTTGACAAAAAATTGAAAACTGCGCAGGCTTATTGCGACAGCAAAAAATGCATTGCAAAAGGAAAAAAAGCGGATCTCGACTATAATGAAGCCAATATAATGACGCCATTGGACTGGCTGGAAAGCATAGAGTCTGCAGAGAAATCAGGGGAAGAGCAGATTGAGAGCAGGAATACCTGGATAGTTGCGACAAACAACGGCAAAATCTGGATTGAGAGCTTTTATGGGGTTCCATTAAAAGCAGAGTTTGAAAACAGCGTATATGAGTTCAAGAAAATGGGCTTTAACACCGTAAAGGATGAGGATGTTGTGCCGAAAGGCTGATTCTTGGTAGGATTAATAGGCAATAAAATCTTACAGGTTTTTCTTCTCTTTTCCCCTTAACCCAGCATACATCCTCATAGGGCAGAAGTCTGGCCCGCACATGCTGCAAAAATCAGCTTTAAGGCTTAAGTCGCTTCTTATCTTTTTTGCACTCTCCGGATCCAAAGAAAGATTGAACTGCTTTTCCCAGTCAAATTCAAACCTTGCCTTGCTTAATTCATCATCCCTTTTTCTTGCATCAGGCACTTTTTTTGCAATATCAGCTGCATGCGCAGCTATTTTGTAGGTTATAATTCCTTCTTTTACCATCTCAGGAGTTGGCAGCCCTAAATGCTCTGCCCGGGTTACATAGCACAAAAAATCCGCGCCGTGCATTCCTGCAACTGCTGCCCCGATTGCCGATGTTATATGGTCATATCCCGGAGCTATATCCGTTACTAACGGCCCTAAAACATAAAACGGGGCGTTATGGCAGTACTTTTTTTCCAGCTCCACATTTAATTTTATTTCGTTTAAGGGTATATGGCCAGGGCCTTCTATCATGACCTGGCAGTTTCTTTTCCATGCCTTTAATGTAAGCTCTCCCAATGTTTTCAGCTCTGCAATCTGCGCCTTGTCTGTTGCGTCGTGCAATGAGCCCGGCCTTAAAGCGTCCCCTAAAGAAAATGCAACATCATATTTTTCAAAAATATCACATATCTGCTCGAACTGCGTAAACAAAGGGTTTTCTTTTTTGTTTGCTGTCATCCACTTTGCCAGAATTGCGCCTCCCCTGCTGACAACGCCTGTAAGCCTGCTTTTTAGCAACGGCAAAGTTTTCTGCAGGACTCCTGCATGTATCGTCATGAAATCAACACCCTGCTTTGCCTGCTGCTCTATCACATCAAGCCAGTCTTCCGGCTTTAAATCCTCAATTGTTTTCTTTTCCTCAACAACCTGGTAAGTCGGAACAGTGCCTACAGGTATGAAAGATTCATCAATTATTGCCTGCCTTATCCCTGTTAGATTTCCCCCTGTGCTTAAGTCCATTACAGTATCTGCGCCATGCTTAATGCAAAGCCTCAGCTTTTCCAGTTCCTCTTCCATAGACGACCTTGCTTTTGATGTTCCTATGTTTGCATTAATTTTTGTCTTGACGCCCTTGCCTATTGCAATCGGCTTAAGGTTTCTGTGGTTGATGTTTGCAGGTATTATCAGAGAGCCTTCTGCTATCCTTTCCCGTATAATCTCAGGGCTTATGTTTTCAGCATAAGCTGCATGCTCCATTTCCCTTGTGGTTTTTCCCTGCCTTGCATAAGAAAGCTGTGTCATGGAAAAGCGGGCTTTTTGAGGATTTATAAAGTTGTTGATTGCGAAATTCAAAATCAAAAATAAATCAATTATTAAACAAAACCTTTTTAACAACAGAATAATTCTACATTTGCATGAGATTTTTGCAGCAGCCAAAACCTGTATATATTGGGAAGATAAACACTTCCGAGGCAGAGATAAAGGACCTTATAAAGGCTTGGATAGCGATTTCCATAGCTTTTGCAATAGTGATGGTAGAATTTATTGAATTAAGTTTTTATGAGGTTTTTATTGTCTCTTCTATTACTGTCGGAACTGCGTTTTTACTGCATGAGATGGGGCATAAAATAGTTGCTCAAAAGTACGGCTGCTTTGCGGAGTTCCGCTCTTTTGACCAAATGCTGCTGCTGGCGGTCTTTATGTCCTACTTTTTAGGTTTTGTTTTTGCCGCTCCCGGTGCTGTTATGATAAGCGGGCCTGTAGGTATCAGAAGAAACGGGAAAATATCTGCAGCAGGGCCCGGTGTCAATCTGGCTCTGGCAATTTTTTTCCTGTCAGTTTTGCTTATACCTCCAACAGGCCTGATACAGGTAATAGCATTTTACGGGTTTTTCATAAACTCATGGATTGCCTTGTTTAACCTGATACCTTTAGGCAACTTTGACGGCTCTAAAATCCTGAGATGGAACAAAAAAATTTATGCGGCAATGGTTGCTCTTGCCCTGGGTTTGATGTTTTTGCAAAATTTTATAAGCATGGCATGATTTAATTACTAAAGCCAAATGTGAAAATAGGGGTCAAACATGCCAGAATCAAATATCGATGCTACAAAAGCGCTGATTATTTCAGTGGTCTTTGTTCTGGTTGTAAGCGGCAGCCTGATTATTTATTATAATACAAAAATTAGTGGGATGAATAAGAATTTTGACACAAAAATTTCTGTATTGGAAGAAAAGGCTGCTGATAATTTGGAGCAGCTGAAGCAAAGCCTTGCCGCAGAATTAGGCTCATTAAAAGATAACCTGACATCGGAGATTCAGGTGATTGACACTGACTTAAGAAATTTTAAAAAACAAAATGAGGATGAAATAAACACGCTGAGTAGCCTTATTGACGAGATAGAAGAGCAGAGCGAGATACAGCTTGGCGAGCTTAAAGACGAATTGAAGACAATAAAGGTGGAAAGCAATGACTTTACCGCGATAATTGATGATGTGCTGCAGTCTGTTGTCAGCGTTGGCACAGACCGGGGGCTGGGAAGCGGCGCAATTGTTGATGAAATGGGATTTATTGTAACCAATTTTCATGTTGTTGACGGAGCAAAGATTATAAGAGTGCTGACTTATGACGAGGATGTTTACAATGCTGCTTTAATCGGCTATAATGACGATGCTGATGTGGCTGTTCTTAAGGTGGATGCAGGGCTTGAAAGCCTGAGGTTCGGAGACTCTGATGATGTTGCTGTCGGGGAAAGGGTTATAGCCCTTGGAAGCCCTGCAGGGCTTTCATTTACTGTCACAGAAGGCATTGTAAGCGCTGTGCACAGAAAAGGCCCTAATGACCTTCAGATTTACCTGCAGACAGACGTCCCGATAAACCCCGGAAACTCAGGAGGGCCATTGGTAAATGCAAATTCAAGGATAATAGGCATCAACAACTTCAAGATAGAGGGCTTTGAGGGCTTGGGGTTTGCCATAGAGTCCAATACTGTCAAGGAAATTGCGGATGATGTGATAGAGCGTTACCTGGAACAGGCATCCTAGCAGAGGGAATAAAAAGCTTTATTAAAATGCACTTAATTCTTTTACTGTTTTCGGGGCTGTAGTGTAGCTTGGACTATCATTCCAGCTCGGGGTAATCCAATTCGTCGAGTGTCTGTTAAGGAATCTGTGAAACGAAAAGCTGGCGACCCGTGTTCAAATCACGGCAGCCCCACTCCATCAAAAAGGTTTATATATAAAAACCTATAGAGCAATTAAATAATGGTAGATTTTGGAGCGTTAATGTATAGTACCCTACTTTTTTTGATTATTATTTGCCCAATAATTTTTTTAATTATTTTTGTTTATTTTGTGTTTGGAAAAATAATTGTGAAGAGTGAGAAAATTAAGAAGCTCAACATAAGTTGGAAATCAATTTTAATTATGGATCTAGGGGGGATAATTCTCTTTTTCTTAGTTAATTTCTTCTTTTGGGGGGAGGGGTCACCTCCATTAAATTTTATCCTGGGTATTTTAATAGGAATTTTATTTATTAACATACTTAGCTTTGTTATAGAAGTAATATTAAAGCTCTTACTCCGAAAAAAGATTATTAGTGAGAGAACAGCAAATATCATCGCTCCCTTTATCATATCTGGATTTATTTTTAGTATTTCAATATTTTTTTACTATTTCTCCCTACTTGAGATAGAACACTACAGCCCGGAACCCTGTGTGATGGAGCCAGGAATAGCGTGTGTAAACTATAAAATAGAGCCGACTCAGGCAATGATATTACTTTCTAACGGGCTTGGGAGGACCATAATGGTCAAGTCAATAAATATATCCGGCTGCTGTGCAGGGTTAGCAGGCTGTACTCCTGAAAATTTAAGTATTTCGATCCGAAGCGGAGATGACTATCTATTCACAGCAACTGGTTGCAGTAATGGTGCCAGAAAAGACACATTCAAAGGTCCAATAATATTAAAATATACAGAAATAGCTACCGGTAAACAAAAAACAAATAACGGAGATATAACCACAAAAATAGAATAATCTTAGAACAATAATTAAATAAGGCCAACAAGAAGTGAAAAATTAAAGGGGAAAATGGCTCAATACAGGAAGTATCTAGCAGAATAACAAGACTTAAGGAAAAAACAGCGAGTTCATTGAAAAGCAGTACAGGCAATCTAGGAGGCGATAAAAAGAAGAGAATATGAATGTCCAACGACGAAAAATAATTATTTTAAAAACAAATAAATTTATATATTAGTATATCCACAGCCAAATTTGGTGTAATTTCATGGCTTTTATTAAAAAACCAGTGCTTTTTGCAATAGTATTCTTAATTTGCGCATCTGCAGCCTATGCCGCTTCCTTTGATGTGGAGGCAACAGCTGTTAAGGACAGGATTATAGTTGATGAATTTGCGAAGTTCCGCCTGGATATCAAAAATAACCTTGATAAAAAAGACGAATACAGAATTTACTCACTTGACTTCCCGACATGGGATGTCAGGACCGAGCCTCTGATAAACCCAATAACCCTGGAGTTGAATCCTGGAGCTGAAGGAAGCGTTGAGCTTACAGTTGATCCATTGAAAATAAGGGACATTGGGACATACCAGGTAAATGTAAACGTAAAGTCTAAAGTCACTGCTAAATCTGTTTCAGTTCCCTTGAAAGTTACCATACTCTCAACAGAGCCTTTGATTGGAGGCTATGTTCCTACTGTTATTACAGGTGTTGATGTGCCAAGGGAGATAGACCCTAGAGAAGAAGTTCCGATTAAAATCGTCCTGAACAACCAAAACATTATAGACTATCCGGATTTGGTTGTAAAGCTGGAAAGCACCCTGATTAAGGAAACAATAAACACGCAGTTAGGGCCGAAGGAAGAAAAAACACTGGATCTGAAGGCAACGCTTGACCCTCTGACTCCTCCCCAAAAAGATAAAGTGGTTGTAGCAGTCTTTAAGGGAAACAGGAGCATAATAAACCCAATCGTAAGGGAAATAGAAGTCATAGAATATGCAGTGCAGGAGCTTGCAAGCGAAGAAAAAAAATTTTTGCGCTCAAAAACCCACTACAATTTTGTATCAAATAATGAGGATTACACAGGCAAATTCAAGATTGAGACAACTTTGCTTGGCTCTGTATTCTCATCCACCTCCCCTAAGTCAGATGTTGTAAAAGAGAACGGCAAAAGGTATTTTGTGGGGGATGTTAAGCTGGAAAACAACAAAATGGAGATTACTGCCACAAAGAACTTCATACCTTTGTTTGTTGTGGTTCTGCTGCTGATTGCTTTGCTGGTATTCTACTATACTTTAAGGTCGCCTTTGCTGATGACTAAAGAAGCCAGCAACATAGTCAAAAATGAAGGAGGAATAAGCGAGATGACAGTCATCCTGCACATAAGAAACAGGAGCGCAAACAAAATAAAGGACATAGAAATAACTGATTTTATGCCTGCATTGGTCTCTGTAGGCGGAGATGTTCCAATAGGCTCCCTGCAGCCTTCAAAGGTGCTGAAGCATGAGAGAAAAGGGACCACTATTGTAAAATGGACTATTGATGCTCTTGACGCTTCGGAAGAGCGCGTCCTTTCCTACAGGACAAAATCAAGGCTTTCAATACTGGGCAGCTTCAGCCTGCCTGCTGCAAAATCAGCATTTAAGTACAAGGATAAAACTCTCGGTTCTACATCAAATAGGCTAAGCGTTAGTGATTAATTCTTTTATTTCCATAATGGATAAGGCTGTTGATAAGTGTTAAATCCAATAATTTTGAGAGGCTAACTCTGATAGGGGGACATTTCTAAATGGACGAAAACGAAACGAGGGGGGTGGGGCGAACGAACCACTGGACAAGTGGACGTAGCATTTAAAAAGAAAACATTAATAAGTAATACTATTTATATGTTTAATCAGGGGAAGATGGTAATTTCAAATAGATTAAAAGAAGAAAGCTTATTGGAGTACTCATTTAGGTTATCAGAACTATATAAAGAAAACCAACAAAAAGACACTCGAAAAGATAAAGGTCAATTTTTTACTGCATTGAACATCGCTAAATTTATGGCAAGTTTAGCAAATATAAAAAAACCAGAAATAAGGATT
Source organism: Candidatus Woesearchaeota archaeon (assembly GCA_019323655.1). Classification (GTDB taxonomy): domain Archaea; phylum Nanobdellota; class Nanobdellia; order Woesearchaeales; family GW2011-AR4; genus JACPJP01. The sequence goes on along the minus strand of JAHWGX010000053.1, from coordinate 20,493 downwards.
TTAGATCCTGGTGTTGGAACCGGAATTCTTACAGGAGCAATTTTTGATAGGATAATCCAAGAAAGTAAGAATCCTATAAAGATATACTTAGATGTTTATGAAACTGATAAATCAGTAATAAGTCTCTTAAACTCTTTTTTACTTGAATCTAAACGGGAATTATCCAGACATAATCATTACTTAAGTTTTAATATATATGACAGAGATTTTGTTATTACAAATTCTTATTATATTGAGGGTAATCTAAAAACAGGCCTATTTGCTAACCAAAAATTATATGATATAGTAATCTCAAATCCACCTTACTTTAAATTAAGCAAAAACTCTCCTGAAGCTGTAGCCCTTAAATCCTTAGTCAATGGACAACCGAATATTTATGCCTTTTTTATGGCAATCTCCGCAGCTATGTTAAATGACGAAGGACAAATGATATTTATTACCCCAAGAAGTTTCTGTTCTGGGCTATATTATAGTAAATTTAGGAAATGGTTTGTTAATCACATTAAATTAACCAATATTCATCTTTTTTCTTCCAGAAAAGATGTGTTCAGTAATGAGGATGTTTTGCAGGAAAATATTATTCTAAAAGCTATAAAGAAGAAAGGAGAAATTGAGGCTAATACCCCTGTAAAAATCACTACCAGTGAAGATGATACATTTATCGACCTAAAATCGATTGAAGTACCTTACTCAAAGATAATCTACAAGAGGAATGGAGATTTGTATATTTTAATCCCGACATCAGCATTAGATTTAGAGATTTTTGAATCGCTGAACAAATTTCCTCATATTATGAAACACTTGAATATTGGTGTCTCTACAGGCCCAGTTGTTCCTTTTAGAACTAAAGAGAATTTAATTTATTCATTAAAGGAGAATGATGATAAGATTGTTCCACTTTTATGGATGCATAATTTTGTCGACCTTGAACTAAAATGGCCTGTTTTTAAAAATGGAAATCCGATTGCCATAAAAAAGAATGAAAACACAAAAGGATTATTAATTAAGAAAGGAAATTATGTTATATTAAAGAGATTTGGTTCAAAAGAACAAAAAAGAAGATTACAAGCAGCGGTTCTTCTTGAAGAAGATTTTAAGAATTTTTCCCAACTTGGTTTAGAAAATAGACTAAACTATATCTATAAAAAAGAGGGGAATCTAAAAAAGGAAGAAGCCTTGGGAATAGCAACAATTCTAAATCTGAATATTACTGATTTATTTTTTAGGATGTTAAATGGGCATACTCAAATTAATGCAAATGAATTAAATGCATTGCCTCTGCCGGATTTAAATAAAATTATTGAAGTAGGTATGATCACAAATGAAGTTAACTAAATCAAGAGCAGATATAGAGAAGAAAGCCATGAACATATTAGGCATTGATTCCAACATTATTAAAAAAATTGATAGTCAGGTGAAAAATATGGACAAAATAAAGGAAGCAATTGAAATATTGAAGTTAATCCAAGTTCCAAAAAAACAACAAAATGAGAGGTCGGCATTATGCTTATTAGCGATGCTTTCCATAAAAGAGGATAGTGCTTGGTCTGAGGCAAAACGAAATCTGATAATAATCCATGACATTATGCAATTTATCAATCAAAATTACAATAAAACCTATGCTGAGAACAGCAGAGAAACTTTCAGAAGACAAACATTACATCAATTTGAACAAGATGGACTTGTTGAAAGAAACCCAGATATGCCTAGACCAACCAATAGCCCAAATACTTTATGGGCTGTACATGAAGATGCTCTAAAACTGATTAAAACCTACGGAACAAAAGAATGGAATAAGGAACTTACGCAATATCTTAATAAGAAAGGTAAAAATGTCCAGGATTACTATGCAAACAAAAAAACACATACCTATTCCATAAACATTAAGGGAAGGACCATTACATTGTCACATGGAGGACATAATAAACTCCAGCTTGATATTGTTAATGATTTTAGAGGAAAATTTTGTAAAGATGCCGAAATTCTATATTTAGGCGATACTGCAAATAAGATGTTATACCTTAATGAAGAATATCTACAAAAACTTAAAGTGAACATTACTAAACATGATAAATTACCTGATGTGGTTCTGTATGAGCCAAAAAAAGATAATCTTTTCTTGATTGAAGCAGTTACTTTTCATGGTCCAGTTTCACAGAAAAGGCAAGTAGAACTTAATGACTTCTTTAAAGATTGCACTTCAAAAAAGATATATGTTAGTGCTTTCCCAAATTTTACAGAATTCAAGAGACATATAACTGACATTGCTTGGGAAACTGAAGTGTGGGTTGCTGAAATTCCAGACCATATGATTCATTTTAATGGGGATAAGTTCCTCAAAGTAAATTAAAGGCAATTCATAATGAATAAGAAAGGTCAAGTTCAAGCAATTTTAGGAGCAGTTATCTTAATTATGGTGCTTTCTGCTCTTATACCAGCAATTACTCAATCAATAAACGCCGCTTCTTGCAATAATGAAAAAGCGACTATTCAAAATTTGCAGAATCAACTTTCTCAATGTCAGAATCTTCTTTCTGGAGAACAGCAAAAATCTCAAAGTGCGATTACAAATTTAGAGGAATGTAAAAGACTGTTGGAAGATTGCCAATCAAAAAATTTAGAATGCAATAATCAATATGTCACTCTACAAGAAGAATGCCAAAAGAAAGAGCAACCTGTCAATATCTACTATTTTATTAAAGTCTTTAGTGATAAAATAATCTTATTTGATTTGTTAGTGATATATAATATACAATTATTCGCCCTATTCTTATCCTTTGGAATTACATTCACTATAAAACTATTTGAGATTGATGTAGAAATAAAAGTCTTAAACAAGAAAAATCAGAAGAAATTAGTAAGAATAATTAGACAATATTTAATAGATCATCCTTATGTTCCTGTTGTGTTTATGATTGTTGTAATTCTATTAACCAATCTATTACTGAAAGTGATTTCTTAAAAACGACGAAGCGCCCCACCCCCTACGACTAACTAAACGACGACTACGAAATGCCCCCCTTGATGTTTGTTCTTGATGTGTTGCTTCGCTCATTCAATGGAACACGACGCCACTAAAAATTACTTTGCGGACGCAATTTTCCCACACTTCGCATGGGAAAAGGGTTTAACAAGGATCGGATGTCATTCTCAATAATTTCAGAACCCTGATTTTTGGTTATTAATCCCACTTTGGGAGCAGTCTAATATTAAAGAATGTGTTAAGTAAAGCTGCAAAGTACACACTTTCAAAAAATCCTGACAAATAAAAATAATTCCGTTGCCTTCGGCAACAAAAATTAGTCTCGGCAAAAATTGCCTGAGAGGAAAGCGAGCGAGAGCATCTGCTTAAGCGAGCTCTCGCAATTCACGAAATTTTTGCCTCGGCTTAATTGCAATCAATAGGCGAGCCTGAGCGATATGGCAGGAAAGCGAAGGCGAGCACTAGATGTTGCGAGCGTTAGCGAGCATATTGAAATTTGGTTATATGAAAGTATGTTCAGCGCTGAAATTGTAGAGCAGATTGAAAAATAGCTGAATGTAACCTTGGGAAGTATACTTAACAGAATGGAAAGATTTATAAACAAGTGGAAATATATATTTCCAAATGGAAAGAAAATTAACCATATTGAAAGCCTTTTTCGAAGACCCGAACAGGAGGTTTAGTATCAGGGAGCTTTCCAGAATTTTAAAAATAAATCATACAACTGTCAGGCAATATCTCAATAGGCTGGTTAAAGAAAATCTTCTGTCTTCAAAAAAAGAAGGGCTGTACTCTTTTTATCAGATGATTTTATCAAAAAAAGCGCTAAATTTAAAGCTGTATTATAACTTAGAAAAAATTAGAAATTCCAGTCTTATTGAGGACCTGGAGAAGGCATACGATCTGCCGGTCATTGTTTTATTTGGAAGCTACGCTTCTGCTAGAGATGATACCAGCAGCGATATAGATATCTGTTTGATCTCTAATGTTGGTAAAAACTTTCAAATTGAAAAATACGAAAAAAGGTTAAACAGAAAAATAAGCCTGCATAAGTTTGGCAAAGACTCGTGGAACAAAGCAAAAAAATTAAACCCTAATCTGGTGAACAATATCTGCAATGGAATCGTCTTATCCGGAGAATTGGTGATTTTATGAATTTTGAGAGCAGTTTGGCTAACGGAAAGGCGAAAAAAATCATGCCAAATAAGATAAGGGCCTCTAGCATCTTTAAATCATCGGTCCAAGCCATTGAAACTGCCAAGGCCATAAGATTAAATCAGAACACTTTAAAATCAATCTTAAGGGAACTTTATGAAGGGCTGAGGGAATATTGTGAGGCAATAGGCTATTTAAGAGGGTATAAATTTCTGGACCACGAATCAATCGGTTATTTTTTAAGGGATATCCTCAAAGAGCGCTCACTGTCTATGAAATTTGACAGGTACAGGAGGTTAAGGAACGGGATAAACTACTATGGTGGGGATATTGATATTGAAACAGTGAAAGAAGCAATTATTGAAATTCCTAAACTCATCAGAGAATTAGAAAAATTTTCTAAGGAATAATCGTTCCTATTTTTATTTCTGTTTTATTATCTTAGTGCAGAATTCTTCGGCTTGTTTTTTTATCGAACTTAGCTGGGTCGGCTATCCATCTCTGGTTTCTGTGAAATTTTTACCTTCTCAAAGCAATAAAACCTGCTCCGATAACAAAAACTGCAGTTCCGATGAATATGACTATTGAGATTGCCAATAGCATTTTATATTCGCTTGTTTCCATAAATGAAGCTTTCTCAACAACAGGAGCAGCTTCCACTGGCTTTTCTTCCTTTACAACTTCCGGTATTACAGGCTTCGCTTTTGGCTTTTCTTCCTTTACCTCTTCCTTGACTTCCTTTACCAGTTCGCATTCCTCTACAGCCAGTTCCAGTGTTTTTGAAGAGCTTAGTGTGCTGTCATAATAGGCATTGACTGATATGGGATACACTCCAGGTGCAACATCAGCGCTTACCAGCTGTGTAACCGATTTTTCAAAGCTGTTGTCGTCAGTGCCTTCATCAAGCTCTATGCCTTCTGTTACTGAATTTATGCCAAGATCAGCGCTTGTAATCTCAAGGGTTACCTCATCCTCGTCTTCTGAGCCTGTATTTATTATTTCAGCATTGATTGATATCTGCCTTTGGCACTCTACTGTCAATGGGTATAATGAGGCTTTTAATATCCTTATCTCATGCTTTTCCTTTTCAACTTCCAGTACAAGACCCCAGTCAATCTCGTGTTCCTTGCCGTTCTCATCTTCTCCCCATACATGTATCTCGACATCATAAGTATCTTCTTCAACTTCCAGGGGAACCTGGAATTCAAGCGTAACAGTGTCATCATCTTCGGGCTTTAGGTCAAATTCTTTTGAGCTTTCCTCCAAATCGTCCCCGTCGTCTATGTCTAGTATTATTATTTCAACTTCTATATCTTCTATCTTAATGTCTTCCTCGTCACTATACAGATTCTCAATCTTAAGCTTAAATTCTATATCAGATTCCGGCTCTGCCTCATTTTTAATAGTGTCTCCATCTTCGAGGTTTTTGTCTGTTTTCCCATCAACTTTTACATCCAGGTCTGAAATTGCTAATTTAGGCCTCTCTTTTACTGTCAGGGAAAATGATTGCGTGTCAGAGCCTCCTATGCCATCAACCACCTTGACTTCTATGTCCTCTGTTGTCAGATTAACAGGAGTCCAGCTGACCATTCCTGTAGAGCTGTCAATGCTCATATCTGAAGGAGCTCTTATTAATGAGTATTCCAGCGTGTCATTGTCTTCGTCAACTGCATTTACATCATAAGAGTATGTTTCATTTATGAAAGCAGTTCTTATCGGGACGGAGGTTATTTCCGGGTTATGGTTGGATAGCGGGACAAAAAATATTGAAAAGTGCGCTGCGTCAAATGTCAGTGTTCCTGTTGCTGCATCATAGTCTATGTTGCTGCAAATGCTGCCCGGGCATATGTTTTCTCCGCTTAAGCTGAAGCCTTCATTATAGTAGATAACTGGAGTTTCCGGGAATGGCAGATTGTACAATGTTATGGTTGCCGGCGCATTTAAAGCTGGCAAATTATCGCTGTCTATGCCTATTACGCCATCCTCAATCCTTACATACCTGTCAACATCAACAACATCGCTCAAATCCAATGCCTGGTCTCCAAAATCAATTAATCCATAACTGTTGAATATTGTCAAATTTGCAAAATTATCAACGTTTGTTTCATCAACATTGTTTATTGTTCCGGAGTAAGTTGTTATAGGCAGCTTGCTTATTACCAGGTTCCACACATGCTCATAGCCGGATGTCGAATCTGTTATGCTTGCCTTGATTTCAAATTCTCCGGCATTTGCATTGCTGTAAGTGAATTGTGCATTATTGTTTGACTGGTCAACCCCGTCGACATACCAGCTTATTAACGGCGAAATGCTGTCAGGGTCGTATATTGTTATGCTGAACAGCTGCTCAACGCCATCCCCGATTTTTGGGTCAAAATCCGGTTCAAAGCCGGAAATTGAAGGCTCGTCCAAAACTGAGTTGATTGTTATGTCAACACTTGCTGTATTGCTGTCAGCAGTTCCGTCACTGCACTTGTACGTGAATGAATCAGCGCCATTGTAATCTGCATTAGGAGTATATGTCCTTGAGCTTCCGCTTCCTGACAAAACACCATTGCCGGGGTTATCCACAACAAAATAATTTAGAGTGTTATCTTCCAAATCACTGCAGTTAAGCTCAATTACAACAGAAGAGTCCTCATCAACTTCTGCGTTTACATCATAAGCGACAGGCGCGTCATTAACCGGAAAAACCGTGATAATAAGCTGCTCATAAACATCCCCAATGCTCAGATTAACTGCTGAGGTTCCATACAAATCACTTGCAGGAGTGCTGCAGCTAAATATGCCATTAATTGTAACATCGCAGTCAATCAATGCGTCATTTTCATCTATAATCTGGTAAGCTATTCCGGAAGTTTCCCCAAAAGTATAATCTTTCAAATCAATTGGAGACCAGCTTGGTGCCTCATCTTCATTGGCCTCTAACAGCATGTCTAATGCATCAGCATTCAGGCAGTCGCTGGTTGCCAAGTCAATAGAATCCTCAACAGTGTAATAATCAAACATGTATTTGACTGTAATAAAAAAGGTTTCCATGTCAGACACGTCAGATGCGTCAATATTTTCAAATTCTATATCCTTTTTTTCTGCAACAGCCAAACTAAAGGCTTTTGTTATGTCTGTGTTGGTCTTGGCATTATACAAAGTTACAGTCCCTTCCTCACTCCAGTTTCCGGTATCTACAAGAGTTACAGTCAGAGAGATGCTCCTGTCGCAGGTTAAGTTATCCTCTGACCATTCCTTATTGATTAGGCTAACCCTGTGGAAATCCCTGTCAATCGCAAAATTAATTGTTTTAGAGGTTGAGTGATGGTTTAAATAAAGGTCGCTTCCCTGCGCAGACAATGCCAGGCTGAAAGAAGGCACGGACACGTCATAAGGCACCTGGTACTGGTAATTTATTGCTGCTGTTTGCTGGCCTTCCAGTATTATTCCGGATGTGCTCTCATTTAAATCAAAAGCCTCAATAAAGCCCTCTGCATATATGCCCACAATCGCGTTATTCGGCTCAGCTGGGAACCTGTTTATTAAATCAAGGCTGACAGATACGAACTCTCCGGGCTCTAATCCTCCTATTAATGCGCCGTCTTCTGCGCTTTCCCCGTTTACTACAATATTTATTATATCCAAAACAGGCAATACTGTTAAGTTAAATTTTTGCAATGCAAAATCCCCTTCCATGTCCTGCACTTTTATTTCAATTTCATTGATGCCCTGCTGCTCGCCAGCCGGAGTCCATGTAAATTCTCCTGTGCTGCTGTCAATTGCTGCACCGGTTGGAGCGCTTACAATTGAGAACTCTAACTGGCTAATGTCGCTGTCAATGTCATCTGCATCAGCATCATAAGAATATTGGACAGCTTCTGTTGTTGTCAAGACTGCTGGAGCTGTTGTAAAATAAGGCGCGTCATTGACATTATTCACTATCACATTAACATCTATATCTGAGGATGCTCCCCCTTCATCTGTTGCAGTCAGTCTAACAGTTCTGGTTCCAAACCAGTCTTTATCAGCAGATACATTCAGGATATGGGTCTGGCCGTCAATATCTATGATTAGGTTTGCGCTGTTGCTGTAGCTCCATTTAATATCCTCATCAGCAGTTTCTACATCGCTTACATAAAGGTCTAAATCAACATCATCAATATAACTTTCTTCATCAAATACAATATCCCCTATTGGCTCCACAACAGGCGCATCGTTTACAGGGATTACAATGATTTGTGTTGTCTCTGATGCTGAATCCTGTCCGTCGCTTACAGTTACGGTTAAATCCACTGCGCCGTTGAAATTCAGCTCCGGGGCAAAGGTAAGGAATCCTGAAGAGTTTATTGCAGCAAGGGTATTATTAACGCTGTATGCCAAAACATCATTTTCAACATCAGATGCATCAACCTGGAATTCCAAATTAGTGTCTTCATCTATTGTAAAGCTTTCAGGCAGGTTATCAATAGTTGGAGCATCATTAACAGGCATTACACTTAATGTTGCATTGTTGCTGTCTGCTGAGTTAATGCCGTCAGAAGCTGTGAATACTATATGCTCAATCCCGTTCCAGTTTTCCGGCTGGGCAAAGCTTACATTATTATCCTCATCAATGGAAACAATGATTGGTCCTGTTGCTGAAAATGAGTATTCTAATCTGGTTGCATCATCATAATCAATAAAATAATCGTCCAAGTCAAAAATGTCAGTCAAGCTTGTGTCCTCATCCCATGTTTGGTCTGGGATGTTTGAAATTAAAACAGGCGCATCATTAACGCAGTTATGGTCTATATCATCAGCCCCGTAAAGTGTTTCATCAGCTCCAGGATATATTGTGCTGTCAAAATCATTGCAGTCAACTAAGCTGTTGTAGCCGTCCTTATCCGCATCAAAAGTAGTCACAGTAAAGCTGCTGACAGGGCTCTCTGCAATATTTCCATAAGCATCCTTTGCCTGGACATAATACTTAATATTGTCTCCATACGAGAAAGTCCCCAGGTTTTTTGAATAATATGGGCCAGCGGGCATTTCCGCAGGCTGGTAAGCGCTGTCATTTATGCTATAATAAACAAAAACTTGGTCAACGCCTATATTATCCATTACATTCGCATTTATTATAACATCTTCCAAATCATGAGGCACGTCTGGTGTGTGGAAAACCTCAGTAATCTCAGGGGGTATTGTGCAGTCAAGGACAATTCCTTCATTGCCTCCGTTTTCAAAAGTCCCTTCATAAATATAATTGCAGTCCTGCGCTGTAATCCTGAATAAGGCGCCTGTGTTGAAAATCAACTGGTCTGCAGTGTCAAAATTGCCGGCTCCTTTCTCAAATACATTTTCATCGTCAACTGAGCCTTCATAAGTTTTTCCGGTGTTGTTTCCTGACAATACCTCAACAGTATATTGAACCCCGGCCTGGGCAGCTATTCCATCATAGGTTATCTTCCCCCTTGCATAATTAATCATAAGATCATCAGCAATCTCTGTTTCACATGCTGCTGAACAGCCGTCTCCATCAATTAAGTTTCCGTCATCGCATTCCTCTCCGGGCTCTGTATCTCCATTGCCGCAGACAGCAGCGCATGCTGAGGTGTCAAAATCCGAGCAGACCTGATTGCACGCTAAAGTATCCGGATTTGTGTATCCAAAGTCCTGGCATGTCTTTCCATCTAAATCAGAGCCGTCACAGACTTCATCTCCTTCTATAAAGTCATTTCCGCATACCTGGCCTGCGCTGGTGCATCCGGTCTGGGCGCTGCAATAAAATCCCGCGCTGCACAAACTGTCGTCAGGACTATTAACAATAACGTCACCGGCTTCATTACATGAATCTGCTGTACAATCAATTCCATCATCTGTTGCAGGCGCAGTTCCTGCCTGGCAGCCAAAAGCCTCATCGCAGTACTCCTGGCCGTCGCAAAACAACCCATTGTCGCATAAGCCGTTATTAGGGGCATTAATTATTACATCATTAACCTCATCGCATGAGTCTGTTGTGCAGCTTACTCCGTCATCAGCAGATTTTTGGGTTCCTGAACATGTTCCAAAACTGCATACATCATTCTCGGTGCAGAACAACCCGTCATCACATGGGTCTGTGTTGTAAGTATAAACACAGTCTTCTGCAACTGAGCAGACATCGTCAGTGCAGTCATTTTGGTCGTCACATAAGCTGTTATAAGCGGTATGAACTATTAAATCAGCATCTTCATCACAGATATCAGTTGTACATGAAATGCCGTCATCTGTTGCAGGCGCAGTTCCTGCCTGGCACACATTGCCAACACATTTTTCCTGCCCGTTGCAGTATAAGCCGTCATCGCAATCATTATCTGCTGTACATTCCTGAGGCGGGTTAGCCAAGGTTCTTTGTGTGTCAGAAACATCTGTATCATTTAAATTTCCGTTAATGTCTTTTGTATGCACTGTTATTGTGTATTCTGTATCCGGCTGCAGGTCAAATACATATATAAATTCAGTAATGCCTCCTTCAAATATTATTGCCTCATCAAAGTTTCCGTTAAGATAAACAATGTTTTCATTGAAATCCTGCTCTGTAGGGTTATCCCATTCCCATGTTATGGACTCATTGGTTACATCTGTCGCCCTTAAGTTTGATATTGTTGACGGAGGTGTTGTATCAATATCCGCATTGCAGGGAGTTTCTGTTTGGTTAGCTGAGTTTTGAGGCTCTGGGAAAGGGTTAACAAGGAAATCTTCTGAATTATCATTGGTGTCAATCCAGTTGCCGCATTCCGGGCCCTGGAAGCCCGGCTTTCTTTCCAGTGATTTTCCTTCGTAGTATTGTGACTCCAATGGCGTTCCTTCATAATAGCCTGTAATTGAGGAAGAATCTCCCCATCCAATCCTGTCTACAATAGCATGGGATGTGTCTTCAAGCTGAAGGCCCATTCCTGCGTTAGTTAAGGAAACATAAGTCAGCCTTGCATCCGGCTCTGGCCACTCTGAAGGCCATGCAGTTTCAGGCTCATTTGTTATCAGGAAAAACCCGTATGCAGGTATTACTGAGCCGCTGGGTATTGTCTTTGAGTACTGCACTGCAGAGCTTTTGAAATTTATTTCCCAGTTTCCAATGTTAATATCGGAGCTTGTAGGATTATACAATTCAATAAACTCCTTGCCGGAGTCTGTCCCGGCCGCATTCGCCTGGATTTCGCTGAAAACAACATTGTCTGCTGCATAAGCCATTGACATGCTGACTAGTAAAATCATGCACATTGCCGCTAATTTGCTCAGTTTCATTTTGAACTAACCTCTCTCCTTTTTTAAGGGTTCAACTCCAAATTAAAGTCCTGGTTTGATTTTAGCCAGTAACCGGCTCCTGTTTCTAGAGTGAAAGGATTGCTCCAGCCGCTTGCATAGTAAGTTGCTAAACTGTATGTTCCGTCTGAGTTTCTTTTTCCTATCTCTATAACCTTGTAATCAGCAGGTGTCTGCGCAATTACTTCTCCAATATTCTTGTTTTCCAGTGAAGCTATGCCAAACAGGTTCATTCCCTGCTTTATTTCCCGGTTAACGGTTTCCGGCAAGGTTCCGACAAATGTAAAATCAGTATTTTGCTTTGATTTCAGGAAATAGCCTTCCCCATACTTCATTTCCTGGAATGCCAGAGGATTCCATGCAGCAACAACCCAGCCATTTGTCTTAAAGCCCTGTGCCGAGCTGTCAAATTTCTTTACCTCTGAAACAGGATTGTATGAAACGCTTTGGTGCATTACATCATCTATATCACTGCTCAGCGGAACCAAAGGCAAAGCAATAAGATTATAGCCAACTTTTAATTCCACGTCATATTTGCCAAGAACATATGTATTACTTTCCTCATTTCCGGCAGCATCCTCTGCCCTGATAACATAATATCTTTGTTTTACAGAACCTGCTGTAGAATCAACATAGCTGTTTTCAGCTGTTGTTGCATTTGGGCTAGAAAAATCAAAATTATACGGATCATCTGATATGTAGATATTATAGGCTACAGTATCGTCCAATGCACTGTCCCAGGCAAGCACAATATCAGAGCCTGTTATTTCCAAATTCTCCGGAGCATTTGGAGCTGTTAAATCAAGCGTTTCAAAGCTGAAAACCTCTGAGTCCCTGCAGTTGCCGGAATCATCGCACATCTCAACCTTGTAATAATAAGCTGTTTTCTCATTTAAGTCATTAATCTCAAAACTTGCTGATGTATCTAATGCGCTTTGAGCAGTTGATACTGTTAATGATGACGGGCTTGTGCCATAGTAAACTGTTGAATAGCTGTCTTCATTTGTCTCTGCATATATTGTAACATACGAATTTGTCAAATAATTTTCAGCATGAGATGACAAGTAAGGCGCTGTTAAATCAAGAGTTGTAAAATCAGATATTGTGGATTCCCTGCAATAGTTATTTTCATTGCATGATTTTGCCTTGTAATAATAAGTTGTTTTTTCGCTTAAGCTGTCCAATAAAATTTCATGGTGCAATTGTGTTGCAGGGCTTGATTTTGACTCAGTAAGGCTTGTACTCCCGCCGTACAAAACAGTGGAATTTGCATCCTTGTCTGTATCCCAGCTTATCAATGCAGATGAGTTTGTTATATCTGTTACAGCAAGGTTGGATATTTGAGGAGGTATAAAATCTGTAATCAGCCATGATACGGAATTTCTGAATAACTGCTCTGTATTTGAAGTCCAGTAAGCATCTTCTGTTATTCCAAAGAAAACGCTTTTTACATTTGATGTCACGCTGTCCCTAAGCAATGTTCCTGGTTTTGCTGCTGCTATTATTGCATTTAGCCTCTCTGTTGTTGAGCTGCCGGTGGAAATCAAAGTCTCCAGCTGCGGAGCTTTATAGTACCTGTGGAGGTAGCTGACTGACGGGCTTGATGATGTGTATATCTGGATTTCAGAAGGGAAGCCCATTGTAATGAATTTTGTCGGGTCATTTACATATGCCCTTAAAGGCTGGCTTGAGGATTTTTGTGATACCCTGCTTGTCCAGTGCCAGTCATCAATATAATTTGTGTTTAAAATCAGTGCAGGAAAATTATTTACAGGTATGCTGTTGTAGTTTGAAAATGTGCCGTCATTAATCAGCATAAAGTCATATTGCTGAAGGTTTACCGAGCTTATGTCCTCATCGTCTATTTTGTCCACAGTAAGTCCCATGTCCTCAAGAATATCTATTAATTTCTGCTCCGGGTGATCCACATTTGAGAGAATATAAGCAACGCTGTCAGCATAGGCTATAGATGCTGATAATAAAAACGCGCAGATCAATACAGCTATTGCCTTGAATTTTTTCATTTTTGTTTCATGAATTTTGGAACCGCAAAAAATAATCCCAGCCCGACAACAACAATAACGACAATAATCATTATGCCAATAAGTGGATTTGGGCTGTAGCCTGTATTTTCAGCTTCTTCATCTTCATTATCTGCAGCGGGCAGCTGCCCCATGCTGACAGAAACCCCGGACTCATTTCCCTCTTCTTCAGCTTCAATGTCCAGGTAAGATTCTTCTTCAGGAATATCTATCAATATGTCTTCATCTTCGGTCTCTTCTATCTCTTCCTCTTCGTCCTCGATTATCGGCCCTTCAGAAATGATTATGATTGTAGAGGACAGACCAACGCTGTTTTCCTTGACTTCCGGGTCTGCAGGGCTGAATCCGACTAGGATCTTTCCTTCAATCGTGCCCCCCCTGTCGATTGTCAGTATGAACTCTGCTTTTTTTGATTCTCCTGGCTGCAGTACAAATTCCTCGTCTATTACCTCAACAAATTTTTCAAAATCCTTTGCAGGAGCGACTGTAATCCTTACAGGAATGTCATTTTTGTTGTTTACAAGAATTGTCCTTTCAATGACTGCAGGCTCTTCAGGAGATGCATTTACCCTCAAAACAGCCTTGGCATTCCCTATAGATGCTGACAGGCTGTAAGCTGCCGGCAGGACGAGAATCATTAAGCACAGCAAAACCAAAAATTTTTTCATTGAAAATGCCCCCAACTTTTTACCCTTTTTAGTGATATCTTGCTTTGACTACTCTTAAATACTAAAAATATTATATAGAATCCAAAATGGTTATTTAAATATTACTATATTGCAAAATATATTTTAGTTAGGATAGTTTAAGTCATTACCATATTCAGATAACAATTCAGCAAAAATCAAGGCCAAAGAATCAGGGCTTGGGCACAAGATTTATATAATCCTTAACTATTCTAAAGTGGTTAATAAGAAATTAGTAAGACTTAACGTAATAATAAATCTGCCTTCGGCATAAAATAGTGCTCGGCAAAATTTTACTGCCAAGAAATTTTGCCTCGCTCATTTATTCATTGTTTTTGGAATAAAAACAATTTACTTCAAAAATGAAAAAAACAAGTTTAAACAAATGGGTGATTGCTGTTCCTGTTATAGCGCTGATTGTATTTAGCATTTATTATGCTTCTAACAATAAGCAAGATAACGCAGTAAATGAAAATTCCGATGAAAAAATAGCTGCTGCATTGCTTGAGGAGGCTATAAGGCAAAATGTCTCAGTAAGCGAAAAGGACGTTAACAATACAATAAATGCATTAAGGATGAGGGCAAACATGAGCGAGCAGCAGTACAATGAGTTTATATTAACATCTTATCCTAATCTGGGAGAGTTCAGGGCAAAAATAACAGACAACCTGAAAATCCTGAAATTAATAGATGAAAATGTCGATTTTTCCGGAATAAATGTCACAGACGCTGATGTTGACCGGTATGTTGATGAAAATAAGGCCATAATGCCGATTGAGCAGATTGAAACTGACCCCAAGTTCAAAGAAGAGTTCTACAGATTGGCAAAGCAGCAGCTGATCCAGAACATGCAGCAGCAATTGGTAAGGGAGTATGTTTCAGAAGTTCTGGAAAAAAGTGGATAGGGCTTATAGGATTCCTGCTAAGCAAATTTAGGACAAATTTTAAATAGAAGTTGTGTAATAAGAGCATTCTATAAAAACAAAAAAGAGGCTAATATGCGCAAAAGGTCACAAGTAGCTTTGGAGTTCTTAACCACTTATGCATGGGCATTCCTTGCCATTTTGGTTATTATGGGCGCCTTGTATTATTTTGGGGTTTTTGATTTCTCCAAATTCCTGCCGCAGAAGTGCATATTCCCGTCTCAATTTGAGTGCCTTGATTTTAGTTTTACTTATGATGAGGCTACGAGCCAAGGGCAGGTAAAGTTTAAACTTGTAAACAATCTTGGTGAGGACATCAGAATTGACGATGTTTCAGTAACTAATGATGCCGCAATTCCTTTGACATGTACTTCTCCTTCAGGTTTTCTTTGGAATGCAGGAGATACACACGATATTACTTTTACTGGCTGTACTGGAGGAGTTTTTATCTCTGGCCAAAGAACAGAAGCAAAGATTAATTTGGAGTACTGCGCTCCTGCCACAACACCCTGCACAGAGGATTCTTGCAGTGCAGAAGGTTGCCCGTTGCATGCCGTAAATGGAAAAATAACTGCGGTGGTTGTTTCTTCATGATTAAAATAAAAGCACAATCAGCGCTGGAGTATCTGATGATAGTTGCATTGGCTTTGGGCGTAATTGTACCAACAACTTATTTGTTCTTCAGCTACAGCTCTGAGTCCAATACACAGATTATTGATTCCCAGGTAACAGGCATAGGAAGAAGCATTATAGACACAGCAGAGACTGTTTATTTTTCCGGAGAAGGCGCAAAGATTGTATTAGAGCTGAATATGCCAAAGAACGTAGACGTAGTTTACATATTAAATGAGAGGGAGCTTGTATTTAACTATACTTCCCAAATTGGAAAAAACCAGGTAGTTTTCTTTTCGTCTGGCAGCATACCCCTTACTTCCGGTGACTCTTCAATTGAATGCACTGAATATCAGGTTTGTAGATTGGCAGATATTGCAGGCCCGGGACTTAAAAAAGTTGAAATCAGATCTGTTGAAGGAGATAGCAGGTCAGAAATCCTTGTTAGCAAGTTTGTTGGTACAACATAAAAATATTTAAACAAAAAATGATCTATAGAAGAAACATGCCGAAAAATGCCCAGTTTGCAATAGAATTCATAGTATTGCTGGCTTTCATGTTTTTGGTGTTTTTAGGCTTTATTTCAGTAGTTACATTGAAAGTAACCGAGGCGAATGAAAATGAAAGGCAGCAAATTGCTGAAGAAATAGCGCAGTCAGTAAGCAACGAGGTGTATCTTGCAAAATCCGTGGAAGACGGCTACAGCAGGAGTTTTGAGCTTCCTGCGCTAATAAACGGAAATAGGTACAGTGTAGGGATTATCGCCAACAGGGAGCTTGTTGTTAATTATACTGACAAGGAGCATCTTGTTTTTCTGCCTGAAAAAGTCTGCGGGGACATACTCATACCCGACAATGAAATTGACAAAGATGAGGAAATCATATGCGTAAACTCAAATTTTAATTACACCCAGTGCCAGAAGATTAAAGATGCTAATCTTTGTGATGGTATGAGCCCTGATGTAGAAGATGTGCTACCAGGCACTGAGTGTTGCTGTTGCGACAGATATGGTATTTGCTGTCCTACACCCTAGTATAATCAAATAAAACCAGATTATAGACCAAAATAAAACTAAAAAATGAAGGTAAAAATAAATAAGAAAGCAGCAATAGTTTTTGCTTTTTTTGTTTTTTTATTTTTATCTGTGAATTTTGCTGTTTCAGAATGCCCTGAACAGGATTACACTATCTATGAGCTTAGGAGCGATATAAGGGCAATACTGTGTGATTATTTGAGCGGTTCAGGATTATACAAGGATAATGAGATTCGCAAACTGATAGACTTCTATAATTCTGAAAGCGGGAACTTAGTAGTTGAGGATTGTGATGATAAAGCATTGGACTTAATAAAACCTTCTGAGACTTCTGAGTGCAGTGATGGCATTGATAATGATGGAGATGGCAAAGTTGATTTAAAGGATGGAGGTTGTATTGACGAAGCAGACACTGATGAGACAAACTGCGGAGACGGTGTTTGCGAAGGTCCCGAGAGATGCTCAACCTGCACAAGTGATTGCGGAGTCTGCCCAGAATGCAATGACGGCATTGATAATGATGGTGATGGAGATACTGATACAAGTGATGGAGGTTGCACAGATGCAGCAGACACTGATGAGACAAACTGCGGAGATGGTATTTGCGAGACAGGAGAAAGCTGTCTAGGTTATAATGATTATGAAAGCTGCACAGATAATGTATGCTATGAGCCAACATGCACAAATGGATGCGTGCAAACTGCGGTGTCTTATGGCATAACTGATGAAGCGTGTTCAGGAATCCAAGCTTGTGACGGCTCAGGAAACTGCAAGACTGCAAATGGAAACGCATGCTCAATAGATGCTAACTGTTTAGGCGGGGTATGCTGCAATGGAATATGCCAGGATTCTATCTGTACAGTATGTGGAGATGGAACTTGTGATGTAGGGGAAAACTGCCCAGCTGATGTCGGAAGCTGCACAGACAGGGTATGTTATACTGCCCCCGTATGCACAGATGGATGTGTAGACACCCCTATATCAAGCGGAAGCACAGATACAGGATGCACTGCAACAACAGGATGCAGCAGCCCGCCTTGTGAATGTGATGGAACTGGTGATTGTGAAGAGGCACCAGATTACACAGCCAAGTCGTGCAATGTTGATGGTTCTGCATCTCCTACAGGAGTCGAATGTGGGTTGGGTGATGCTAATAAGAATGAAGGCGAATACGGAGGGGGTACCGATCGTTCAGATGCAACATCTGATAACTGCAGGGATCGCTCTAATGGTCGTAATCACATAGAAGACATCTATTTGGATGCTAAAAGAGTTCCTACTGGAGCTACTGTACAGGTAACCTGCCGTGTTTATTGTTATTATTGGTACACAGAATATGCAATACTTTATAACAGTGGTTCAGGTTGGGTAAATAAAGCATACGGAACCTGTACCGGTAGTGGGTATCAAGATAAAATAGCATCTGTTACGGTTGACGATATAGTTGGAACTCATTATTTCAGGTGCTGGGCATCATATTCTGGTTGTTATTCAAGTAATACCTGTTGTACTAGCACTTATGCAGACAATGATGATATAAGCATAGAGGTGATAGACTCGCACTAATAAAATAGTTAAGCCATCAAAAAACTTAAAACTCATTCAAACATAAGGCACATCATGGTGGAACTTGATTCCATAAACATAGACATAATTCCAGAACAGGCCTTTTTTTCTTGTGACAAAGACAGAGAAGCCAACTTCCCTGAAAAGCTTTTCAATTGTCTCGTCACTGCTCAGCCATGCAACATTGGGTATGACCTTAAAGAAATCAGCGTAGTCAACAAAGACAATCCTTCCTCCGTTGGGCATCAGCTGCCTTATTTCGCGCAGTATTTTTTTTACGTCCTGCATGTAGCCCATCATTCCTATGCTTACCACAGCATCAACAGGGGGGATATCCGGATGGATGCGGTTAACCTGGTGCTCGTCATGGATAACAACAACATGCCTGTGCCCCCTTTTTATCATCCTGTTTTGCGTAATCATTAAATCCCTTTTTGAGAGGTCGGTTGCATAAACCCTGCCTCCGGGCTTTACCCTTTCAGCCAAATGCAATGTGAGGGTTCCTACAGAACACCCGAATTCCAGAATAGTCTTTCCTTTTATATCCCCCAACAGGGTAAGTATTTCCTTCCTCACAGTTTTCGGCAGTATGAACCTCTCTGTGAATAAGGTAAAATAAGCAAAAAAATCGTTGACCTTTACAATAAAATCCGGGTCGTAGTACATCTCAAGCAGAAGATAGATTGGAATTCCAACAGCGACAAATGACAAGCCAAGTTTCAATATATGCCATGCTGCTGCTTCTTCTACTATCCATATTGCCATTAATGAAATTAAGAATAAAATTACCAAGACAGAACCAATATGTGCAAAAGGAACCTTAAAGCTCCTTTCTGCATCTTTGTACTGGTACTTATGCCTTAATATGGGCACAGATAATATAACAAATATGTACATTATTAATCCTAGAGGTAATAATAAACTGAGAAGTGTCTTATATTTTCCAAAGGCCATGCCAAAAACAATTAAGCTGACTATAGTCTGGAATATTATGGCTTTGTATGGCGTTTTATATTTTGGATGTATGTCACTTAACTGAGTGATAAATAATTTGTCTCGAGCTAAAGCAAGGATAAGTCTGGGCGAACTAATTATGTTGCCAGCAGCAGAGCCAACCAAAGCAATAAAAATGCCGTAATTCAGCAAATGCCCAAAAGACCCATAAATATGTTCAAAAACTAATGACAATGGGGCAGAAGTTGAAGTTAAAAAAGCTTCAGTTAAAGTTTTCCAGGGTATTATGCCTAAAGAAACTAAAGAAATTGCTGTTGTCAAAATGCCCACTATAAGAGTTCCTAAAACAAGGGCTTTTGGAATTGTTTTTTCTGGATTTATAGTTTCCTCAGACAGGTAAGTTGCTGATTCCCATCCAAAAAAAGCCTCTGCTATGAAAAATATTGCTACCAATATTGGCACTCCAAACAAGATTACAGGCTGCCCAAGAAATCCAAAAAATGGCAAGTAAATTGGTTCTGCAGCAACGGAAAAAAATGGCATTAAATTTGTTATATCTATTTGAAAAATTCCTGGAAGAATTATAGACAATGTTATGCCAATTGCTAACAAGCCTAAAATAACAATAATAAAACCAGATGCTCTGATGCCATAAAATGTAATTATGTTAAGTATTATTATCAAAGCAATACCTATTGTTATTTTAACATAAAATTGTGAAGGGTCTGGAATCAGATAATTGATTGCAGCAACAATAAGCAAAGCACTTGTTAATCTTCCAACAAGCCATGCCAACCAGCCCATTAAAAAAGAAATAAACCTGCCATAGGCATGTTTTGAAAATTCATAAATGCCTCCAGCTCGCGGAAACATAGCTACAAGCTCCCCAAAAAAGAGGCTGATATAAACTGCAATTATTGAAATTATAACCCATGCTAAAATAGATGCATTGCCTGAATAAGATGCGCCTATAGCAGCGCCAAAAAACATCCCAGTGCCCATTATTGAGGCAATTGCAAGATAAAGTATTGTCCAAAAGCCAAGTGCCCTCTTAAGCTCAGCCATTGAGTGAAAAAGTAGCACATTTATATAAAAACAAGCGTTTATACTTTTGTGTGGTAACGGTTTTATTTAGCATAATATCAGTAGAGCTCACTAAAACCAGTTTTCCACCGATCAGTTTCATAAAATTCTCAAAAAATATCAAATGCCTTGGCCGGTTTTCAGCCAACATGCTAACTTAATCTTTAAGTTAGCAAGAATTTCTCAT
>JAHWGX010000052.1 GCA_019323655.1 Candidatus Woesearchaeota archaeon | reverse complement strand
CTGAACAACGTTCTTCTTCTCACATTTTTCGGCATGATAATCTCATCAGCATGCGGCTTCACACTCATGGACCTTCTTGGAAGGAAGGACAAAAAGGAAATCAGGGAAACGGTAATCAGCGAAATGCTCCCGCAGGAGGAAAGGGAGATTATCAGGCTCCTTGAAGAAAACGGCGGTGCGATGAAGCAGTCAGACCTTGTGAAGAACTCAGGTCTTAAAAAGCTCAAGGTAAGCAGAATCATAAAAAAGCTTGAGCTGATGGGCGTCGTAAAGAAATACCCCCACGGCATTACAAACAAAATCGCTCTGGAAAAGCGCATTTCAGATGACAAGTGAAACCGATGCAGGACAAGAAATTCATTGAAAATTTTGAAAAAAAAGTAAAAGGCACAATCAGGAAATACAGGCTTCTTGAAAAGAAAGACAGGATAATTGTCGCATGCTCGGGAGGCAAAGACTCGGTAAGCCTGCTTTACCTGCTGAAAAAATTCGGCTACGATATAGAGGCGATGATAATCGATTTTTCAGTCGGGAAATGGTCGGAAAAGAACCTTGAAAACACAAGGGAATTCTGCCGGGCGCACAAGATAAAGCTCCATGTAATCAATGTAAAAGACGAGCTTGGCCATCCCATGGAAGAGATAAGGAAAAAGCTCAGGAAAAAAACAAGCCTCCAGAACTGCGCAATCTGCGGAGTAATAAAAAGGTGGGCCCTGAACAGAAAGGCAAGACAACTCGGTGCATCAAAAATCGCGACAGGCCACAACCTCGACGACGAGGCAGAAACGATATTCATGAACATACTCAAGGCCAACCCCGCCCTGAGTGCAGGCCTAGGCCCGAAAACAGGAATAATAGAAGACAAAAGATTCGTCCCGAGAGTAAAGCCACTTTATCTCACAAGAAACCGCGAAATAGAAAAATACGCGAAACTGATGAAGTTCCAGGTGCTCTACGAGCCATGCCCTCTCTCATCAGCAGTATTTAGAAGAGACATCCTGAACGCGCTGGACAAGCTTGAAAAAGAACTTCCCGAGGTAAAGGAGAAGATAGTCAGGAATTACCTCAGGACAAAACCGATGCTTGAAAAAAAATACAGCTCAAAAAAAACCAGACTAAAATACTGTAAGATCTGCTCCGAGCCCTCAAGAGGCGAAATATGCAGGACATGCGAACTTTTAAAAATAGCCGGTGTAGTTAAATGAAAAACAAAATAAAAGCAGTTGGACTTCTTTCCGGCGGCCTTGACTCCGTTCTTGCGGCGCGGCTGGTACAGGAGGAGAATATAGACGTGTTTGCCATAAGCTTCCGCTCACCGTTCTTCGGGTCAGATAGTGCAGAAAAAGCAGCAAAAGAGCTCAGGATACCCGTCAACGTGGTTCAGCTTGGCAAGGATTACCGGCGCATTCTCCGCAGCCCGAAGCACGGATATGGCGCACATATGAACCCCTGCATCGACTGCAGGGTACACATGCTAAAAAAAGCGAAGTCTTACGCAAAAAAAATCGGCGTGAAATTCATATTCACAGGCGAAGTGCTCGGCCAGAGGCCCATGACCCAGAACAGGAGAGCCATGGAACTCATAGAAAAAGAATCAGGACTGAAAAACAGACTACTAAGGCCGCTTTCTGCAAAAAACCTGAAAGAAACAGAAGCAGAAAAAAAAGGGTGGATAAAAAGAGAAAACCTTCTTGCAGTAAGAGGCAGGTCAAGGTCAAAGCAGCTTGAACTTGCTGAAAAATACAGAATATGTACCTTCGAGTCACCCGCAGGCGGCTGCCTCCTCACACAAAAAGAATTCTCCAAGAAGGTAAAAGACCTCTTTGCTCACAAAAAAAGAATAACAGAAAAAGATATGACTCTCCTTAAAATCGGAAGGCACTTCCGGTACAAGAAAAGCAGGATAATTGTAGGAAGAAACGAGAGGGAAAACAATGCGGTTCTTCAGCTGAAAAACAGAACCGACTACATATTCGAGGTCCCCTCCACAGGAAGCCCGATAACCCTGCTTCAGGGAAAAAAGACAATAGATGCAATAACGCTCGCAGCTGCGCTCACGGCACGATACTCAGATGCAGAAACAAAGATTGTAACAGTAAGATACGGAACAAAGCCGTCAAAACCTGTAAAAGTGAGGCAAGCAACCCAGAAAGAAATAGACTCATTCAGGGTATAATACGAATTCCTATAGTCTGTAATTTTTATATTTGGGAAAAGAGAAAGAGAGGCAGTAAAAACATTTATATAATAATTCATTTCCCAAATGATATTATGTCAATTCCAATGTTAAAAGGTTGGGATTTCTCAGAGGATGAAATCCAAAAAGCCAAGAAGAACAAGCATATGTTGATGTTAGATACAGAAACCTCCAATATTTGCAATCTTAATTGTCCTTATTGTTATCGTGATGAATATTCAAAAAAGCACGTTATTTTGGATAATGAACTCTCAATTGAACAAAGAAAGAAGCTAAATAATGAGGCAAAAGAAATTGGATGTAAGACAATTAAGATTGTTGGTGCAGGAGAGCCCCTGGCAGATTCACAGTTTTTTGACCAAATAGAAAATATTTTTAATTCGGGAATAACTCCTATTGTTTACACAAATGGAATTTTATTAACGAAAGAAAGGGCGAAAAGACTTTTTGAATTAAATTGTTCGATAATGCTAAAATTTAATTCTTTAAAAAATGAAATTCAAGATAAATTAATCGGAAGAAAAGGTTACACAAAATTGAGAGACAAAACCCTTAAAATTTTAATGGATGTTGGTTTTAATAAATCCAAACCAACACGATTAGGTTTTGACTCAATTATTGTCAAACAAAACAAGAATGAAATTTTAGATATGCTTAGATATTGCAGAAAGAACAACATTTTTCCTTCTTTTAAGACTTTTATTCCAACTGGTGGAGCATTACGATATAGAGACTGGGAAATATCAAAAAAAGAATTAATTGATTTATACAAAGAAGCCCAAAAAATTGATGAAAAAGAATTTGGAATAAAATATTCTCTCTCACTACCCTATATTGGAGGTTTCCACTGCACACAATGGCATTATGCTTTATTCATTGATATTTTAGGAAATGTTTATGCATGTCCTGGCTCAAGAACTCTGCT
This sequence comes from Candidatus Woesearchaeota archaeon, assembly GCA_019323655.1. Lineage (GTDB taxonomy): Archaea > Nanobdellota > Nanobdellia > Woesearchaeales > GW2011-AR4 > JACPJP01. The sequence continues at coordinate 392 of JAHWGX010000052.1, read as the reverse complement.
GGGGAATATCAAAGAAGATCCTTTAATATCTATTTGGAACACAAGTAAAGCAAGAGAGTTTAGAGTAAAAAAATATGTAAGTTGCCCTCCTCGGGAAGAATATTGGAATTGACGCAAAATGCTCAACTTAAATATTTCCTGTTCTCATCAACAATTTCTTTGAAAGCCTCAAGAACCTTTAAAAGATCATTCTTTGGAATCCCGAAGGTTGAGAGCTTAAACGATTTCGTGTGCCCGGGCTTTATGCCGCAAATGCCTCTTTTTTTAAGTTCATGATAAAGGAAATACCCTTTTTTCGGATGCTTCTGTGATATCTTATACAGTATATCTGTCTCGAAAAACATGAGGTCATGCTTATGCGGCTTCTGACCGATTAAAACAAAGCCGAGCTT
>JAHWGX010000051.1 GCA_019323655.1 Candidatus Woesearchaeota archaeon | reverse complement strand
TATCAAAAGCCATTATAAAAGCGATCAAGAAGTGGTAAGAACAGAGTCGATAAATCTAACCATCTGCTTCACTTGACCGCAGAACCCTATGTGTCAGGGTAGTTGTCGCCTCAATTGAACAAAAAAATTACAATTTGAAAGGGCGATAGAGAGGTCAGATGATCACAGAATATTCGCAAGAATTTAAAGAATCAATGCTACAAAAAATCTTTTTCAATCCAGATCGATCTGTAGTAAGTTTTGCCAGAGAGGCAAACATCCCGGGTTCAACGGTAGCAACCTGGGTTAGAAACTACAAAAAGAAAAATGGAAAAATAATGGGTCAAAAAAAACGGAAAAAACTATGGTCAGCGGAAAAGAGGTTTGAAACAGTATTGCTAACAGCGCCAATGAGTGAAGTCGAAAAGAGTGAATATTGCAGAAAATATGGCATATACCCCACACAAGTTAAGGAATGGAAAGAAGACTGTATAGCTGGTTGCAGGAATGCTCCAGATAAAAAATATGTTAAAGAAACAAAGGAAAAAGAGCAAAAATATAAGAAAAAAATAAGGGCTCTTGAAAAAGACTTGAGGCAAAAAGAAAAAGCATTGGCAGAAACTGCGGCACTTTTAGTTCTCAAAAAAAAAGTTCAGGAAATTTGGGGGGAGCCAGAGGACGAATGATATCCATTCAAGAAAGAAAAAAAGCTGTATCTTTAATTGAAGAAGCTTGTAATACAGGAGCCAGGCAAAATAAAGCGTGTGTATTATTGGGGATCACCGAACGAACATTACAGCGATGGAAGCAAACACCGGATAAAAGCATTAAGAAAGATCAGCGCCAATACAACAAAAGTACACCTGCAAACAAGCTATTACCAGAAGAGAAGCAGGAAATAATCAGAATTTGTAATAATGATGAGTATATGAACCTTCCACCGTCTCAAATAGTTCCAGCGCTTGCAGACCAAGGTATTTTCATAGCTTCAGAATCAAGTTTTTACAGGGTTTTGCATGAAAATGGCCAGCAGCAGCATAGAGGAAAGAGTAAAGTCTGCAGGCGGAATAAGCCAAAAGGATTTACTGCAACAGGCCCTAATCAAGTGTGGACATGGGACATAACATATTTGCCTTCATCTATAAAAGGAGTATTTTTTTATCTTTATATGATCACAGATATATACAGTCGTAAGATTGTTGGCTGGGAAGTCCATGCTAAACAGAATGATGATTTGTCTTCAAAACTTGTAAAAAGGACCTGTTTATTGGAAGGGGTAACCGGAGAAAATATTGTCCTTCATTCAGATAATGGTTCTCCTATGAAGGGAGCAACAATGCTTGCAACCCTTCAGAACCTTGGTGTAATCCCATCCTTCAGCCGGCCATCAGTAAGTAATGACAATCCATATTCTGAAAGCTTGTTTAAAACCTTGAAATATAGCCCGATCTATCCTTCAAGGCCTTTTGATACCATAGATATAGCCAGGGAATGGGTTCTTACATTTGTACGCTGGTACAACAACCACCACCATCATAGTGGTATAAAATTTGTTACACCCAATGCCCGGCATAGCGGTAGAGATAAGAAGATACTGAAGAATCGTGAAAAAGTATACAGAAAAGCCAAAAGCCGTAACCAAGAGCGTTGGGCAGGAAATATCAGGAATTGGGATTTGATTGAAAAGGTTGATTTAAATCCCAATAAATAAAAGAAAGGCAGCATAAATTAATAATAGAAAGCTTTGATTTTTAAGCAATATTACCGATATCTGGAGAAACGGAGTCAGGATATCCTGAGGAGGAAACCTGACAAGGGATATCCAGATGCAGGTAGTATAGCAAAATAGTACATGGGGAGCTGCCTCACAAGTGGCTTCCCAACCAAAATTTTGCTAACTATCCTGCCCTGCCTTAAAAAACCTAAAAAGAATGAGCGAAGTGAATTAAATGCGTACTTTAAAGAATATTATTACAAGAAAATAAATTTAATTTAGGCGACAACTTGCTTGACAAACACCGTGGGATCAATTGCACCTGCTTGGCGAAGAGGAAAACAGCAATCAAATTGAATATGTTTTTTATCCAAACAATTTTGTTCCTGTTGCACAATTGGAAAATGGAAACCCTTATTTTTATCACACTGATCACATAGGCACTCCTCAGGAGATAACTGATAAAAAAGGCGATATTGTATGGACAGGCAATTATGAAATGCTGGGATTGTGCGATGTAAGTGACGAGTCATCAATAGACAGTCACCTGCGTTTCCAAGGGCAGTATTTTGATAAAGAGACAGGGCTGCATTATAACGGCTTCAGATATTATGATCCAGAGACAGGGAGGTATATTACCAAAGATCCGATTAGTTATTTAAGCGGGGATTTTAATCTATACAGGTATGGTAAAAATGATCCGGTTAATCGAAGAGATCCACTGGGGTTGGAAGCGGTTAGCGGATTGGCAACGGGATG
>JAHWGX010000050.1 GCA_019323655.1 Candidatus Woesearchaeota archaeon | reverse complement strand
TGCCTAATGAGAGTTTTGCTCATAAACACACCAGCTTCAGTTTTGGCAAAATAATGGCTTGTTAAGAGCAAAAAAGAAAATTAGCCAAAAATGGGGCAATCCCAGCTAAGATGAATCTGCATCACGACTGCAGTCTGTCCAAAAGTTTTTATATAACCCTGCAAATTAAATGGCAATAAGGCTGCAAATACTGTTGTATAATCTATTGTTACTTTTATGGTGCTGCTCATGAGAGGAAAAAAGGTTTTTCTGCTGCTGTTCTCTCTGGCTATGCTGGGCTTTCTTTTTGTTTCTGCTTCTGCTGCTGAAGAGTACAAGCTCAGCGACATGGTCGAGCCCTTAAAATCCTTTGACTTGGGGGCTGCGTATGAGGAGTTCCCCTTTATTTTTGACCTGGTGATTTACTTTCTTTTTTTCATAAGCCTTGCGCAGGTTACGCTCGGAAAGCAGTTTCAGGGAAGCGGGGGAAGGGGCCTTGTAATAGCGGCAGGGCTGGCCCTTGCAGTGGCAATGACCTACTGGGCCTATAAGACCGGGTTCATCCTGGGAAGAATGGGCGCTTTGGCAGCGCTTTTGTTTGCAATCGTCATCGCAATACTGATTTACAGGCTGCTAAAAGGAGATGAAAAGGTCGGCTCCACAATATGGATTATCATCATCATCTTCTATATCGGCATATTCACCTTTTTCCCGGAAATCGTAACTTCCATGCAGGAAAATGACTACGGCAGGCTTGCCCTGGCCTTCGGCGCTTTCCTTTTCATGATTGCAATACCCATGACCCTGATTAACTTCATGTGGGGAGGCCTTCCCGGAGGAAAAGACGAGATAGGCAAGGGGCTTTGGCCGAGCAGCGAATCAACAAGGCCCAGAAGAAGGGGCAATGGAAGGGCTGCAGACAGCGGGACTGGTGGTGGCAACGGGGGAGGCGGGACAGGTAACGGCAATGGGGGAGGAGGGGCTGGCAGACATCCAAGACCCCCTGGAAGGGTGCCGCCTCCCACACCACCAAGAAGGCATCCCACCGACCCGCCTACGCCGGGGATACCTCCCCCCGGGGAAAATCCCCATGCCCCGGTTATTCCAGCCCCTATGGCGCCAAAAAAACCGAAGATTCCTGACGATAAAAAGATATTTACTGACCTTTCACCATATTTTAACGGAATCAGGAGCCAGGATAAAGTGGGCGCCTGTACAGCTTTTGCCGCAACCTCAATTTTTGAGTATATATTCAATGTTTTAAGGACAAAAAATGCAGGAAAATACCTTTCTCCGCTTTTCCTTTATTACCATTCAAGAAAAAGATGGGGCCAGGAAAACGTTGACAGCGGAGTTTCGTCTTCCCTTGCAATTGACACGCTGCACAGAGAAGGCGTTTGTTTCGAGGAGCTTTGGACTTTTGAACATTTATTAACAGGAAAATTCAGCATGGCTCCTACTATAGATGCAGAAAGGGATGCGGTCTCAAAAAAGATTGCGGGTTATTGGGCGCTTGACATGCATGATCCCGACCAATGGGTTTATGAACTGCTTAATCACAATCCTTGTTATATATCTATTAATGTTCCGAATAATTTTAACGGAACCATCTATACAAATTACAATCCTGTTCTGGGAGGGGGGCATGGAATGGTTATTGTCGGATACCATTCCCATTACCCCTATAAGGGGAGGGGCATAAAGGCATTCAAGCTCAGAAACAGCTGGGATGTCAGTTGGGGCCAGAACGGATATATCTGGGTTCCTGCCGATATACTTGTAAAGCTGATAAATACAGGGGTTTGGGTTCTCAAGGGGTGGAAAAAGGACGATTACAAAAAATTGGGAGAAACAGACTATGGGCGTCTTCTTGAAAGAATAAAGGAATATGCAGGGGGAGGAGAGGAGTGGTTAGCCGCACAATTTAAATGGCTTGAGAAATTAAAGGGACATATTCAAGCTGAAGATTACGAAAGAGCAGCACAAGCCATGGCTCAAGCCGGAAACTGCGAACGGAAATCAAACAGAGTTGAAGCCGAGCTTGAAAAGGAGTTATCAGAATTGATAGCTAAGCTGCCTCAGCCACATAAAGCAAAAGCCGAGGATATTAAGCACAAACTCGACATTCTGGGAAAAGAAATGGTTAAGCTGACATCAAAACGAAGGGGGAGTATACAATCCGAACTTAAGTCTTTGATGAACCTTAGTAAGGACAATAAGGATTACCCTGATAAAAAGAAAGCCCTTCAAGACGTGATCGACAAGGCGATAGAGACTTTGAAGGGAATTGTCATAGAGCTGGATAAACTAATAAACCTTGTAGAGCTTCTTAAAAAAAAGGCTAATTGAACTGAAACTGCTTATTTAAAGCAGGGCTCTATATCAGTTTTTTGGAGTCTGTGAAAATAATCTTAGGACTTCCTGGATTTGTTTTTTGTCGGGTATGGCAAAAGACCCGAAAAATAAGCCAAAACTTTTTATAGAGTTCTATATAAATGCAATTAACGAGTCAAAACAAATGATATAATTAAAATGCTAAACTGGCTTAAAAGGTTCTTTGGAAAAACTAAGGAAAGGGGTAGGGGTTTCTGCCCAAAATGCGGGGGCAAGCTTGCCAAAGCAAGACCTGATGTGATTGAAGCTTACGGAAAGCCTGTAATGGTCTGCTCCAAATGCAAAAAACTGGTTGAGTTATAATGGCAACAGCGTCAGAACTTCAAAGAGGAAGCTACTTCATCTATAATGGAGAGCCTGTCTGCGTAGTGAGAAAAGAAATAGTTGTCTATGGAACCCATTCCCACAGCAAATTAAAACTTTTTATCAAGGGCTTGACTGAGAAAGGAGAGAGAAGCGTTAATATGCACCATACAGACAAGATAGAAATTGTCGATATAATAAAAAAGACAGGGCAGGTTATTTCCAAAGCAGATGATAAAGTACAGATAATGGACAATGTAAGCTATGAAACCCTGGATGCAGCAGCTCCGGAAGAACTGCATAACGAATTAAATGAAGGGGACAATGTAATTTTTGTTGATTTTAAGGGGAATATACAGATTATTGAGAAAAGGTAAGCAGATGCCATAGCAATCTTTTTAAAGCTGCATAAATTCTTGTTTTTTACAGCGAGGTAGGGCAGTCAGGAGTGCCCGGAGGGCCCATAAGAAATCTGTGACACCCTCAGGTCGGAGGTTCAAATCCTCTCCTCGCTATTTTCCTTTTAATTTCTTTTCAAACTCTTTTAGCAAAGAACTATTGTCCATCTTTATAGAATAGGAATAGCTGTCCGGGTTTTTGGATTTTATAAAATCAAGAAACTGCTTTTGCTTTTCCTTGTCCCATGTTTGAAACAAGTAAAATGTTTTGCACATATGCTCTTTCTCACAATCCCTGTCCAGATTCCTGTAGTCTTTACTGTTTATTGCAGGATGCCCCGGGCAGTAGAATTTTCCGTCCCTAAAAAGAAGATTAGCGCAGATGCCCGAGCTTCTGAGTTCAGTAGCCCTAGACATAAAATCCTTTAGAGACTTGCTTTTCTCAAATTCTCTTGTATTTTTTTTGATATCTCTCATTAATTTTTTCTTGTTGGCGTAATCATTTCCGCAGCACCCGAAACAGCTTAATCCCAGCTCTTTTGGCTGGCATAGCACTATCCTTTTCATTTTTATTTCCATTGCCATTAAAGAAGATGAGTTTATCTGCTATTATTTTTGCTTATCTGTATGCATGCTGTGCTGGATTCTCTTTTCAACATCCTTGAAAGACTTGTGCAGGGTTTTTTCAAAATTCCAGTCCATTGCCTTTGTTGAAACAAAAATCCTTGTTGGAGCGATTACTTTCACATGAATAGAATAATTTCTTTGCTTACCTTCCTTATTGGAGCTCTTTATGTGCACAACCATGGATGTAATGTTTTTTATTTGCCTCTGGATTTTTTTGTAATAACGGTTGGCAAGCCTGTTAACAGCCTCTGTTTCCATATCATCCAGGTCCTTTATGCCTATGATCTGTATTGGCTCCATGGATTTTTGTTAGTCTAACTAGTATTTATATGTTATTGTTGGCAACTGCCATACGACAAAACAAAAAGTATATAAATATCATAAGTCAAGTTAGTTTTGGCAACTTACCGGGGTCAACAATGGATGATTTTGTGCAGCTTGGCGGAAACATCGAGCTTGCTGGTTTTAGGGATATTGACGGCGCTTCTATGGTTGTGCTAAAGAAGATAATAGGCAACTATGGAAAGCGCATGTCCGAGGTTTCTGACAGGTTTGAAAAGCTGAGCATTTCAATGAAAGCTGTCCATGAGAAGGAAAAAGGCAAAAAGTATGAGGTGCAGGCAAAGCTCATGAATGGCGGAAAGGCTTTTGTTTCTGACGTCGTGGAGAGAAACCTCTTTGTGGCTGTTGACGATTCCTTAAAGAAAATAGTGAACCAGATTAGCTGATTTTCTTCTGCAGCTCCCTGCCTTTCTTAAGGCTGATAATCTGTATTAGTTTCAGGGCATTTATTTCCTGCTTTAACTCCTCTATCTCATCCTTCAGCTCGTAAATCAATTCGTAATTATGCTGTATGTTATCGGTATTTTCATCCACAATTTTAGGCACATCAGAAAAGTTTGTGAACTCCCTTCTTATCTGCTTAATCCACGCATCCACATTCTCTGTAAAGTTTTTTAGTTCAGGCTCCATTTTATTAAGGTTCAAAAGGGGCATGATACCATAATCAGAAGGTCAATCGATTGGATCTTTTTGTCCTCGTTTATGGTATCTTTGAAGCCCCTTTTGACATATCTATATAGGCTTATAAAGATCAAAAGGAGCTTGATATCATATTGAGAGGTTTTTTCGATAAAATCGTTTTTGCCTCTTTTTTATGATATCTTTTAAGCTCCTTCTGACATGAACTAATTGTTAAACTAGTATACTAATATCCATATTACCACTATATAAAGCTTTCGGATTGGTTATATGTTGTAAGATATATGTTGAAATGATATTTTTTGGCTGGTTTTTACAAAGAGAGAGACGACATAATAAAAAGTGTCAAATACAACAAGCCAGTTGTCAGACCAAAAGGCGTAGAAGGTTTTGGAAAAAGCCAGCATAAAAAGAACATCCACAAATTTATAAAAAACTTAAGAATTAATGCTTAAAATCGGACGTTTTTAAAATAAAGGAACTTCTCCCTAAGGTATTAACTAAAAAACCTTCGGCTCGAGTTCGCTTAATCCTGAGGTCATACAACATTTATCTAAAGTTCTCATTTGAGAAATAAAGTTTAACTATACTTTCCTATGTTTTAATTTCTTCTTTTCTTTTTTCCTATCAATCAATATTTTTGGAATAATTCCTTTGCTTGAAGAAATTGTACTTAGCCATTCCTTAGTTTCCCCAGATTTATTCAAAATCCTCTTTTTGTATCCACTTACTTTTGATTTTGGAATTTTCAGAAATACTGGAGCAGAAAAATCACAATTTCTACATCTTAGCCTTGTTATACCTTTATGGGCTATCATCTCTCTTGTTAAATCTGGTATTACATTTGTATCTCCACAATTTGGACAAATATATGTAGAATCTTTTTCCCCTATTTCTGAAGATTTATCTTTCACTGGAAAGACTATCTCCATAATTTTATTCCAACTAAGGGCTATTATCATAAATATAAAGATTAAGATATAAATTAATATTAAACTTGAAATCATAAGCAAACAAGTAATAGAGAGATATAAATAGTTATCTATCGGAAGTATTGTTAAACCAACATTTTTAACATTGCCGTCTCCGTATAATGCAAGTGAATTATACGGCTCGCAAAGCTCGACCTGACTTTTAAATAATTTTACTGTGGAATAAGATTCATGGTATAATAAGAAACGCCGAGACTGGGACTTTCGAACAGAAATCCTGTTTTTTAGTTGAGCAACAACATAGTTGAAGCAATAAAAGCCGGATATACTGCTTTTGAACCCAGATGCCCTTAACGGGCCAGGCTTTCCAGGCTTTCACTCAAAAATGATCTGTGCAATACCAGGTTATGCGTTCGAGAACCTAATCTCGGCATAAACAGCCTGCCTCGGCATTGGTTTGTATTTGTTTTAGGTTTATAAAACTTTATGTCCTGCAAGAATCTTTTAGGCCTAAAAAATTCAATTTGCCAATTCCCCAATTTCCTTTATCTTTTTTGGATTCAGGCTTACCTCTAACCCATAATGAGTTGGCTTGGACAGGAGTATTTGCTCCTTGAGAAGCTCTTCTATCGCTTTTTTGAGCTCTTTGGATGCCCTTAATTCATTTGGCAAACCCTTAGGCAGATTATTGATGTTTGTGTGCTTATGCATCCACATTCTTTTTCTGTATAATTTCCTGATTACAAACTTTTTAATAATTAATCTTTCATCCATAGTAATCTCTAAAACGGAGTACTCATATTTATAGTTTTCGTTTTGTTAATTATAGTTATTGTAATAGAAATATTTAAATATAAGAAGCATCTACTATTTTTACACAATGGAAGAAAACAGTGTATTTGTGGAATACTTTGGAGATTATCCTTTAATTAGGGTTTTAGACTTCTTAATTTTAGGCAGGGATATGGACTACAGCATGACTGAAATATGCAAAAATTCTGGAGTGGGCTGGACAGCTTTCTCTCAAATATGGCCGCGCTTAACTGAAAAAGAAATTGTAGTCTTTACAAGGAGAATCGGAAATGCAAAACTATTCAGATTAAATATAAAAAATCCTTGGGTAAAGGAGCTGATAAGGATGGATAAGGTTATAACTAAACTGGAAACAGACAAAATACTTTCCAAAAAAGAAATTACAGCTTAATTGCTATGATTTTTTATGCATAAAAAAGATCGGACAAAAGGCGGCTTTATGGCAGCTCAGAAATGCGATGTTTTTGCATTAGGGCTTGGGATAGGAATTCTTTTTGCAGCATATGTATTCATGCTGGGCCTGACTGCATTGTGGTTTGACTGGGGCACAGAGCTTGTAAAGATATTAAGCTCTCTTTACATTGGGTACAATGCAACATTCCTTGGCAGCGTTATAGGGGGAATATGGGCTTTTGTTGACGGCTTTATAGCAGGAGTAGTTATTGCGTGGGTTTATAATAAGTTCAGGAAATAGTTTTTATTTTAATTTAAATTCCTTTTTCCAAAACTCGCAAACATTCTCAGTTTTTTTTCCTGCAATTCCGGTATATTCCTCTGGATTTGTTATTATTTTAATCTGCTCTTTTGAGAATTTTTTAAGGTAAGGCTGCAGTGATTTTTCTTTTTTTATTATTTCTGCCAATGGCCTTTTTTCTGACTGCGCTTTTAGAGTAAGCTGCCTTACAGCTTCATGGGCATCCGGATGGTTGTGGGCAGCTAACAATATGTACAACGGCTCTGCCACTATAAGCCCTTTGTTCATGTCAAAATTCTTTCTCAGGCTTTGCTTGTCCACGCTTAAACTCCGCATTGTCCTGTCTAATCTTCTTGTAGAAATATAAAACGCTGCCAGAATTTCCGGAATGAATCTTGACGAAGCGCTGTTAGTCAAATCCCTCTGGTGCTCTGACACCTGGTCCATGTAAACTGTTAAAATCCTTGGCATAAACTCTTTCCATAAGCTTTTGACATTTTCAAAATTTATAGGGTTCCTTTTTTGGGGCATTGTTGAGCTCCCAACTTGCTTTGCAGCAAATACCTCGCCTACCTCAGCTATTTCTGAGCGCTGCAAATGGCGCATATCATCAGCCAAATTTGCCAAAATGCCAAAGCTTTCAATTATGGCATTAGCATAATCCAAAACAAACTCTGCCTGCGGTATTTGCGTGGATATTGGAGAAGGCTTTAGGTTCAATTCCTCCAGCACCTGGGCCTCAAATTCCTCAGGCTTTTTAAAAAATAATGAAGATGCGTTATAGCTTCCCACTGCTCCTGCAATCTTGCCCCTCAAATTATTAGCGGATTTTTTTATTCTTAGGATGGAGTTTCCGAATCTTGATACATACTGCGCAATTGCAAAGCCAAATGTTATCGGAACTGCATGCTGCCCGTGGGTTCTTCCAACCTGCAGAGTGTCTTTTTCCCTTAAAGCAATATTTACAAGGGTTTTTTCAAAATTTATTAATTCCGGAAGAAGAATTTGTTGCGTAAATTCCTTGTACCTTAAAGCATCTGCAGTTGCTATTATGTCATGGCTTGTTGCAGTAAAATGGACAAAAGGCTTTGCCTCGTCGCTTACTTTTTTCCTTATGCAGTTGACAAGAGCCCTTACATTGTGCCTGATTTTGTCTTCCTCTATGTAAACCTCCTCTGCTGTTGTTTTTTTGGATGCCTTTTCAACTTCTTCTGCAATATTTTTGCTGCATATGCCGCGCCTTGCAATTGTTTTTGTCAGCGCTGCTTCAACTTTAGCCATGTACTTTACCATTGCATTTTCGCTCAGGTAAGGCCGAAGCTTTTGGAATATTTTTTCATTTCTGCCGTAATACCTGAAGTCCAATGGGCTTACCGCATCAAAAATATTTATTTTCGGCTCAAAAGAAGTGTCATCCACATCAATGTCAAGGAGCCTTTGTATTCCCTTCAGCAGTGAGCTTTCCTTATTCAGGCTTATTATTATCCTGTTTTTTTCCTTGCTTTCCCTTATTAAATTGTTTTTTTTGAATAATTTTATTGTTGCATGCACTTTTGCAGGAGAAATATCAAGCCTATTGGCAATGTCCCTCATATGGAGGCTTTCCTTTGATAAAAGCCTTAAGACTTCAATGTTCTTTTTGGTGAATATTTCCGTTACGTCCATAACAAGAATAAGAATGTTTATTATTTATAAACTTTTTGGTGTTTCGGAGTTTAAAATGTTCTTTTATCTAGAACATTAGTTTTGACTGATGGGGGTTTAGGTAGCCATAATTAGAACACGCTAAGCCTCAACCTTCATCAAATCCCTGGCCAAAATTATCTTCCCCCGGTACTCTTTGCTGCACTCTTTTTTTACATCAATTGCATCGCATTCGGGGTAGAAATGCGTCAAGACTAATTTTTTTGCCTTTGCTTTTGCCGCTATTGCGCCGCATAAGGAAGGTGTTAAGTGGCCTTTTTTCTTGCAGGGAAACGAGCATTCCAGAATCAATAGGTCGGCATTTTTTGAAATCTCAATTATCTCTTTTGAATAATCAGTGTCTCCGGAATAAACAATTGACTTGTTATCATATTCTATCCTATATGAAACACTCCTGCCTAAAATATGCTTTGATTTTATTGATTTTACTGTTATACCCTCTTTGTTTTTTTCATGGTTTTTCCTGTTTATCTGAATTTTAACTACTGAGCCATTTTCCATTTCCCTGACATTAATCCTGTAAATTAATTTTTCAGGCCTGAGAATTTTCCCCATTAAAGTTTTGCAGTATTCCTTAAATCCTGCCGGGCCGTAAATATTTAACGGCTTTTTCCTGAAAGTTCCGTAGTTGTTGCTCCAGATTATGGCAGGAAGGTCGTTTATGTGGTCGTTATGCAGATGCGTATAGAAAATATTGCCTATGTCCAGTAGATTAATTTTGAGTTTTAGCAGCTGCCTTATTGTTCCTGCTCCGCTGTCAAACAAAATTTTTTTGGCTCCTGCTTCCAATAAATAGCCGGACATATTTCTCCTTAGCCTTGGAGCTGCAGTTCCCGAGCCTAGAACAGTTATCTTCATTTGGGCATAATTCCTATTCCATAGGTTTTATCTGAGCAGCTTAATAAACTGATTATGCATGATTTTGTTGCTTGCAGCAATTTTTTTATGGCGGATAAGCCATTCTTTGCCTTTAATGCAGCTCACTTTACCCCCTGCCTCTTCCACTACAAGCTTTGCCGCAGCGACATCCCACGGCCGTATTCTTAGGGAGAAATACAAGTCAAATTTTCCATTCGCGATATAGCACATATTAAGCGCCGCAGAGCCTAAGTTTCTTAACGCCCTGAATGTTCCGTGGTTTTTTCTTAATATAGAAAATGTTTTTCTGCCAAGCCTGATGTCAGTAGGCGCGCTGAATGCAAGTATGCAGTCCTTAAGCCTGCTTTTTTTTGAGACAAAGAGCCTTTTGTTGTTTAAGTAAGAGCCTTTGCCTTTTTCTGCAAAGAACATTTCTTTGGTTAAGGGGTTATAAACAGCCCCCATTATAATCTTGTTATTTTTTGCCAAAGCTATTGAAACTGCAAACTGGGGTATTTTTGCCACAAAGTTTGTCGTGCCGTCAATAGGGTCTATAATCCATGTGTATCTGCTCTTTTTGTCTATTGCACCGCTTTCCTCTGTTATAAAGCTATGCTCCGGAAATTTTTTTCTTATTATCTCAATAATTGTTTTTTCTGATAGAATATCCACTTTTGTAACAAGGTCCCTTGGAGTCTTGAATTTTATTTTTCCAATGTTATTGTAATTCTTCAGAACAACGCTTCCTGCTGATTTCGCAGCCTTAAGCATTAGCGATTTCATAATTTTTCGGAAGAAAGCTTATATTAATATGTTTTGTTTTTGAGGTGTTGTAGCAGAACTCCTCCCGCAATTGTTCGGCCAGCAACCGGCTGATTAATTATTTTGGCGTTATTACTAAAAAATCAATCCGTCGCTACGCGACAAAATATAGTGCTCGGCAAAATTTTACTGCCAATAAATTTTGCCTCGCTTACTTATAGCAATAGTAGTTGAAAAAATAAATATGCGAGGCTGAGCGATGTCCCTGAGCAAAGCGAACGGGATGCCAAAAATCTGATTTTTGTGCATGGCAGGACAGCGAAGCCTCGCACTATAGTTAGCCGAAGGCAGAATTTTAGCAATTTATTGTTTTAAAAAAGAACATTCTATTTTTCTGTTAATGTGTTGTGGCATTTACTGGCACAGCCGCCGGATTTCCTCGGATTGCAGAGATAATGTCAATTATAGTCTCCTTTACAGGAGGAAAAAAGGCTGCAAGCAGTATGATTATCACTATAACCAAGAATAAAATAGCCAAAGCCTGTGATTTTTTATCCATTTTTTCTCTTCCTGAAACAGACAATATTGTTTTGCCAGCAGTATTATTTAAAACTTTTGAAGATTCCGGATTTTTTTAGGCTGTTTTCTATCCTCTTTAAAACATCTTCATTTTTAGCCTTAAACTCGCTGCCTGTTATCATCTCATAGGCTTTTATGTAGCGCTTTGCAGCCTCAATTTTTATTTCATCAGGCATTTTCGGAATATTCCCTTCTCCAGCAAAGCCTTTATCCTTAAGAAACTGCCTTAAATATTCCTTGCCAAGAGTTTCCGGCTCCTTAGCCTGAGAAAAAAGCTTTTCATAAGAATTCCTAATCCAGAATCTTGCTGAGTCAGGAGTGTGTATTTCATCAATTAATGTCAAAATTCCGTCTTCATCAAAGCCAAACTCATATTTTGTGTCAGCCAAAATCAGATTATTTTTTTCAGCAAATTTTGCCCCAAACCCAAAAAGCCTGAGGGAAATGCTTTCCATTTTTTCGTAGGTTTCTTTATCAGCCAAGCCCTGCTTTATTATCTCTTCCCTGGATATGGACTCATCATGGCTGCCGTAAGCTGCCTTTGTTGTTGGCGTTATTATGGGCCTATCAAAAATCTGGTTTTTCTTCATTCCTTTAGGCAAGATATTCCCGCAGAAATTCCTGATGCCCTTTTCATAATTATACCATGCGGATGTTTTTGTAACCCCGCTTATATAGCCCCTTACAACCATCTCCACAGGAATAACTTTGCATTTTTTTGCAATTGTTGCATTAGGATCAGGAACATCAATAACATGGTTTTTTACAATATTCTTTGTTTTTTCAAACCAAAAAAAAGATGTTTGATTGAGAATCTGGCCCTTAAACGGAATCGTGCATATAATCCTGTCAAAGGCAGATAGCCTGTCAGTAGACACCAATAACAGCTTATCATCAAAAGCATAAATATCCCTGACCTTGCCCTTGATTTTTTCCCCTAAGCCTGAAAAATCAGTTTCCCTTAATGCAAGGTTTATCTGGTTTTTTATTACGCTGTCCGGAATCATTTTATGTTTTTAGCATATTCTTTGTTTTATATAATTATGGGATTTTTGAGGGTTAAAAAGGTTTCTTGGGATGCCGAAACAGAGATTTGTTGTATAGCCTAGATTACTATTAAATAGTGGTTACAAAACGAAAGATTTATATACTGGTCCAAATATACTAGTTGTAATTTGAAATAAAAATTATTTGGAAGGTGGTTAAAAATGGAAACAGGTAAATCAGGCGGCGGTAAAGAATTGACCCTATCCCAAGCTACGCAGTATATTTGTCAAAGAATTGAAGATTCGGAATTATATTTGACCTTTAAACCCCTAGAGGAACGTACTAAAGGTTTTAATGATTTAAAAAATGGGGTTGAAGTATTGATTTCTCAGATGCGCTCAGGATTAGAAGAAGCTGTAAATGAAGTCGTAAATATAGCCTATAGGGGAGAAATGCCTCCTGGGTTCAAAACTGAGGGTTCATTAGACTATAAGAAGGTATATGAAACTATGAAGGCCTTTGCTGAGGGAAAAATTTATGAGACTAACGCTGATAAGCCTGGCACAATAATGTCCGCAAAGAGGTATACCGTACTTTATGAATCTATGCAAAAGATAGAATTCTCATTGGGAGATCTTAAGGAAAAATTACACTTAATTTAATCTCCAGTTTTAATTTTGCTCTGTAGGGTTACCCCATCCCAAAAACCTTTCCAAGCTCTTCTGCAGTTAACTGGTTTTTGGCTTTTATTTTCCTTTGGTCTTCTGAAAAGGAAGTTTCTATGCAGCCTTTGTATGCTTTGCAGTCACCGTTTTCATCAGGCTCATAGCCCTTGCATACCCTCAGCACATCAGGGGAAATCTCGTCAATTAAGGTTATTTCCCCGCCTTCTTTTAGCCTTCCAAGCTCAAATTTCCCGTCTATTACATGCAGACCTTTTGATGCAAATTCCCCAGAAACAGCATTTGCTATGTCTCTGACAAGATTTTTGACATGCTCAATTTCCTTTGGGGTCATAACTCCGGCTGCTTCCAATGACTCAAAAGTTATCAGAACATCCTTGTCCCCTTTTGACCATGCCTCTATGACAATATTAAGGTTTTTTCCCGGCTTAACAAAAGGGTAGCGCCTCCAGAAAGATCCTGTTGCATTATTCCTCCATGTAAACTCAAGGTTCTGCAGCGGCGCAGAGCCCTCAAATTCAGGAGCCTGAACAGGCATGCTTATCGGAACAGCAGGATGGACAATCATCACATTCTCATCAGCAGTATCAATATAATGGGAAGGAATATTTTTTTCTTTTAGCAATTTAAAGAAGTGAGTTGCAAACTTGCATGCAATTGCCCCCTTTCCGGGAATTTCACCAACAACATTGTCATAGCCGGGGTCGAAAACAGGCTTTCCATCCTCAATATA
>JAHWGX010000049.1 GCA_019323655.1 Candidatus Woesearchaeota archaeon | reverse complement strand
GGAAATAGATTCAGCCCTTCCGCTTTCAAAAACAGTAGGAGCTATTATCTGGTTGCCGGCAGAATCATAAATAACTAATGTGCCATAGTTTGAATTGCCCCCATCATCATAAGCAATAAGCACATTCCCGTTGGTCAGGGCAGTGGCGGATATGTAATATATGCCTCCGCTTTCAAAAACAGTAGGAGCTTTTATCTGGTTGCCGGCAGAATCATAAATAACAAATGTGCCGTAGTCTGAATTGTCATGATCCCTATAAGCAATAAGCACATTCCCGTTGGTCAGGGCAGTGGCGGAAATAGATTCAGCCCTTCCGCTTTCAAAAACAGTAGGAGCTTTTATCTGGTTGCCGGCAGAATCATAAATAACTAATGTGCCATAGTTTGAATTGCCCCCATCTTCATAAGCAATAAGCACATTCCCGTTGGTCAGGGCAGTGGCGGAAACAAAGATTGTAGTTGCGCTCTCAAAAACAGTAGCACTCACCTTTTCTTCCCAATCCAAGATATCCATTCCTATACTGCCCGTTAAAGAAACAGGGCCATAATTCCAAACTTCTTGTGGGATAAGAATATCATTAACAGAGTAATTTGCACTTGTTATAAAATTCTGGCCTCTTAAGGTTCCAGCCACATCTAAGCTATATGCCGGAGTCGTCGTCCCAATCCCCACCCTTCCGGAAGTATTATCCACAAACAAAGTCTCAGCAATTGTCGTATTCCCAGTAACATTTAATATTCCGCTTATCCTTAAAGTCCCGCTAATCAAGTTATCAATAACCTGCCCCAAGCCAAAAACAATTTTTTCCCCTAAGGTTAAATTTCCAACTGTCTTAATTTCCCCGTCTGTAATGTTAAGCCTTCCTGTTGTAACAGTTAAAACATCATCAAAGTTATCTCCAATGCTTAAATTTCCTGTAACATTCAGCACAGAAACTGTATATTTATTCTCCTTGTTCAAATCCTCTGAAATGTTTGCCCTGAAAGCATAAGGAGTAGAGGTTAAATTAACTCTTGGCTCGCTTTCATTGTCGCTTCCAACTGTAATTCCCAAATAATACTGGTCCGAAAAATTAAGCGCGCTTAAATTATGCAATATAACATCATAAATTCCGTTTGCATCTGTGGTTATATTCCTGTCGTCGTCCTGCCATAAAACATTTCCCCCGGTAAACGCATCATAAATCCTAAAGGTAAAGTTAAATGTTCCTGCTTGAGATGCCCCGCTTAAATCAGTTAGTTTTCCCTGTAAAGTTAAGCTGTCTGGAATGGCAAAAACAGATATTGATAGAGTAATAAATAATATAACTAAAAATAACACAATCATATTTGCCTTCTTGCTAATTGCATTATTGCAGACTTTACCCTTTATCATTTTTCTTGAATCTGTTTTTCAAATCATTAAGTATCAGGCTCTTGACATAATCAGACTTATCCACACCTAACCCTTCAGAAACCTCCAAAATCAGCTCGTTCAGCTTCTTTGTTACAGTAAACCTCATTTCCGGCATTTTATTTCCTTAACTTGTTTTTCAAATCATTAAGTATCAGGCTCTTGACATAATCAGACTTGTCCACACCCAACCCTTCAGAAACCTCCAAAATCAGCTCGTTCAGCTTCTTTGTTAAAGTAAACCTCATTTCCGCCATCTTATTCCCTAAAATTTGGATTAAAACTGTACTAAACATGGACTAGAATTATACTCCATAAATATACTAATATATAAATTTTACTATTTATTATACCAATATAGCAAAAAGTATATCCTATTTAAAGGCGTACGGAAATTATAGCAGATAACCTCAGGTCCTTGTTAATTTCTCCGACCCTAAAACGTGGGGTCGGATTTCTTCCGAAAAGTTTTCTGGCAGCCTTTACTAAATAAAATCAAGTCGCTGCCTCTTAGGTATATTTATATATTTTAATGTATATTTTATTATTAATGAATCTAAAATTGATATTTATAATTGGATTGTTTGTTTTTATGGTAGGTTGTAATTCTGTAAAAGAAGAATTGAAATGTGAGCAATATGGAAAGAGTGAAGAAGTCATAATGATTGATAAAGCAACATATGAAAATGAAACTATAAGAGATTATCTTTGTTATTCTAAATTTATTTATGATAATAATTTAAATCCTGAAACGAAAGTAATATGCGAAACAAAATATCTACAAGATATGGATATTGACAGACCACTTGTTTCATTGATGTGTAGTTGTCATTATTGTATTGAAGATATCAAGACTGAAACTGAAGAAAAAGTCATAAATGAGACAAAACCACTAGAACAAACATCCTTTGAAAACAAACAATATTCTAAAAAAGGAATAAAAATAAAATATCCCTCTGATTGGGAAATTATAGAATCTGATGTTCTTGGATTTTTTGTAAGTTTCAGTCCGCCATCCGAACGTTTTGTTGGATTAGGCATAAATATTGACAACACATATGATACTTTAATGACACTAGAAAAATACACTAACAAGAGAATGTCGACAATCAATTCTCAATTTTTAGGTGAAATTTTAGTTCAGGAAGAAACCGTTCTTGCTAATAATCCGGCTTTCAAAATAATCTATACAGAAAATGATAGGGATATTTTTCAAGGAGATAAATATATCGTTGATTTAAAAATTACGACGTACTATATTGTGAGGGGAGAGATAGCTTATTCAATAAGATATTCTGCTGAAATAGATAAATATGAGGGGTATATTGATGAAATTGAAGAAATGATTCAAACACTGGAGATTGAATAATCAAAAGCGGCGACATTAAAAAAAATATTTCTCGTCTCTATAAGGCTGCCAGAAAATTGCAATTAACACCAGTTTATACAATATAAATGCCATTTGCTTATCCCAAAGGGATACAAAAAACATAATGTTTTTAGTATTACGAACTGACAAGTATTGTACAAAAATTTTTGTCCGTGAGTATTAATTGCAAAACTCCAAGCCTTAGACAAAACACTTCCTTTCAAAAACTTAAAGAATAAGACTCCAATATCTAATTAGCTAATACCAACAGATTCCACTTCGCCACCAAATTCAAACTCCTGGATATTACTTCCTTCTTTTAATGTTCTTGCAGTATAGTATCCAATTTCATCATCGCAATTATAGCTCTCAATGTACGCACCCTTTATAGGCATGCTTTCCCACACCAAATCAATTGGCTCGGCTAAAGAATCGTCAAGTAAAATAAACCACACACCCTCAGTTATTATCAAATTGTCATTATTAAAAATCTCAAATTCACCGCATCTCAATTCCAAAATATCCATGCTGTTCATTGTAGCATAATCATCATTATACAATTCAGCATAAGTTCCTCCAGTTGCAGATACCATTAAGCTTCCGGTTCCGGATGTTTTAAATTTTACAATCCAGTTTCCATCTTCAATTACAGATTCCAGTATTTCTATGCTCGCTCCACCATAATTAAGCTGGTTTTCAGCAGCTGCAAATCCTGTCAGTCTGGGCTCCAGATAATACATGCCTGTAAGCGCTAGGGCTAGGACAGCGTAAACTCCCAAAACCTCCAGCAGCAACTTAACTTCAATTTTCCTGTGGAATAAATTTATTTTTTTGCCCATTTTTTTCTTTTCGCCCGGTCATAGACGCTCCATATTGTCCGGTCATCCCTGTGAAGCATTACCGCAATTTCATGATTTGTAAGGTCCATCTCTTTAAGATGAAATACCAAGCTTTCAAAAATCGTAAAATTCCTGTCAGAAAAACTCGTTATCGGGATTTTAATTTCAGAATGGACAGAATCAAAAGGCAAACTCATTTTACGCTGCGCTTTTTTATAGGTAGCCCATATAGTCTTATCGCTTCTGTTAAGCAAAGAAGCAGTTTTAACAAACCTGAACTTTAAATTTTCCCTAGTATATTTTACCAGCGCCTCAAAGATGCTTAGCTTATCATTGTCAAAAATCCCAACCGGAATATAATCTTTAGAGGGCTTTTCCCTAAGCGTGGATATCATTGAATTAAGCAGTTCTATTTTTTCATCATTGTTGAAGCTGTTAAAAGTAGAAATGATACACTCTTTGCTCATGGCTTGATTTTCCATTGCCAAAATAACCTTTTTCTTACAAGAATACCTATAAAATAAGTATTTATTAATAAATCTTTCTATTTTTTACATATAAAGTAAGATTTCTACTAGCAAAATAAGATTAAAACTTAAATATTAAGCCTTTTATATTATTATATAAGAAAAAATACCCCAAAAAAAGAAAAATAATAGCAATAATACAGTAAAATTAAAACTCCTGTAACATTACAATATCCAATTTTGACTTTGCACTTTAAGCCAAACCCAGTTCTAAAAGCAATACACTAAATTCAAGCATAATGCCAACTTGTTCTTAACGCAGCATATCAAAATAATGCGGCGCAACAATGGCGCCGCCTAAATCTGTTAAGGAATAATTATTTTGTATTTAGATTAAAAGATACACAAATAAAACATAAAACAATTAACTTTAAATATAATATAGCTTTTCTCTGCCATAAAACCCATTAATACTACTTGATGTAGGAGGGAAGATGAACAAGGAATCAGCAGCAGCAACATTAAAAAAATTAAGGGAACTTTCTCCTAAAAGAAATTTTAAGCAAAGCATTGACTTAATTATTAATCTCAAGGGCATTGACCTGAAGAAAACAGAGCATAATGTGAATATGTTTGTTGCTTTGCCCCACGATACTGGAAAAAAAATTTCGGTTTGCGCTTTAGTTGATTCTGATATGGAAAGCAAAGCCAAGGATGTATGCAATGAGGTTATCCTGCAGAACCAATTTGTGCAGTTCAAAAATAAGTCAGAAATAAAAGCTCTTGCAAACAAGCATGATTTCTTTATTGCGCAGGCATCTCTTATGCCGAAAGTAGCCGCAGTCTTTGGCAGGTTTCTGGGCCCAAGAGGCAAAATGCCCAATCCAAAAATAGGCAGTGTTTTGCCTCCTAACGCAAACATAAAAGCCTTACACGAAAAACTCAAGAAAACTATAAGCGTTGCAACAAAAAATGAGCCAACAATCAAGTGCAGGATAGGCAATGAGGATATGCCTGAAGATAATCTTATTGATAACGCGTTGGCAGCTTACAATTCTGTGCTCCCAAAGCTCCCCAATGAAAAGCATAATGTGAAAAGCGTCATGCTGAAGCTTACAATGGGCCCTGCTTTTGCTGTAGGAAAAGAGCAGGAAAAAGAGGGCGCAAAAAAAGGCAAAAAGTCAGAAGTGAAAATAAAATCAGGGGAAAAAGAAGAAAAAAACCCCGGGCAGGAGAAGAAAGCTGAGCAAGCCAAAAAAGAAAAGCCGGAAGAAAAAGCCAGGCAAACAAAACAAAAAGAAAAAATTCCCAAAGAGAATAAAAAACAGCCTAAGTAAAAATGGCAGAAGTATCAGAATACAAAAAGAAAATTGTGGAGGAAATGTCTAAGTTGGTTAGGCAGTACCCTGTTGTAGGGCTGGTAAACCTGGATAACCTGCCTGCTCCGCAGCTGCAGTCCATGAGGACAGAGCTAAGGGGAAAAATAAGCATGTTCATAACAAAAAAAAGGCTTATGAAAATTGCTTTTGAAAAAACAAAAAGCGAGAAAAAAAATATAGAAGAAATATGCAAATATTTTGAGGGTATGCCTGCGCTTATTTTCACAAATGAAAACCCTTTCAGGCTAAGCAAGTTGCTGCAGAAGAGCAAGACAAGCGCGCCTGCGAAAGCAGGGCAAATAGCCCCTAAGGACATAATTGTCAGGAAAGGCCCGACACCATTTGCTCCCGGGCCCGTAATAAGTGAATTAAGCTCAGTGGGAATAAAAGTAGGCGTTGAGTCAGGCAAGGTTGCTGTAAAAGAGGATGCCATTGTTGCCAAAAAAGGGGAAAAGATAAAGCCAAAGGCAGCGGAAATCCTGACAAGGCTGGACATAAAGCCTATGCAGGTCGGCCTTGGCTTGGTCGCTGCTTATGAGGATGGAATTATCTACCAGAGGGACACTCTGGAAATAGATGAAAAAGAGTTTAATGATAAGGTAAGCCTTGCAGCAGTGCAGGCATTCAACTTGGCTTTTGATATTGCTTACCCAACAAAAGACAATGTAAGCCTGTTAATAGCAAAAGCCTTCAGCGATGCAAAAGCCCTAGGAATAAGCCAGAAAATACTTGACCGGGGCATTGTTGAGGATTTAATCAGCATGGCAGAAATGGAAATGCTTAGCTTAAAGAGCACTGCAAATATTGAGTCTAAGGAAGAAAAAGTTTTGGAAAAAGAAAAAACAGAAGAAAAACTTCCGGCTGAAGAAAAAAAGGCAGAAAAAGAAGCATTGCAAGAGGCAAAAAAAGAAGAAGTAAAGCCAAAACCACCTAAAGAAGAGCCAAAAGCAGATAAAACTGAAGAGCCAAAAGCAGATAAAATTGAAAAAACAGCAAAACCAGACGAGCAAAAATCCTCAGAGCAAACACCCGCGGAACAAGAAACACCTGAAGATGAAGTCGATAAAAAAGTAAGGAAGATGGTGGAAAAAACAAAAAAATTTGCTGAGGGAAAAGAAGAGACCGCAGCAGATATTTTGGAAGATGTCAAGAAAGAGGAAAGCGAAAGCAAAAAGCCAGAAGAAAAGAAAGAGGGCAATAAAAAGCTCCCCACTGCTCATGATTTGAAGAAAAACAAAGAGGAAAAAGAGAATAAGAAAGATACAGATGCAAAAAAGGTTGAAGAGCTGGCAAAAGAGCTCTTAAAAAAAGGAACTTTAAGGAAAAAATAGTATGGAGGTAAATAAAATGGAATATGTATACACAGCAATGTTACTACACAAAGCAGGGCAGAAAGTTGAAGAGGGAAGTGTAAAAAAGGTTTTAGAAGCTGCCGGAGTTAAAGTGGATGATGCGCGGGTTAAGGCTTTAGTCTCAGCTCTGGAAGGCGTAAACATTGACGATGCAATAAAAAAAGCCGCAATGCCGGTTGCCGCTGCGCCTGCTGCAGGGGAAAGTGCAGCTCCGGAAGCAAAGAAAGCTGAAGGAAAGAAAAAGGTGGAGGAAGAGAAGAAAAGCGAGGAGCAGGCAGCCGCAGGACTTGGCGCTTTGTTCGGCTAAACCGCCTTGCATTAAAATTTATTTTTTAATTTTTAATTATTTGGCAATCTTCTTGGCAAATGGGGTTAAGGCATAAAGCTTAATTGCAGGCATTGGCAATATTTTTATACCCCAGGCATTATTCAACGGAAAATGGACTCAGGCAATGATGGCAAAGCGGAAGAAAAAAAAGAACTGTTCTCAAATTTGGATAAATTGAAGAATGATGTGAATTCTTTAAGAAAAGAGCTGAACAAGTTTGATGATGATAAAGAGTCATGGTTTAGCAGGAAAGAAGACATAGCTGGCACCATAAAGAAAAAAATCAAGGCTATAAAGCAGACAAAAGAAAAAAGGGACAGCTTAACAAAGAGCGTAAAAGACCTTAAGGAAAAAAGGAACAAACTTAATGAGGAAGTAAGAAAAAATATTTCTGGGCTCATAAATCTAAAGGATAACCTAAAGGGATTAACGAATAAATCCAAAATTAAGGATCCCGGCGCAATAAAAGGGGAAATAGGCAGAATAGAGGCAAAACTGGAAACTGAGGCAATGTCCTTTGAAAAAGAAAAAGAATTGTCAAAAAAGCTCAAGTCCCTGAAAAAATTGCTTAGCGAAGCCGGAGAGATTATCCGGGCTCAGGACAAAATAAAAAAATTCAATTCTGAAATAGATACGGCCAAGAAAAAAACAGATGATGTACACAAGGAAATACAGAGCCTTGCCCAGGAAAGCCAAAAGCTGCACGAAGAAATAATAAAAAGCTCAAAAGAAATTGACGAGCTGAACGTCCAGGAAGAGGCGGCATTTAAAAATTTTGTAAGCCTTAAAAAGAATTTCGGAGAAATAAACAGCAAGCTTAAGGAAAAGCTAAGCGAGATGAGTTGCATAAGGGAAAAAATAAGCAAATTCAGGCTGGAAGAAGATGAGAAAAAGAGGCTGGAAGAAAGCATACTGATTAAAAGCAAAGAGCAGGAAATAGAAGAAAAAATAAAATGTGGCAAAAAGTTGACTACCGATGACTTTCTCGTATTCCAGGAAATAATCAAAAGTAAAAAAATCAAGGTTTGATTTTTATTCTAAAATAAGAATATTGTACTATTATCTAAGAATTTAATCTGTTTTTATAATAATTTTTTCTTATTGAAAGTGAATAACCAAATACCCCTTTAATCCAAAAATCAGTATTAAAAGTGGACTAAATACGTATTAAATAGGTACTAACATTACTAAGCACACTATTAAATATTGGAATGCCATCAAAATTAAGAAAACCAAGAAATTTGGATTTGTAAAACTACTTATTGAAGTTAGTATAACCGCATTTCCCGCAGGTTTCCCTGTCCTTATGCTTCGCCAAAAAAACTCCAGAACCGCATTTAGAGCAGAACTTGTTTTTCCTTTCTACCTTACCCCCTGATGCCTGGTAAAGCTTCCATACCTGCATTGCCTTTTTCGCTTTTTTCTTTTTCTTTGCCATCTTTCAGTTTTATTTATTTTCAGCAGCTGTTTCCTTCTCAAGCCCTTTTTCTTTTGGCTCCTCTTTTTTCTGGGATTCTGCTTTGCCCCCTTTTTCTTCTGCTGCAGCCTTTGTATCTTCTTTTTCTGCCTCTTTTTTCTTCTCACCAGTTTTTTTCTTTGTTCTGGGCTCTATTCTCTCTAAGGGCTCCTCATTTTCGTAAGCATAAGAGATATTTTCTGCCTTCTTTAGCCCATACTCCGGATATATGCCCTTGACTACAACCAGCTTTTCCTCTTTGCCTAAATCCTTAGCCAGTCTGTTTCTGATTTCCTCTCTTGATGGAGTTCCTTTTTCAAATGCAATCTCTGTCTTAACCTTTGTCCTAGACAGCATAGGCTCCTCCACTTTGCTGATAATTTTTAGCTCCATGAGAATCACCTGGATTTTATAGCATACTCTCCTTTTACTTTTATCCCTATCTTGTCTGCAACCAGGGACTTATTGGCATCTAGTATATGAAGCCTCCCCTGCCAGTTCACAGAAAACTGGTTGGTTTTGCATATTGGGCATGCATTCCCTTCAACAAAAATCCTGCATTTCTTGCAGACTTTCTTTTTCATTTTTATTTCTTTTTGCTCCCCTTCTTGACTTCTTTTTTAGGCTCTTTTTGCTCTTCCACCTCTTCTAACCAGTCGAGCCTTCCAAGCCCCTGCTGCCTCATCGTAAGGCCTAATTTGGGATTCAGTGGATCTTTAAACGAAACAGCTATTATCCTTGCCCTGCAGACATCATTAACTTTTAGGGTTTTTTTGCTTTCTTTTCCTGATAAAATTTTCTCCTTGCTGAAACTCACGAAATCATCCATTGTCTGGCTTACATGTATCATTCCGTCTATTGGCCCTAGTGTTATGAATGCCCCGAAGTCTACTATGTCCCTTATCCTCCCTAAAACAACCTCCTGCAGCTCAGGCTTGAAGCTCAGAATCTCAAATTTTGTTTCATAGTAGGATGACCCGTCACCAGGTATTATAACGCCTTCTCCTATCTCTTTTATGTCAGTAACATCAATTACAATTCCAATATCCTTTGAAATAAAGCCGTCATACTTCTTCTTTATGCTCTTTATAATAGCTTCTTTCGCATCCAAATTAAACAGGTGCGGAGGCACCCTTACACGGTCCTTAAGCTCCAATTTATAGTACATTTTAATTTAAAGGATAAGTGAGTGCTATTTAAACCTTTCTCATTTTGTTTTTAACGCCAAAAGGTATCTAGTTATAAAACACCGCCCTCTTTTTCTGCCTCAGTATAATAACTTTAACATTTTTTTCCTTTAACCTTGACCTCAGCTCTTTGTCCTGTGTGGCAACAATAAAACTATTTTTAGAGGCTATGTCCAGAATCAGGTCGTCTGTTTTTTTATTGCTTTGGGTCTTTATCATCCCAATTCTTTTAATAGCTATAAGCTTTAAGGCAATTTTTGCAGCCTCCTTCTCCGCCCCCTTTTGCGCCTCAATAATTTTTTTAAGCTCGTCAAGAGTCTTGTCAAGAACAAACAGCTTATAGTTAAATGCCGCTATCTTGTCTATTTGCGTGAATATGTCCACCTTGAACTGCCAAGGGATAAGCAGAAAATTAGTGTCCAATAGTATTTTTTTCATCCAAATCAACCATAGCAATCCTAAGAAATATTTAAAGGTTAGTTATTTTTTTTGGTAAAAAAATGTGCATTATCTACTGCACACAAGTCGTATTTTTCGCTCCCTCCCAAGGGCATTCCATACCAAGTCAAATCAAAAGCGGTTATTTTATTGTTTAGCATTATTCCATTCCACTGATGATTCATAGTTGGGGCATCAAACATACGAAATACTTCTATTCCATAAAGTTCTGATCCTCCATATTCCTGCAAAATTCCCCATCCTTCGGTGGCGATATTAGATGTACCGGAGCATCCACATTTTCCGATTTCATAACAGCCAATGCCCAACCCAGAATTTTCCGAAAGCCCCGTGAAGCCCAATCTCGATTCAAACTTTCCCGCAATATAATTTTTCCAATCATAACTTACCCTTCCATCTATTGTGCTGAACATGTCTTCCATTAGTACCTGAGGGTTTTTTTTCGCCGTCTCATTAAACTTTGGAGTGGGAATCCAATTGCCGTTATCCAACTCAAAATACCCTTTTTGGCTCATATCTCTCAAAAATAATTCTTCAAATTTTTCTAATTGTTCCGCTTCATTGGGAGAGGGGTATTCCTCATCTATCCAAAAATGTGCAAACGTATAGTTTCCATCGATAATAAATTGTGTACGAAGGCTCTTCCTTGGCATATAGTTTGAGGCATTTTCAGTAGACCCATCAATAAAATAAAATTTTGCTCCTGTTTCGTTCTTATAAATCGGTGCAGAGGGATTTAAATAAAGTTTTGCTCCTGGTTCATTCTTTGCTAATTCCTCCAAAGCAGTTATAATAGACTCCCTCCTTAATTCCACCCCTAGTGGTTGCGGACTTGGTTCAGCATTATAATCAAACTTTTCATATGGAACTACCTTTATATCACCTAAATTAATTCTTAGCATATGCTCAAAGATAGTGCTTTTATAGCTGCTATACTTTGTAGCATTAAGCCGCAAACTTTCCTCGATTTCTGGTGTATATCTCAGAAAATCCTCTAGCGAGGTATCTAAACTCGAAGGACTAGCCTCGTAAGGTATTTTTTTTGAATCTAAAACCTTCCTAAGATTTGCTATATCTGTTTTATTATCCTCAATACATACCCCGCCACCATGTCTCTGGCTTTCTGGAGTTATGGTCAACACAGTTCCTGAATCTAAAATTCTTATTGAAAAACCCTGATTTGCCATATACTCTGGAAGAAACTTAGATGGCCATGGGTCTATCTGGTTAAGCAAGCCGGGATCTTTTGCAATTTGTTCCAGTGTAAAACTCGAATTCTCACCTTGAGCAGATGCTATCGGGGAACCGCAAGCAAGAAGACCTCCAAGAATGGCGCCTATAGCAACAATTGGTCCAGCTTTCCTAGCAAATTTTTTTAATTTGTCTAACCCTGATGTTACTCTACCAGCATACGAATCTGGAATTACCTTTTCAAATATGCTGTTAATCTTATTTGTTATTCTGCCAATAATACCAGGGGGATAACCCGCCATCTTATTTTCTGTTATCCAATCATCTAAACCATCTTCCGGTCTTCTCCCGCCAAAAAGATGCCCTAATCCTCCTGCATAAATCATCCCCCTTCTATCTTCTGAAGCAAGCTTGATCAATTCTTTGGTAAAATAGTTTTTATCTGCTATTAACTCTTTTTTAGGATCTATATTTTCAAAAATTGCCCAAGCTCCACCATATGGGACTCTGACCCAAATTTTAGCATCCTTTTTAGGATTGATGTATTGATTTAAAAAATCAACAGGGTCAAAGCCGATTTTCTTAAAAATATCATCAATAGACCTATCATCAATAGGCATTCCCTTAGCTTCTGCCACAGAGGCAGCTAACTTCTCTAATCCACCCAGAATAACTACTGCTTCCTCACAACATTCCATAATTACTGGGCAATAAAGCTATTTATAAACCTTTCTATTCTTGCCCTCCCCCAAAACCTTTTTATAACTGCTTATAAACCATGCTGCTATGAAAGGATTTTTAACAACGCATAAGGGCATGGAAGACATTGCCGCTTTAGAGGTCAATGAACTTATAGGAAGCACTCCGAAAATAAATGAGGCCTACATTGTTTTTGATATAAAAAGTTATGAGGATTTGTTTAAATTATGCTACCAGTCGCAATCAGCAAGGGGGGTATTTTTCCTCCTTTCGGAGTTTGATTACAGCGATATCTTTAGTGATTTCAAAAAAAACGTTTCAAAAATAAAATTTAATGAGTGGCTGGATAAAAAAACCACGTTTAGGGTAAGATGCAAAAAAATTTATGACAACGGCATATCAACACCGGAAATAGAAAAACAATTTGGAGAGGCAATAATAGATTATACTCAAAAAAAGCGCAATTACAGGCAAAAGGTAAGCCTTGAAGACCCGGACATAATATTGTTTGCCTATTTGACCCAGGACAAATGCTGCTTCGGAATAGACTTTGCAGGTTTTGATTTAAGCAAGAGATCTTACAGCATATTTTCCCATCCTGCTTCCATAAAAGGCACAATAGGCTATTCTCTTGTCAGGCTGGCAGATTGCAAAAAAGATGAGGCTTTGCTGGACCCCTTCTCAGGCTCAGGAACAATACCGATAGAGGCTGCTTTATTTGCATCAAAGTTTCCAGTTAACTTTTTTAACAAGGAAAAGCTTATTTTTTTGAAATTAAAAAAATTCAAGGATTATAATTTCAAAAAATTCTTTGAAAAAACAGACAAAGGCATAAAAGAATCTAAACTGAAAATCTATAACATCGACAGTTCTATGAAATATATAAACTATGCAAAGAAAAACAGCAAGATAGCAGGAATTGGCAAAAAAATCAGCTTCAGCAGGACTGACACAGAGTGGCTCGATACAAAGTTTGCTGAGGGCAGAGTAGGCAAAATAGTGGCAAAGATGCCTTCATTCCAAAACAAAGAAGCTGATAATATCTACAATGAGTTCTTTTATCAGGCAGGTTTTATCTTAGGCAAAAATGGAAAAATAGTCTTAATCGGGAATAGGGAGCTTGTAAAAAAATATTCTGCAAAGCATAACTTTATTATTTCCCGGGAAAAAGACGTTTTCAGCGGCAAAAAGAAATACGAGATTTTTGTATTAAGGAAAAAAATAGAGGTTGGTGCAAAAGCCTAATCCGTGCTTGTGCGGAGCCTTAGCATGCCTCTCAGCTTCGCAGCATTTCATGCTGCTCAGGTCGTGCATCGCAATCCTGCGGAACTTTATTCTTTGGCAAATTACGCACAAGCACCGGCTTTCGCACCAACACCCCAAAACAAAAAAATATATAAACACCTAGTTCCAAAGTTTAATGTCAAAATGGTAAAGACAAGAAAAACAAGCGTGTTTGAAAAAATGCTCCTCATAGTTGGGCTGCTTGTCCTTATTGTTGGTTATATGCTCATAAATAAAACTTACCTGGCAGAAGGCGGCAACTTAAGCTGGGGCTTCTTGCAAACCACTTTCCTGTGGATGCTGATGGTAATATTTATCATCCTTCTTGCAATAGGCGAAGACATAAAAGAGGGAATTCTGATTGGGCAGCTTGAAGAGATAAAAGCCATTAAGGAGTTTCTTATGAAAGGAAAGAAAAAGGGTTAAATTTATAAACAAGGCATTCTAACTTTAGGCTGTAGGGCCAGTACTTAGCTAACGGTGGAAAACACCGAGGAAAGTCCACCCACTTAGGCTTTTGCCTAATAGGCACTTGCGAAAGCAAGATCCAGCAATGGATGGCAACCACTCAGAAACGGGACCTCCATAAAAAAGCATGATGCTCGAGAAGTTTTTGGCGACAAAAACAAGCTAACCAGCTGACGTTTTTTATGGGAAGGATGAAACGGTGAGCCCTGTCTGGTGCAAGTCAAAATGGCTGATTTGCAGCCTTAAAGGACGCTTAGTTAAATGCTAAGGCAGATGATAGCAGCTTTGTTGCTTAAGATCTGACAGAAGGTGGCTTATTCTGGCCCTGCAATTTTTAACAATACAATCAAGGTCAAAATTCAAAATGGCGCAGGATAAAATTTCAATGCCCTCCGGGATTGGCGGATTAATGAGGTACTTTGACGAGTACAAGAGCAGGATAAAAATAAAGCCGGAGCATATAATTATCATGTGCGTTGTTGTTATGGTAATAATGATATTTCTTTACACATACGGAAACAGGCTTTTGGGCATATAAAAAGCATGCAAAACATAAAATGATACCTGGCATGAATCCTAGGGAATTGCAGAAGGCAATGAAAAGGCTTGGAATAAGGCAGGAAGAGATTGATGCAAACGAGGTAATAATCAGGGCGGATGACAAGGAAATTATAATATCCAATCCCCAGGTTAGCAAGGTCAACATGATGGGCCAGGAGACTTTTCAAATCGTCGGTCAGGCTGAGGAGCGTCCAGTTTCCTCTGAGCCAGAGATAAGCCAGGATGATATTGAAACAGTGGTGCAGCAGACAGGCGCAGAAGAAGAACAGGCAAAAGAAGCAATAGAAAAGAATAAGGGAGATTTGGCAAAAGCCATTCTGGAGCTGAAAGGCAGCGCCAAAATTTAAGCTTGACGCAAATTTTCAAAAAAATATTTAAACTTCTCGGCCATAACATCCCTTATGGAAAAATTTCAGGAGCTTAGGGATTTAGCAGGAAAAAAACTGCAGCTTGCGGATCACATGCTGACTATGACTTATCCCATGGTTAAAGACTCCCGGCTTTTGCTGTCTTCCATCGAGAATTTGTTTCTTGCATTTTCCTATGGGATGGGGTCTGTCCTTTATTATGACCGGATATTTAAGCGCATACCCCCCTTTCCGGATAATTTCACGTCAAAATTCGAGTTGTTCAGGGACAAATGCCTAAAAAGGTATAATATGGGCAATGAATGCTTGGGAATAATAAAAGATTTAAGGGACATAATAATCGCGCATAAGAAAAGCCCGATGGAATTTTCAAGGAAAGAGAGCTTCGTCATATGCAATGGAGACTATAGGGTAAGAACAATATCCCTCAAGGAAGTAAGGTCCTATGTGGAAAAAGCGAAATTATTCCTGAAAAATGTTTCCGTTATTGTAAGCACAGATGAAAAGATATTTAGGTAATTAAATTATATTGTATAAATAATCCAATTTTATAAATAAAATGAAAGAATCTCTATACAATGCAAGGCAGGAATTGAAGAGAGTTGACCACCTTTTCTATGTAAGCCTCAAATACACCCGCACCGTGGATATGATGAGGCATATGGTTGAAAGGCTTATAAATGCTTTTTCCTTTGGAATAGACTCTTTGCTCAAATACGCAAAAGATGAGAAAAAGATTGATGAAATACCCTCTAATTACATAATAGGCTCAAAACTGCTGGTTAAGACATTCCCCGATGAGGAGCTTGTTAATTACATTAGCCTTTATTTGAGCCTAAGGAAAATAATCCGGGCAGATTACAGCAAAAGGGAAGAATACAGGAGGCATGTCACCATGACTGCTGTAATGGATAACAATAAGGTGGTGGAAGTAAACATCGATACTTTAAAGGAGCATTATGAGTCGGCAAGAAATTTTATCAGTTATGTGGAAAGAATTGTGGAAGGAGAAAAAGAATTTTAATGAAGGGCATAAAAAAGCGTCTTAATGAAAAGGGATGGAGCAAAAGAGATATAAATAAAACTCTTAAGATAATAGAAAAAGCAAAAAAGAGCAAACACCCGAAAATAAAGATTTTAGACAAGGCTGTTTATTGGTTCTCACTGCTTGTTGCCGTAGCAGGAAATTTTATAATAACAATATCTCTGATACCCGAGCTTATTGTTTTAGAGGGATTTCAGCTTTATCTTGTAATAATCACATTAGGCGTTTCTTTCGGCCTTTTGTTTGAGCTGCTCGTAAGGACAATAGAGAACCTGAAGGCAAAGCACCACATATTTTTAGGGACGATAATACCGCTCCTTGCGGTAATAAGCTTTGTTGTTATACTTGGCAATATGAAATCGTTGGTTGGAATAGAAAACCCCCACAATTCTTTGCTGATCGGAACTGTTTATGCAGTTGCTTTTATTTTGCCTTACGCAGTTTACCAAACTTTTTTGAAAAGCCGATAAAAATAATCGCAAAAGATTTATAAGGCAAAAGTCAGTTCTGGTGTTTATGGCGGTCGTGATGTAGCCTGGCAGCATAGGAGACTGTGGAACTTTAAACAGCACGACTCTCCTAGGGTGGGTTCAAATGTCCTGGAGGGTGATACAACTCCCTCAGGATTTGGAAGTCCCACCGACCGCCCTTTTATTGTCGATAAAATTTTTAAGCCTTTTTTGCTTTCTTTTGATTGTAAATCCTATTTTTTTGTAGAACAATTCAATGTTTTTATGTGACTTTATCCCTAGTTCGTATGTTTTATCAGTTGAAAGTCTTATATGCATTTTATTATTATCAAAGCCTAGACTTACCAAAAGTTGATTAATGCTTTCAAGTAAACCTTTATTTGTATTATATATCCTTATAAAACGATGATCCTCTAAGATGCTGCCTTCTGAGTCTGAAAAACCTTTTATAAATGAGGATTTAATATCTTCATTATTACAGCTCAATATTTCCTTTAGAAATTTCTCTTTATCATCAATTAAATGTCCGAGATAGTCACAAGCATCTTTTGAACAAACAAGGCATCCATAAAAATAACTTGTATTATTCACAAATTCCCTTAAACTAGGTTTTTTATTAGACCATTTTTTTACAACATGTGAAAAATAATCTCTAAACTCTTTGTCTATAGTATCTAGACTAAAAGAGTATTCTGCAAAATAACCATCTCCCAACATTACCCCAGCAATATAAGCCAATTCTTTAGTCAATTCTTTAGATTCTTCAGGCATTTTACGATTCATCAATTTGATTTGTTGGTAATCACAACCAATCATAGTTTTCTTTAAGAATAATCTAATTGAATTGTAACCCACATCCAATTCTTTTGAAATGTCTTTAATACTACAACCCCGATTTGCGAGAATCTGTGCTTTTTCCTTATTTTTGGAATCTAGTCTTTTATAAATACCAAATAACTTAGTATACCCATGTTTCCAATTCCGTATTGTTGTAGTTGGAACACCTACCTTTTTAGAAATATCTTTAATAAGGAATCCTTTATTTACAAGGTCCAAAGCCAACTCACACTTTTCTTTTGGATACTTAACCCATCTATTAAATCTCATTCAATTCACCTCCAAAGTTTTTTATTTTCTCTAAAGCTTTTGGAGTAACTAAAAAAGAGAACTTTGAGCGAAAATGCATAATTGCTTTTCTGCTGGTAAGCGAAAAGCATTATTTGGCAGTTTTGCGTATCCTCTTTTTCCATCTTTATAGAACAAGTTATTTATAAACCTCACGCGCGAATGTCCAGTGCTCATTATTAAACTGCTTTAAATTCTCTTATTCTTCAAAACCTTCCATAAATTTTAAGTTTATACAATTTCACAATCAATAACTTTATAAATTTCAGAACTACCCCTCCTATATTATGAAATCCGGCTACAAGGTCATCGATGCAATGACAATAAACCCTGTTTCTGTAAGCCCGGATATAACCCTGTCTGAATGCGCGGATATAATGTCAAAAAACCATGTCGGAGCTGTTGTTGTTAAAGACAATGAGCATTCTTTGGGGATTTTGACAGAGCAGGACATTGTAAGAAAAGCTGTTGCTCAGGGCGCCAAGGCAGGAGAAAAAATAAAAAATTTCATGGAAACAGAGCTGATTACAATTTCTCCTGGTGCAGACATTTACGATGCTCTTATAAAAATGAGGGACAACAACATTAGGCACCTGCCTGTCATAGAAGGCAATAAAATGATTGGCCTGCTTACAATAAAGGATATCCTTAAGATAGAGCCGGAGCTTTTTGATCTGATTGTAGACAAGTTTGAGTTAAAAGAAGAAAGCAGAAAACCCATCAATAGGATAATCCCTACAGAAGGAATCTGCCAAACATGCGGGGAATATTCTGAAAAGGTTAAGGAAATCGGGGGGACCGTTGTTTGCGGGAATTGCGCTAAACAGCAAACCCAGCCCGGCATTTAGAAACATTTAAATATATTCTATACGAGTTTTTATTTATGGAACCTTTACCCTTTGCCCTCAAAGAAGGCCCTGCATTCACCACATACATACAATATAAAGGTATTTGGGACATGGACGATCTGTACGAGTTTGTGGCCTCTTTCTTCAACCGCCACAAGTTTAAGTTCTATGAGAAAAAATTAATTCAAAAGCGCCCCGGGCCTTTTGGCCCTGAAACTTATTACATATGGGAGTCAGTCAGAAACGTAGAGGAATATTATAAGTTTGTAATAAACCTGTTTTTGCACACATTTGATACACAGGATATAGAGGTTGTTATGAAAGACGGCAGCAAAAGGAGTTTCACAAAAGGGCGCTTATGGATACAGTTCAGGGGCAAGGTGGAGATGGACTATGACAAAAGATGGGAAGAAAATGCCTTTTATGCCAACTTAAGAAATTTTTACCATAAGTATGTGATATGGAAAAAGATAGAAGCCATTTGGTGGGATAATATGTATTATAATGTTTTCTTAAAGCTGCATTCGCTGATTAAGGAAAGGCTCAAAATGGAGTCAGAGGGCTATGAGCACAGGTACTTCCACAAGGTAAGGTAAAATGTCAGAGCTAAGATTAGTTGTTGACCACTTAAGGCTTAATTACAATGGCCCCTTTAATGCCAATGATTTGTTTAAGCACATAACTGCTTTTTTAAAAGAGAGAGGGTGGGACCTAAAGACAGAAAAGGAATTTGAGCAAAACACAGAAACCGGAAAGCACATGGAATGGCAGATAAAGCCCTGGAAAAGAATAACAGATTATGTAAGGTACTGGCCCAAGATTAGAATTTTAGTCTATAATTACCATAAGGTTGATGCAGTAGTAGACAGGAAAAGGGTTAAAGTCGGAAACGGGCGCGTGATAATCTACATTGACGGCTATCTTGAGCTTGATGAAACCCAGAGATGGGAAGGCCTCCCAATTTTCCAGTTTTTAAGGTCAATTTACAACAATTTTGTTTACAAGGCATATACAGAGAGGTTCGAGCAGAGGCTGAGCTCTGACATGCATCATCTGTACCATACAATAGAGCAGTTTTTTAACATGTACCGGCATTACAAGGTTGTGTCAAAAGTGCCTCCTTTCGTTTCAGCAGAATAAAATGGTAGAAAAAAAGCAGCTGGTTTATGATTTGAGGTTAAGCTACAATGGGCTCTTGTCAATAGAAGAGTTCTATGCAGAAGTGGAAAAATGGCTTACAGAAAAAGGAATGTATAAAGACCTCAAAAGAAAATCAGAGGATGTAACCTCAAAAGGAAAAAAAGTTGAGTGGGTCATAGAATGCTGGAAGAGCCCTGTGAGGGCTGTAAAGCAGGTAGTCAGGTTGAGGGCTTTATTCAACAATGTCAGGGAAATTAAGCTCAGGAAAAAAGAAAAAAAGCATACACTCAGGCTAAACCAGGCAGACGTTTTAATAGTTATTGACGGATTTCTTGAAACGAGCCTGACAGGAAGATGGACCCAGAAGCCCCTTTATTCTTTTTTCAGGACACTCTACGACAAGTACATATGGATGATAGGAAGCACCATAACAGAAAGGCACGAAGGCCCTGTCACTGAGGACTGCTATGACCTTCATAAAAGGCTAAAGGCATTCTTCAGTTTGTACAAAATTAAGGCTGGGTAAATTAGAATATTTTTAGGGCTGTGCCTAATTTAGGGGAGGCGGGTGGGCAGAATAGCTAAAGGATATTAACCAAAATGGTGCGTGTTGTTAATTAAAAATTTGCTGGAAATGTATCACGGTAGCCCATTTTTACTCGCCCTGCATGGGGCTATGCCACATGCCCGCTTACAACACCGCTCTGGCGCAGCCCTGAAAATCTTCGAACAAAATTCAATAAATTAGTAATGTTTAAAAACAGTTTTCCTTTCTTTTTGCTTACCAGGCACTTTGCGAGGGTTACTATTAAGTTAATTCTTGTAGTTCCTTAGAGCGAAGCCTGGTCAAACGCGCAGGACTCAGAATGAGTGCGATACTTAAGACCAGTGCCATAATGTGGCACCCATGCGTAAGTGGGATATCCTGTCACTTAGTGTGTCCGTGGGTTCGAATCCCACCCCTCGCATTTCACGCCTCTGTAGCATAGTAGCTAGTTTTTGCCTACAAATTGCGTTAGGGTTGGATTTTTCCAATTCCGTAAAGCCTTGGTAAGGCAAAGGTCGGGGGTGCAAATCCCCCCAGAGGCTTATTCTCCAAATTTATAAAATCTTCATAGAAAAATTTTAGCAATAAAAAAAGAATAGAGCACGGCCTCTTAACCAGCCTTGCCTAATTTCTCTCTCATGACCTTATTCCACCTGTAGAAGAATATTGCAAGTGATATCAGCGCTCCAATCAGCGCAATCCTCCCGCCAATGCACACATTCACAAAACTAATGTTTAATCGTGTGTTTATGCTCCAGTAAAAAACTAAATACAGCAGGCTGTTGATAATAATAAAGCCTATTGCCATGTAAAGGTACAAAAACAGGCTGATAGGCTTGGTTATCCTGAAAAATTTCAGTGACATGTAGGATATGAAAAGCGCCAGAAACAGCTCCATAACATGGATAGGGACTGCTATGCTCTTCAGGTTGTCTATGTCAATTATTTGAGGGTCTGCTGCTGCAGAATTTATTAAAACCAAAAAAGCAACTGCAAAAATAAGCCCCAAGGAAATTCCTGTTTTCATTTAGCCAAACCTCATTCCAAGAGTTTCTAAATATGCCAGCTCTTTTGGAGCTAGCCTCTGGGTCAGCAGCACCTTTAGGTAGTCAGGCCCCATCCTCTCCACTGCCTTTACCAGAAATTTTTTCAATTCCTTCCTGTTTATATCATTTATGCTCGGGCCGACATCAACAAAGCCCTTTCTTAGATAAACTTTCTTTAAGAACTTAAACTCCCCGCTTAATTGTTCCTTGATGCCGTTTATGGCAAGTACACTGTAGTTAAAGGAGGTGTTTTCAGCTATTATGTCCCTGGCAGCTTCCAAGAAGTTCTTTATTATAACCCGGTTTGTCACATTTTCTTTTATCATTTTTTGCCGAACAATTTTATAACCCTTCTAAAAATTCATTTCTTCCTTTTGGCTCTGATAACAGAATCTATTCTTTTCTTCAGTTCTTTCATGTCAAATGGCTTTGTTATATAGTCCGCAGATGCAAGGCCCCCCATGCTTCTGCTTATAGGGTCTGTCTTTGCAGTTAAAAATATTATAGGGATGTTCTCTGTTTTTTTGTCGCTTTTAATCTTAGCGCAGGTATCCCAGCCGTCCATACTGGGCATCATTATATCAAGCAGAATCAGGTCTGGTTGGGTCTTCTTCAGCAGCTGCAGGCATTTCTTGCCGCTCTCTACGCCAACCACTTCCAGATTTTTGTCAAGGGAATTTAACCCTTTTTCAACGCTGTATAAGAGGTCAATGTTATCATCCACTAGCATGACCACCTTTTTTTTTGTTTTTTTATGATCCTTTTTCATATTGCACCACCGCCTTTTTTTTGCTTGATTGGGATTTCAAATGCTATTGTAGTTCCTTTTCCAGGGCCTCCGCTTTCTGCCCATATCCTGCCATTGTGGTTCAGTATGACTTCATTGCAGATTGAAAGGCCAAGGCCTTCTCCTGTAGAGTGTCTGGATTTATCCACTTTAAAAAATTCATCAAATATTCTTGTCAGGTTTTTTTTGCTTAGGCCAATACCGGAATCCTTGAATTTGATGTTTATAAAACTATCCATTTTTTCTGCAGTTATTGCCAATCTCCCTCCCTCTGGTGTAAACTTTAGTGCATTTGACACTATATTCTGGATTACCTGGGCAATCTTCAGCACATCCAGCTCAACAGGAGGCAATATGCTTTGAAATTTTTTTTCCACGCTTATCCTATTCTGTTTAAAAGCTTCTTTATACGTTGTAAGCACGTCTTCTACAAGCTCGTTTAGGGAGGTCTTGACAAAAGAATAAGTATATTTTCCGCTCTGGGATTTGAGGTAGCTTATGAGGTCGTTTGCTATGGACCTTAAATAAGCCGCATTTCTTTCTATAACACTTAAGTCGCACAGGATTTCTTTGTCTTT
Organism: Candidatus Woesearchaeota archaeon; assembly: GCA_019323655.1. Classification (GTDB taxonomy): domain Archaea; phylum Nanobdellota; class Nanobdellia; order Woesearchaeales; family GW2011-AR4; genus JACPJP01. Next base: position 3,017 of record JAHWGX010000049.1, on the reverse strand, counting down.
TATGCGCTTTTTAATTTCCGGAATCAGTATAAGTATAGGCGTGACTGGAGTCCTTAGGTCATGTGCAGCCCTGTTAACAAATTCTGTCCTGGCTTCCATAAGCTTCATGACTTTTTCATTTGCCTTCTCAACTTCGTAATTCTTGTCCTCAAGGTCTCTTTGCAGTTCAGTCAGCTCTAAAGACCTTTTTATGATATTCCTGTTTTGTTCATTTAAATTTTGAATTGCAGACATTAATTCATAATTCTTGTCCTCAAGCTTGCCTTTTAGCTCATTAAGTTCCATGGTTTTTTTGGTAGCTTCCCTGTTCTGGTTGAGGATCCTATCATAGGCCAGAACCATTTCATTCTCCAATTGCCTGTCCAGGGTAACATCAGAAACTATGCAGACACCGCCTTCTATTTCCTGGCTTTTGCTTACAATCGGGGCTGTAAGAATCTTAATGCTTCTGCCTTTTGAATAAAATACCTTTTTTGTTAAATCTTTCTTTATGCTGAATCTCTTATCTTTTATCTCGGGAAACAGTTTCTGAACTGATGGGGGAACGCTTCTTATTTTGCCTTTCCTGTCCAGGACAATAATCCCCGTCCCTATTTCTTCCAATCCTTTCTTAAGCCCAAAATTTTTGCTGAGCACCGGCTCGATAAAATGCTTAATGGCATTTTTCATTTGAAATGCAGTCACATCTGAAGGATTAGTTCCAATTTCATCCAGTGCTTTGTTTAGCAGGGGCTCAGCCAGTGAGGGGACCTCTATCTTAAGCCTCTCTAAGACGCTTTGGTATATTTTTTTAGTCATATTCAAAAATCCGGTAAACTCAGTTTGCACCCCCCAAGCTGCAAATATGCCCTTAGGCAGGATATTCTTGGGATTATTCCCCGACCACCCAGATTACCACTGTTTCATTGTGCCATCTTGCGCTTCTTAAGGTAGGCACCCTTTTGTCAATAGGCCCTATCTCCCCATAGGTATAAAACCCTATAATAGGCACATTTTTTCCAAAAACCCGCTTAACAACTTCTATTTCATCATTGGTTCTCCTGCCAAGCACCATCTTTCTGGCTACGCAGCTGAACATCATTATTAATCTGGCTTTTCCTTTAAGCGTTTTTTTTGCCTGTACAGCTGAAAGGTAGGACCCGTTAATTATTGCGGCTCTTGTAGAGTAGGTCAGTGTCACTTCTTTGCCTTGGGGAATAGATGCCGCAAAAGTGACGCTGCCATCTTTTTTGTTTACTTTCAGCGGGCACCTTATCTGAAAATAGTCATGGCCCTCTATCTTTGCCCTGTCATCAATCAGCCCCATGGGGTATTCTAGTCCTATCGCAGGCAATTTTTTCCCCCTTTCCTTTCCCAAAAGCTCTGTGTAGAAATCCAAAGCCTTCTTGCCCCCAAAATCATAAACAACATTGCCTTTTGCCTTTGTGCATTTAAACCTGTTTCCAACAGAGTCCCACCCGTGCCTTACTCCTGATGCGGTCTTTATCTTGCCTCCTCCGCAGATGAGCATACCCACAACTACATTCTCATAAACTTTCCCGTTGTAGTACTGGCAGGTATGCTTAAAATTGGCCTCGTCTCCTAGTGCTCCGCCAATAATTTCAAAATTCTCTCCTAGAACTTTCTTTGCCCCTTCTATAATAGCGAGGCCGTCTCCGGCCAATCCGTCCGGGAGCATAACAAGGGTATTGGCATTTTTTAAGTTTGTTTTCTTGAGAAGGCCTTCTGCAAGCTGCTTTCCTGCTTTAATCTCGCTTTTGCTTACATTCTTTCCGATTCCAGTGTAAAACTTTACGTCTTTTGACTTAATCACCATAAGAACAACAGAATTCACGCTTAGCCCTGAGGTGGATATTTCTCCAGCGGTTGTTCCGCCTATCATTGGCGTATTTTTTACGACAGATTTAACGCCGTCCAGCATTTTTTCCTGTTGGAATTTAGGAGCAGCAAATAGTATTGCCACATCAGGTTTTTCCCCCCCAAGTTTTTCAATGGCTTTTTCTGCTGCCTCAACTCCAGCTTCATAAGAATCAGTCAAAATGCTTGCACCAACTCCAATGTTTAAATCCAAACCCATTTTTAGTCACCTCAATTTTGAGTGCTGAAAATCTCCCTGCATAGCTTAAGAAATCCAAAGAATTTCTTAAAAATTAGGTTTTCCGGCACTTTTGATTTTTTTACAATTGATGGTCCTTGCAGTCTTTTACTGCAAAGGCCGCGATGTATAAACTAAAATCACGACCATCAAAATTTCACCCCCATATTCCTTAAATTCTCCAAAAGCTCTGTGCTAAGGTTTTTTTTGACCAAATGCTTGAATAAATCAGAAAAAATGGAGTCAGCCATTTTTTTTATGAACTTTCCGATTAATTTCCGGTCAATTGAGTTAATTTCCTTGCTTATTTTTACTTTACCCCGAAATAAGTTTATATACCTGATAAAAGAGAATTCTTTGACATTGCTCTTATTGAATCTTTTTAAGACCATTAAAGCGTATTTATCTGAGCTGCCCCTGGAAACCTCTTTGCAAATAGCTCCCAAAAATTCCGTCAGCATATTCTGGTTAGAGTATACCATTTGCACCTTTGGCTTTTAGCAGCACACAGCCCAATTTGGCCGAATTATAAGCCGTATGCCTTTTTGTTTGCACCTTAATTTAGCGTATTAATTGCCTCAATATGCGCTAATTTATATTCCTGCATAAAGATATTTTTAAATCTTTCCATGGTGTAAAGTAAGTTATGAGGTATACACTTAAAAAAGCTTAACAAACAAATCCCCCCGCTCCGCGACAAAACATTGAAATTTAATCCTAAAAAGGCATGTTAAGCACTAAAATTATGTAGCAGAATTGAAAATAGTAAACATAACCTTAGGAAGCGTACTTAGCATCGTGATGCAGATTCATCTTAGCTGGGATTGCCCCATTTTTGGCTAATTTTCTTTTTTGCTCTTAACAAGCCATTATTTTGCCAAAACTGAAGCTGGTGTGTTTATGAGCAAAACTCTCATTAGGC
>JAHWGX010000048.1 GCA_019323655.1 Candidatus Woesearchaeota archaeon | reverse complement strand
TAGCCCATTTACGTTTTTTTCATTTAATTTTGGCATAAAAACACCTCCTGTTGTTAGAAATTGCTAAGAAAATAATGGTTGCTTTATAAACTTAAGAAAATGTAAACCAATTACGGTACTATACATATTCCGGCATAAACCAAAATCTATTTAAAACTGGATTAATTTTACAGGCCGGGGGATAATGAAACAGTATCTTGATGCCCTGAGGCATGTTCTGGAAAAGGGAACTGACAAGAAAGACAGGACAGGCACAGGAATAAGGACAGTTTTCGGAATGCAGATGAGGTTTAACATGGAAGACGGCTTTCCTGCTGTCACAACAAAAAAGCTGGCTTTTAATTCCATGAAAGCTGAGCTTTTGTGGTTTATCCAAGGCATTTCAGATGTAAATGAGTTGCAGAAAATGGGCTGCCATATCTGGGATGCAAATTCAGAGGCGGATTACTGGAAGCCGAAAGCAAAGTTTCCGGGAGACCTTGGAAGAATTTACGGAGTGCAGTGGAGAAAATGGAAAAATCCGGACGGAAAGGAGTTTGACCAGCTTGCAGAGGCAATAAGGCAGATCAGGGAAGAGCCCCACAGCAGAAGAATAGTAGTAACAGCATGGAACCCCGGAGAGCTTAGTCAGATGGCTTTGCCTCCGTGCCATATGTTTTTCCAGTTTTTTGTTGCAAACAACAAATTGTCATTGCAGATGTACCAGCGCTCCTGCGATATGTTTTTGGGAGTGCCTTTTAACATTGCCTCTTACTCATTATTGCTTCATATGACAGCGCAGGCTACCGGCTTAAAGCCGCACGAGTTCATACACACGCTTGGAGACGCGCACATTTACCAGAACCATTTTGAGCAGGTAAAAGAGCAGTTAAAAAGAAAGCCGTTTCCGCTGCCGGAACTGAAGCTTAACCAAAGCGTAAAAGAAATCCATGATTTCAAGATGGAAGACATAGAGCTAGTAAATTACCAATACCATCCTGCAATCAAGGCTCCGATGGCAGTTTAAGAGTAAAAGATACAATAATATCCAATAAAAAATTAAAAGAATGATAAGAATATCAAGCAACAAAAAATAAACAAAGCCCAATATTATAATTTTCAATAAAATAAAACCATTAATAATAAAAAAACAGAGCAATAAACAAAAACCAATATTATAATTTTCAATAATAAAACAAACAAAAAATAATAAGAGCATCAATAAACAAAAGCAGAGCAGTAAATAAAGTCCAATATTATAATATCAAATAAAAAAACAGTAACAATAATAAAAATACCAATAGACAAAAAAAACAATAAACTAAAGTCCAATATTAAATATTTAATTAAAAATAAAAATTTTCAATGAAAAAATAAAATTAAGTGTGCAATAAAAAACAAGCTAGCAAATAATTGTGAGCATAAGATAAAAATTAATGGAACAAAAATGATTATATCACTTATTGCCGCAATTGGAAAAAACAAGGTAATCGGGAAAGGCAATTCCCTTCCGTGGAAACTTCCGGCAGATATGAAGAGATTTAAGGAGCTTACCGAGGGAAAGCCTGTCATAATGGGAAGGAAGACTTTTGAGTCTATAGGAAAGCCCCTTCCCAAAAGAAAAAACATTATTCTTACAAGGGACCAGGATTACAGGGCAGAAAACTGCATTGTTGTCCATTCGATTGAGGAAGCACTGGAAGCTGCTGAAAATAATGAAGAGATTATGATTATAGGGGGAGCCCAGGTTTACAGGGAGTTCCTGCCGAAAGCAGATAGAATGTATTTAACATTAATAGACGCTGATTTTGAGGGAGACGCTTATTTTCCTGAATATAAAATAGAGGAGTGGGATGAAACATCATACGAGGAGCATGAGATGGACAAAGACAACCCGCATGATTATGTTTTCCTTGTTCTGGAAAGGAGGCAAAGTTAGATTCTTCATTCAAACTGCATCTGAAAAATGCTGTTTTCCCACGGAAAAATACAAAGGTATTTAAATAAGCTCATCATTACCGTCTGTATCAAACCAAAAGGGTGGTAAAATGGGAAAAGTAATTGCAAAAACAGGTGTAAAAAGAGAAAAAGGATACCTTTACTTTCTGGATAAGAAAGGCAATGTTGCAAAAGTCCAGATGAAAAGGGCCGGAAGGAAAACCAACAAGAAGCAGACAGTTGTGGCAAAAGCAGGCGTCAAGAGAAAAGTAGGCTACCTGTACTACATAGACAGGAAAGGCAATGTCTGCGAAGCAAAGATGCAGAGAGGCGGAAGGAAGAAGAAAAGAAGGTAATTTTTTATTTATTTTTTCTTTAATTTTATTTTTCTAATAAAAAGTTTGAATCTCAAATGGCTGTAGGAATAATATTGGGGCAGCTTATAAGTCAACTTCTGCAGACTCCGGTTTCCTCTGCAGCCTTTTTTACAGCTTCAGAAACCCTGGCAACTACAATCTTATCAAGAGTATATGGCAATAAGTTGTCTTTTGTCGGCTCTATACAGTTTGCTATTGCCTTTGCTGCGGCTACTTTCATCTCATTGTTTATTTTTGTAGCTTTGGCATCCAAGGCTCCCCGGAAAATTCCGGGAAATGCAAGGGAATTGTTGATCTGGTTCGGAAAGTCACTTCTTCCTGTGCCTACAACCTCTGCAACTTTTTTGGCTTCGTCAGGCATTATTTCCGGATTGGGGTTTGCCATTGCAAAAACAACTGCTTTTTTGTTCATCTTTTTTAGGTCATCTGCAGCAAGCAGGTTTCCGGTAGAAACTCCAATAAAGACATCTGCCATTTCAAGCGCGTCCTTTAAAGTTCCCTGCTTTCCTGATTTGTTTGTTATTTTTGCGAGCTCTTTTTTAGCATCATTCAACCCCGGCCTTCCGTCATAAATCATGCCTTCCCTGTCGCATAAAATAATCTCTTTGACAGGAGTGCATATCTTTTTGTCAACTCCAATGCACAACAAGAGCTTGGTTATTGCAGTTCCTGCAGCGCCCGCTCCGTTAATGACAATCTTTAAGTCTTCTATGCTCTTGCCCACAACCTTTGAGGCATTGATTAAGGCTGCTAAAACAACAGTTGCGGTTCCGTGCTGGTCGTCATGCATAACAGGGATTCCTATGCCGAGCAGCTCTTTTTCAATCTTAAAGCACCTCGGGGCTGCAATGTCCTCAAGGTTAATGCCGCCAAAGACAGGCGCTATGTTTTTTGTTATGCTTACAATTTCATCATCATCCTGGGTTGTGATGCATATCGGAAAAGCATCGATGTCTGCAAGCTCCTTGAAAAGAACACATTTTCCTTCCATAACAGGCACTGACGCTTCTGCTCCGATGTTTCCCAGCCCAAGCACAGCGCTTCCGTCTGTAACAACAGCAATAGAATTGGACTTCATTGTGTAATCATAAATGCTGCTTTTGTTTTCAACTATTTCTTTGCAAACCTCTGCTACTCCCGGAGTATAGACTATGCTCAGGTCTTTTACAGTCTTAACCTCTACTTTAGACTTAACAGCCAACTTTCCCTGGCTTATCCTATGCAGATCCAAGGAATCTTTTTTTAAGTCTATCTTGGTAATTTTCATTTTTTATAGCAAAAAGGAACCTGCTTTGGCGTATAAGAAATTTGAAGAAATCATTTCAGAGTTCCTCTCAGCCTCTCAGCCTCCAGTATTTTGTTGGCAGAGAGGATGTATGATGCGTCCCTCATGCTGCACTCGTTTTCCTGGCATGCTTTCTCAACCTGTTTTGCAGCAGTCATCATGCAATCCTCAAGCTTCTTGGTAACTTCTTTTTCTGTCCAGTAATAGTTGGTGCTGTTCTGCACCCACTCAAGGTAGCTTACTGCAACACCGCCTGCATTTGCAAGTATGTCCGGAATAACCACGACCTTTTTTTTGTCAAGAATTGTGTCAGCTTCTGCACTGATCGGATGATTAGCAAGCTCTAGGATTACCCTGGCTTTTACCTTGTCTGCATTTTCCTTTGTTATCTGGTCTCCCAATGCTGCCGGAACTAAAACGTCACATTCCAGTTCCAGAAGCTCGTTGTTTGTTATCTCTTTTGCGCCTTTAAATCCCTCTAATGATTTTTTGCTTGCTTTATGCTTTGCAACTTCTTCAATATCAAGCCCTTTCTCATTATAAATTCCCGTCCTGGAATCGCTTACAGCTACAATTTTGCATTTATCCTCATAAAGCATTTTTGCAATGTTCATTCCTGCATTGCCAAACCCCTGGACAGCCACTTTCATGTCTTTCATGTCCAGATTCCTGTTTTTAAGGACTTCCTTTAAGACAAAATAGCCTCCTAATGCTGTGGAAATGTTTCTTACTAAGCTTCCTCCAATCTCGACTGGCTTGCCTGTTATGAATCCTGGTGCGTGCTTGCCAATAATCTTCTCATACTCATTAAGCATCCATGCCATGATCTGAGGGGTTGTATTCACGTCAGGAGCAGGTATATCAACTTCCGGGCCTAAAAACCTGTATGATTCCCTTACATAAGCCCTGCTTAGCCTTTCCAGCTCCCCTTGTGAGAGTTTTTTGGCATCAACAACAATTCCTCCTTTGGCGCCTCCAAAAGGAAGGTTTACAACAGCACATTTTAATGCCATGAGAAAAGCAAGTGTTTTTACCTCTTCCAGATCAACCTCATGGTGAAACCTTATCCCGCCTTTGGTAGGCCCCAGGGCATCATTAAACTGTATCCTGTAGCCTGTGAATATTTTTGTACTGCCGTCATCCATAATAACTGGGAAGCTGAATGTAAAAGTCCTTTTTGGTATAGTAAGGATATCCAGCTCAGACTCGCTTAGCTTTAGCCTGCCCCCCATTTTGTTAAGCATATCAAGACAGTTGACACATACATTGCTTTTTCCCATTTTTAGAACTACCTCCATAATAATTATTTATTCGGCAAGGGCTTTTTCTATTTCCTCCTTGTCAAACCCTACAATTATTTTTCCGTTGATGTCTGCTACAGGCACCCCCATCTGGCCTGACTTCTCTATCATTTCCTCTGCTGCTTTCTGGTCAGCTCCGATATCTATCTCCTCAAATTTTATGTTTTTTTCCTTCAAGTAATCCCTTAGCTTTATGCACCACGGGCAAAATTTTGTGGAATAGACTTTCACTTTCTTCTCTGCCATATTATTACACCCCTAAATTCTATTTGTCTTTTCAAAATAAATGCGGTTATTATTTAAATTTTTTGATTGTGTACAGTAAAGCCACGGAGTATAAACTTTCAGGAAAAGGTTTTACAAATAAAAATAATTCCGTTGCCTTCGGCAACAAAAAAATGGAATATTAAAATTTAAAGAAATCAAACTGTTCGCTTCGCTCACAAAATTTACACTCGGCGAAATTTGTCCTGCCACTAAATTTCGCCTTGTACTTATTGCAGTATCATGAAAATCATAGATTTTAATAAGCGGGGCGGAGCGATGTCCCTGAGCAAAGCGAACGGGATGCCAAAAATCTCCGATTTTTGTGCATGGCAGGGCAGCGAAGCCTCGCACTAAAATTGCGGAGCAGAATAAAAAATAGTGAAATGCAACATTAGGAAGTGTACTTAATAAATTACTTGAGTTTAATAGAAATCCCGACAATTTTATAAATTGATAAGCTATACTATGGGGCATGGCAGATAAAGTGAGGTTCTTTCCCTTAGACGCGATGTATAAGGTTATGGGGGATAAGCCGGTAATACATTTGTTTGGAAGGACATCTGACAATAAGCAGATATGCGTACTTTACGACACTTTTGAGCCTTACTTTTATGTTATACCAAAAGAGGGCTTTGACATAAGCGATGAATTAAAAAGCTTAGAAGTTGAAAGGAACAATGAAACCAGCTCTGTAACAGGGGCAGAGACAGTAAAAAAGAGATATCTTGGCAGGGATGTCAATGCTATAAAGGTTTTTGTAAAGCTTCCAAGGGATGTTCCCGTGATAAGGGAAGAGCTGAAAAACTGGAGCAGCATAGAGTCAATAAACGAGAATGACATTCTGTTTGTAAAAAGGTTCCTGATAGACAATAACATCGTGCCTTTGACGCTTTACGAGGCTGAGGGGGAATTTGTCCCGCAAAAGCTTAAAGTGCCGGCTTTCAAAGCTGCTAAAATAGAGCCTTTTGGGACTGAAACCTTTCTTGAGCCAAAAATTCTTTCTTTTGATATCGAAACTTATACCCCTCCGTACAAGGAAATTGAGCCGGGAAAAAACCCCATAATAATGATCTCCTTCTATTCAAAGGATTTCCGGAAAGTTTTGGTCTGGAAGCACTTCAAGACAGAGCTGGATTATGTGGATTTTGTTGACAGCGAGTCAGAGCTTATAGAAAAATTTGCGGAGGTGATTGAGAGCTACAAGCCGGATATTTTAACAGGATATTTTTCCGACGGCTTTGATATGCCCTACATAAAAGCCCGCGCTGACAAGTATAAAATAAAGCTTGGCATAGGCCTTGACTTTTCAGAACTGAGAGTCAGCAGGGGAAAAGTTGTTACATCGCAAATCACGGGAATAACCCATCTGGACATATTCAAGTTCATAAGGAAAATAATATCTGGAACGCTTGAAACAGAAACCTACAACCTGAATGCTGTGGCCTCTGAGCTGCTTGGGGAAACAAAGCACGATGTGGACTTAAACGAGCTTTCAGAGGCTTGGGACAATGAAACGGAAATCAACAGATTCTGCGAATACAACCTGAATGATGCCAGGCTCTCTTACAACCTTGCTGAAAAATTAATGCCCATAATAAGCGAAATGGTGAAAATAACAGGCCTTACCATCTATGACATAAACAGGATGGGATTTTCCCAGCTGGTTGAGTGGTACCTGCTGAGGCAGGCCCCAAACTTTAATGAAATAGCCCCCAATAAGCCGTCGAACGACGAGATTATGAGGAGAAGGCTGCAGACTTATAAGGGCGCTTTTGTTTTTGAGCCTATTCCCGGCTTATACAACAACATTGTTGTTTTTGACTACCGCAGCCTGTATCCGACGATAATAAGCTCGCATAACATATCTCCGGGAACAATAAACTGCAGCTGCTGCGGGGAGGAGTCAAAACCAGTGCCTTTGGATGGCAATAAAAAAATCTGGTACTGCAAAAAAAAGAAAGGCTTCATACCAACGCTGATAGAGGACCTGATAACAAGGAGGACAAGGGTCAAGGGGATAATGAAGGACCAGGCAGACGAGAAGTTTGCAGTACTGGATGCAAGGCAAAACAGCCTGAAGCTTCTTGCAAATTCTTTTTACGGCTACCTCGGTTTTTTTGCTGCAAGGTGGTATTCCCTGGAATGCGCGCAGGCAACAACAGCTTTTGGCAGGCATTACATAAAGGACGTCATTGAAAAAGCGCAAAAGTCGGGCTTTAAGGTAATCTACTCTGATACAGACTCCATATTCATAACACTTGATGAAAAGACAAAGGAAGACTCCAAGAAATTTTTGGAGAACATTAACCAGGAGCTTCCCGGGCTGATGGAGCTGGAATTCGAGGGCTTTTACCCTTCTGGAATTTTTGTGTCAGCCAAGATAGGCGCTTTTGGAGCCAAGAAAAAATACGCTCTTTTCTCTGAAGAGGGAACATTAAAAATAAAGGGCTTTGAAAGCGTCAGAAGAAACTGGTCTATGATTGCGAAAGAGGTGCAGGAAAAAGTCCTGGAGATAATACTGAAGGAGCATAACAATAAAAAAGCCCTTGATTATGTAAAGAGGGCTGTTGATGAGCTGAGGAACAGAAAAATACCGCTTGACAAGGTTATAATACACACGCAGCTGCAGAAGGAGATTTCAGAGTATGATGCAAAAGGGCCGCATGTTGCTGTTGCGCAAAGGCTGAAAAACAAAGGGGTGCCTATAGGCCCGGGCTCGATGATAAGGTTTGTTGTCCTGCAGGGGAATGACATAATAAGAAACCGCTCAAAGATACCGGAAGAAGTGAAGGAGAACAGCTACGACCCTGATTATTACATAAAAAACCAGGTTGTTCCGGCTGTTGAGAGGATTTTCAATGTTCTTGGCTATACCAAAGAAGATTTGCTTGAGACAAAGGATCAGACAAAACTCGAGGGGTTCTTTGGATAATCTTTCAGAAAGTTTTAAATAATGTTTCTCTCATTTTTAATTCTAAAGAGGTTTTGCATGAAAAAAGTACTTACCCTTATTATACCTATTTTTCTTTTTAGTTTACTTATTGCTTCTGTATCTGCTGATGGTATGGTACATGTTTATGATCAAGATATGTGGGGTCTATTCGATGAAGAGCAACAATTATGCGCAATAAATTATAAGGATGGATTCCAACATATGATTTTAACAGTTGATACTAGCGAAGAATTAAGAGGAGAAAAAGCAGTCTGGATTTTCCCAGTTCCTGCAGAACCAGATAAAACAGTAATTAATATTATCAAAGGCTTTCCACAGCTTTCTGGTCATGATGTGGAAGAAAAAGCAGACAAGTCTATATCTGAAGTGTTTACTACAATGAGACTGACTCAAATCTATACTCTTCCTTTATGGATAATTACGGGTGGAAGAATGGGTTCTTTTAGAGCAGTTGACACAGCCTTAGGAGTGACGATTTATGAAAGTATTGAAAAGATGGGGCTTACTACGGAATTGGTTTCTGCTTCAGATAGCCTTTCTTTAAAAAATTATTTGATTGATAAAGGCTTGAATTTGCCAGAAGCTTCCCAATCAATTTTGGAGGAATATACAGGTCAGGAATATTCTTTTGTTGTTTCTTGGATTTCTGATATCGAAAAATTTAATCAGGAGGGGATTAGTGATAAAACAGAAAGAGCATTGTTAGGAAATCCGATAGGAGTGTTTATAACATTCCCCACTGATAGTATATACTATCCCTTAAAATTAACATCTGTTTATGGGGATAGGAAAATTCCAATAGCCATTTACGTTTTGGATTTTGTAAAGCCAAGGTTATACGCTGGAATAAAGTCCAATACCCAAGTAAATTATTTTTATGGAGATGGTGTAGGTGATTCTGAGGAATTAGAAGGCTTCTTCGTGGGCTATGATAAAAGACCAATTAAATACTTCCAAGGATATTATGGAGGGGTATTTGGAAAAGAACGAGGTTTTTTAGTTGAGGGCATAACTTACACCAAAATCAAAATAGATTCTAATTCGGAGTATCTGAAGGATGACTTGTGGATGGAAGTTTCCACTCCGTTGAAAGTGAAATTTGCAGGGTTTTTTGTTGAGGGTTATTTCACAGAGAAACATAAACTATTTTACGGTTTGCCATTCTTCATTTTGTGCTCTTGCTTGGCAAGTTTAACCGCGGGTTTAATTATATTCAAAGACAATAAAATTTCAAAATTAAAATTTGTTTTATTAGGCTTATTCAACTTTTCAACTTTAATAGGTTTTTCTATTGCGGCGTATAAGTTCAAAATAGATAAAAATTTTGCTGGATTAAAAATTTCCCAGCCTAGCAATACCCCTTTCTGGAAAGTTCTAAGGAGAACAGCACTTATCTCTTTTATGATTTTTGTCTTATTAGCAGGTTTTTGGCTTGTCTTTATTGTCTTTGAAATTGGAGACTTCCCGGGCATAGATTTTTTATGGTGGTGGCTTTGTCTTTTAGTAGGACTAATCTACATTCCCATGATTTTATTACTTGCCCCTCTTGTGTGGGGGCATTATAATAACAGAAAAATCATGAAATTTATTGTTTTATTTAGTGTTTTATTTGTTGTTTTTACTTTAATTTCACAATTTTTGCTAACAACCTTAATATGAGCTTATACTTACTTTTGTTCAGTTGAAAATATCAGTTCAAACAAAGAAAAAATATTGTACTTACTTTTAAAAGCTTAAAAACAGCCAATCTAAAAAGAAGATTATAAATAGTAGTTCTTAGCTAAAGATATAAGAACTTAATAAAAGAGGCGGTAAAAATAGGCGTATCTGACCACATAAACAATTTAGGGGATAAGGCGAATTTTAAAATCAGAGGCTTTGAAGAGACAAAAGAGGAATTAAGGGAGTTGTATGAATTTGATATTGTTTTGGAGGAGCTTGAGAAAAGCAGCCTCTTTGATCCGGAAAACTCAATGTATGTTGAAAATGATGTCTTTGTCAGGGCGAGGATTCTTATTTCTGAGATAAAGGAAAAGCAGGAAATTTTGGGGAGGCTTAACAGCCTTAGCTACAATGTCGGGTGGCTCAGGGCAGCTGTTGTTATCAAGGACAATACAGTAGCAAACAAGGCGATAAACAACATCTTAAAAAATGAGTACAGCAGCATCAGCTCCATAATCTCCGAGCTGGAAAGCCTAAAAACCAAAATAGACCAGCTGGAGCAGCTGCATGCGGGCCTGCTGAAAAGCGGCCTTAGCCTGGATGTGAAAATTTCTCTGGAGCAGGACTTCAAGGAAAAGCATAAGAAGCTTGATGAGCTTTACAACAGGCAGAAAAATGTGCTTTTTAGCCTGAGCAGCATATTTTCCGGGCTTGCAAAGGAGCATGCGCTTAAGAACAAAAATAAGTAAAAGATTTAAAAAGGCGGATAATTTCTTGCATGTAAGCATAATTATTATTTTTGATTGCTTCAATGTAGTATGCAGTTTGGAACAGCATTAGTGGCTAATTGGCAAATAATTAAGAGAGCCAGGAAAAAAATGATCCGGCAACAATAAAATAAAAAATCCAATTAAATTTTGGAAAAATAATAAAAATAATTGATGCAAAACCCAAAAACAAAATTAAAGATTAATCAATGAAAAATGGAAAAATACGAGCCTTTAATGCAGGAACCTGAAATTTTGAAGTTCTGGAAAGACAAGAAAATATATGAAAAGTCCAAAGAGAGGAATAAAGGCAAGAAGAAGTTTTACTTTCTTGACGGGCCTCCGTACACATCCGGAAAGGTGCATTTGGGGACAGCGTGGAACAAGTCACTGAAGGATATGGTGCTGAGGCACAAGAGAATGCAGGGCTTTGATGTGTGGGACAGGGCCGGCTATGACATGCACGGCATGCCGACAGAGCAGGGCACTGAGAAGAAGCTGGGGATAAAAACCAAGGATGAGATACCTAAGTTTGGAGTTTCCAAGTTTGTAAATGCCTGCAGGGAGTTTGCGCTGGAAAATATGAGGGCGATGAACAAGGACTTCATAAGGATAGGGGCGTGGATGGATTTTGAGAATGCTTACCAGTCCGTAAAGAATGAGTATATGGAAGGGGAATGGTGGCTGATAAAGAAAGCCTATGAAAACGGAAGACTGTATGAAGGCGAAAAAACAATGCACTGGTGCAGCAAGTGCGCAACATCGCTTGCGAAGCATGAGCTTGTTTACAAAAATGTGAAAGACCCCTCAATATTTGTTAAGTTCCCGTTAAAAGGCAAAGAAAATGAGTATTTAGTTGTCTGGACAACAACACCATGGACAGTTCCCTTTAACCTGGGGATAATGGTCAATCCAAAAATGGATTACGTAAAAGCAAAAGTGGAAAACGAGGTTTGGATTGTTGCGAAATTATTGTCCAAGCCTTTGATAACAGATTTAATTGGCAAGAAATTCTCAGTTCTGGAGGAATTCAAAGGAAGCAAACTTTTGGGTTTGAAATACACACATCCATTTGAAAATGATTTTCCAAAATTAAAGGAGCTGGGAGAAAAAAATGAAAAAGCCCATACAGTTGTTTTGAGCGAGGAGTATGTTGACACAACATCAGGCTCTGGATTGGTCCATATGGCCCCGGGCTGCGGCCCAGAGGATTACGAAGTCGGCTATAAATACGGCATTCCTCCGTTTAATACGCTGGCTGAGAACGGGAAGTTTGACGAAACAAGCGGAATATTCAGCGGCTTGACAGCAAAAAAGGACGACCGGAAAATAACCGAGGAGATAAGGAAAAAGGGCTTCCTTCTGGCAGAGACCGGAGTAGAGCATGATTATGCGCATTGCTGGAGGTGCAAGACTCCTGTTGTTTACAGAATAACAACGCAGTGGTTTTTCAAAATAGAGGACATTAAGGACAGAATGAGGGTTATGAACAAAAAAATAAAATGGGTCCCTGATTTTGCAGGCTCAAAAAATTTTGACAATTGGCTTGCGAGCCTGAGGGATAACGGAATCACAAGGCAGCGCTACTGGGGAACCCCTTTGCCGATATGGAAATGCAGGCAATGCAATGATTTTGTGGTTGTCGGCTCTATTGACGAACTGAAAAAGCTTGCAGGCACTGTCCCGGATGATCTGCATAAGCCATGGATAGATGAGGTAAGGATAAAATGCAAATGCGGCAGCGAGAAAGAAAGGATTCCTGATATTCTGGATGTGTGGATAGATGCAGGGTCTGCATCATGGAACTGCCTGGACTTTCCGAGGAAAAAAGATCTGTTTGAAAGGCTTTATCCCGCAGATTTTATTTTGGAGGGCATAGACCAGATCAGAGGATGGTTTAATCTTTTGTTTGTCGCTTCAATGGTCGCGATGAACAATAAGTCATTCAATGCTGTTTATATGCATGGATTTATCAATGACGCGCAGGGAAGAAAGATGAGCAAGTCTCTGGGAAATTATATTCTTCCGGAAGAGGTCATAAGCAAATATGGCGCTGATACCTTGAGGTATTACATGATAAGCAGCGCAAACCCCGGCGTGGACCTGAATTACAACTTTGACGACATGAAAGTCAAGTACAGGAATCTTACAGTGTTGTGGAACCTGCACAACTACCTGATTGACCTTGCTAATAATGCAGGCATAGACCCTAAGGGGCTGAAAATCGGGAAAGAAGAATTTTCCACAGAAGAGAAATACATCTTTTCAAAACTAAACTCTACAATAAGGAAAGCTACAAAACTTTTTGATGATTACAGGCTGAATGAAATACCTTTGCTCATTGAGGACTTTTTCCTGAAATTAAGCAGGACTTACATCCAGCTGACCAGGGAGAAAGCCAATAGTGGTGAGGGTAGGAAAGTCGTTTTGTATACTGTTTATCATACTTTTATGGAGGCCCTGAAAATGTTTGCGCCTGTTGCTCCGTTTGCAGCAGAAAAAATTTACCAGAACCTCAGGAAAGAGTTTAGTTTGGAGAAAGAAAGCATACATTTTTATGAATGGCCCGAGCATAATGCAAAAGCTGTCAACAAGGAACTGGAACTGGAGATGGAGCACAGCAGCGAGGTTATCCAGACAGTGCTTGCCCTGAGGGAAAAGCTGCATCTCGGCTTAAGATGGCCGCTGCAGGGAGCTGTTGTAGCCACTAAAGATGAGAAGACAGTAAAAGCTGTCGAGCACATGAAGGATATAATAAAAAAGCAGACAAACATTAGGGAGATTGATGTGCAACAGTCATTGCCGGGCATAAAACTGAGCGTCAAGGCAGATTACTCTCAGCTGGGGCCTGATTTTGGCAACAGGGCACCCCAGATAATAGCAAAACTTTCTTCAGAAAGCCCTGAAACTGTTTTAGCCCATCTGGAAAAGGACGGGAAATATACCCTGAAAATAGGCAAGGACAAGGTGAACATTGTGCGTGAACATTTGGTTATCATGAGGAAAGTTCCGGAGCCTTATATAGAAGGCACCTTTAAGAGCGGGTTTGTTTACTTGAACAGGGAAGTGGATGAAGAGCTTGAGGCAGAGGGCTATGCGCGCGAATTAACTAGGAGGATACAGGCATTAAGGAAAAAAGCAGGGCTGCAGAAAAAAGACAGGGTTTCCTTGCTCATAAAAACGGATGAGGAGCTTGGAGCGATGCTTGACAGCTTCCATGACGCAATAAAAGAGAAGGTTGGGGCATCTATTTTGAAGATTTCCGAACTTGGCCCAAGCAAAAAACACGCATACCAGAGCAAGGAAAAGATAAGAAGCCAGGAATTTGAGCTGTTTATGGACAAGGCTTGAAACTGCATAAATCCGAATACCTTTTCATTTTCTAGGATTTTTCTGATAAATTAAGGAGAAAAAGAAAAAAACAAAACCTTTAAATACCTATATTATAAAATATATAAAAGATTTTAAAATAT
>JAHWGX010000047.1 GCA_019323655.1 Candidatus Woesearchaeota archaeon | reverse complement strand
CTATCTCCCTCTGTTTTTTATATTCCTTTTTCTCTTTCTCAGTCTTAACCAATCCCAATCCGTGAAAGAACTCAAAAGCCTTTTTTCTTCTTGCCTTTATTTTTTCTTTCCTTAATTTTGCTTTCCTTGCTCTTTCTTCTTCCCTTTTCCTATCCTTTGACTCCTCATATTTTTTCTTCTCCAATTCCTTTATTTTTTCATCCTCTTTCTTCTGCCTCAGCTGATTCTTTTTAAGCAACAAGCTCTTGTAGAAGGAATTGATATCCTTGAAAATTTCCGCTTTTCTCTCGCTCGGAAGATTTATGTAAACTTCCATTAATTTTGCATATATTCTCTCAGATTTTTTCAAATTGCTTTTGTCCAAAGCCCTGTAGCCTTTATCAATAAGCCTTTTGCATTTCCCCGCTGAGCTTTTTCTTAATTCCCTTTCCCTTTCCTCTTCTATTCTCTTTTTAATCTCCAGCTCTTCTTTCCTTTCCCCAATCCTTTTTTCTCTTTGCCTTTCCTCCTCTTTTCGCAACTTGATTTTCAATTTCTCCTTTTTTTCTTCAAACTCCAGTTTCTGTTTCTCTAGCTCCAGCTTGTTCCTAAGCTCCAATCCTTTTGCCCTCTTTCTTTTGCTTCTCCAAGCCCTGAAGAATCCAGAGATTTGGCTTTTCCTTGGTTTTTGCGCCTCTTTTTCTGCCTCCTTTTCTCTTTGTTCCTCATACTCCTTTTTCTCTTTCTCAGTCTTAACTAAACCTAAGCCATGAAAGAACTCAAAAGCCTTTTTTCTTCTTATCTTTATTTTTTCTTCCCTTAATAGAAGTTCTCTTTTCTTTAGCCTAATCTTTAACTTTTCTTCCTTTTCTTTTAGCTCTATCTTTTGCCTCTCCGCCTCTATTTTTTTCTTCAATACTTTTTCCTTAGCCCTCTTCCTTCTGTTGCTCCAATCTCTAAATAATTTAGTTATACCCTTTTCCGGAAACTTTTTTTCAGGTGGAATTGGCAGAACCTTTTCTTCAGTTTCTTTTGCTTCCTTGACTGCTGTTTTTTCTTCGGCTGGACTTGCCCTGCCTTTAATCTTATCATATAAAAATGAGCCAATCCCAAAGTAGAGGTATACCAAGAGGGTTAACAGGCTTACTGCCAAGACAGCAAACCCTGCCCAGCAAGAGTATGAGGTGCAGTACAAGTTCAAACCAGCCACCAATGGTTCTTCTTCTTCAGGAGGGGGAACTTTAAACAGAAGGGTTGATGTTCCGACTGAATGGCCGTATCCTGCCCGGGCAATAAAGATATAGTCCCCTGGATTGAGATTGCCTGGTATGCTTATTGTTTTTGTGAAAGTTGCCCGGGTCTCAACGACAACTGTTTCCTGTTCTGTCATTATTATATTGCCCATTATATCTTTCACAAAGTAATCCATTTTTACGTTTGCCAAGCCCATCTTCTTAAGGTTAAACAAATTAACCTGTATGACTGCATTGCCCCCTAAGGGGATATCCTTTGTCTTAGCGGAAATTTCAAGGTTTGTGTCGAAAAGCACATCTTGTGTTTCTATTTCCACTACCATTGGAATATGCTCTGTAAATCTGCCGGAATTAACCAACAGCGATCCTGCATAGGCTCCAGGCGAATATACAATATTTTCCTCTTCTATCGTTGAGCTAAAATCCACATAGACAGTTTTTGTTTCCCCGGGCTCCAGCGTAAATGAGCTTTCGCTCAAGGAGACAATATTTGAGAGGTACCTCGGCTCTATCGCAACATCTATTTTTCCATCAGAAATATCCATGATGTTTACAGGGATTCTAAAGCTTTCATTGCTCTTTATAAGAACCTTAAGAAGCAACTGGTCCACCTTAAAAGGGGGTTTTTCGTAGGGGCTTATACCATCCGGCGCCCTTAACACTAAAACTATGCCTGTTAAAGATAAAAGGAGCATCAACAGAACAAACAATATTGAAAACTTTTTAGCTTTAATGTTCTACACCTCTTTTTATTCCAATTTAATGTTTTTTGTATTTATATATTTCCTTTTTTAATTTTTTCTTTGGCTTTTTGAGCAAAATGCAGCAATATGCCCCTAAAATCATTATTGTTACAGCAAGTGACGCTATCAACCAAACCAGGTTTTGCATTTTGAATAGCTTTGGCATTTTAACTGGCTCTTCAATTACAGTGAACAGTTCGCCAGCTGTGGCTATGGCATTGGCATAACTTACTTCCATAGCAATTAAATACTCACCCGGGCCCAAGTTTTCCGGGACAGGGAACGATTTGGCAAATGTAAGCTGCTTCTCTACCGCAATTGTTTCATACTCTTTTGATATCGTGTTCCCAGCCATGTCCATAATTGTATAGGTTATAGAAACGTCCAATTTTTTTGGCAGGCCCATGCTCAGCAAGGTTATCTGCGTTTCCATGTTATTCCCAGCAGTTACCTTTGTGTGTTCTGTTGGTATGTCAATCTTTACATCGAACAAAACCTCTTCTGTTTCAACCTCTACTATTACCGATATTTCCTTTTCAACCCCCTCCGCACTTACAATAATCTTTCCTGAGAAAACCCCGGTTTGTTTTGCAATTATATTGGCTTCTATTAGCGCTGTTTGTTGGGGCTCAAGGCTAAAGCTATAGCCAGAAAGGAATAGCATATCCTCCATACCCCTAACTCCTATCTTCCCTGAAATCGCTGTTTCTCCTGTATTTGTTACCTCGAATGTCCTTGCTGTTGACTGGCCAATTACAAGCTCTGCCTTAATTGAGGATCTGCTTAATGAAAAATCTGTTTTTGGCAAAATTATGGCTCCTCCACCGCCTCCTCCGGCAGCAGCCCCTCCACCGCCTCCTCCGGCAGCAGCCTCTTCTGCCGCAGATGGCGTTTCTTCAGAGGAATAGGCAGTAAACTTGGTTACATTAAACGTTAAATTGTTTCCTGCATAGCCTATCCTGGTGCAGATTGTTGAGGGGCATAAAGAGCCATCCCTCAATATTCTCGGGTTTGAGAATGTCAGATTGTATATTAATAGATTGGCAGATTTATTCAACTGGGGCAATGCTGTTGAGTTAATTTCTATTCTATTTGATGATATGTTTACATAGGCATTAATATCTGCTCCTGCGCTTAGGTCTACTGGCTGAGAGAAATTTATCTTTCCGTAACCTGGCCGTTCTATTGTTAGGTTGGTTATGTTTGTGACATTAAGGCTGCTTAAATCGGTTATTGTAAAATCTGTTGCCATAAACACAGCCAGCTGCCTTGTTTCGCTTTCTCCCGTATTACTGCCTTTGTCAGAGCAGTTTACTGACCAATTATAGCTTCCAGCCTGAAGATTATTTAATAAAAGGTTTTGTGTAGCATTCTTTGTAACTGAGGAATTTGTCAGGTTAAGATTGGAGTTTATCACCAAAGAGCAGTTTGTGACATTGCTTGCATCTGTTACATTATAGCTAAAGGCCATGTTCCCATCAATGTCCCCTGTGTCGCTGATTGGGGATATTAAAGTGACAGATGGCTGTGTTGTATCTGTTATTGTGATTAAAGTTGAATTTTGTTTTACATTCCAGCTGCTGTCTGTAACATAACCAGTAAAGTTAATCACTTCTCCATAACCGACGGTAATTGCAGTATAATTGCTTACCTTGTAATCTGTCCCACTTGCAGTATAATTTGAATAAACTATCTCATTGCTCATATTCCATGTCATGTTTATTGTGCTCAAACCAGTTTCATCAGAAACATTGCAGCTAAAGTTAATAACATCATTAATTTCTACAGCATCTACGCTTATGTTGAAAGAGCAGTTTATTATTGGTGGAGTTGTGTCTATGATTAAAGTCCTTTCCTCTGTTGAGTTCATATTCCCTGCTTCATCAATTGCATATGCTTTGTAGGTATAAGTTCCATCTGGCTGGTTTGTTAAATTGGTTTGCAACCTGTACAATCCTGCACTGTAGGAAGCGTTGATTTCTTCCGGTGTTAATGCACGGTTCCAGATTCGTACTTCGTCTATGGTGCCGTTGAAAGGATATAAAGAACCTGCACCTTTTTCTGCCCCAATAAATCCCCCATCAAAATCGTGTGTCACAGAAGATGTTGAAAGACCAGTATATTTGTTATTGTCTACATATATATGAATATTTGTTCCATCCCATACACCTGTGATAAACTTCCATTTTTCTGTTCCCCATTCAATGTCACCCGCTATGTGATAGTTTCTTGTACCAGCATCATTAAACGAAAACACAATGTCTTCAGTTCCACCCCCAGACCTAATATAAAAATGTATTCCTCCACCAGCAACATTGGTAGTTGAAAATATATACCTTCCCTGAGCACCACCTAATGGTTTTACCCACGCCTCAATCGTTATCGCATCAGTGAGGTCCAAACTCCCATCATTCCCGCAATTAACATAATCATCCACACCATCAAACACCAACCCTTGCCCATACCTCCCATTAACAGAGGAGTTAGAAGTAGCTAATCCACCATACATAGTCCCGTTATTGCCGTAAGTAGAGTTATCATAAACATAAGTTATATTCTTAAAGCTATCAAAACTCCAATAACCCACAAGCGACCTGTTCCAGTCAATGAAAGCAGAAACATTGTTCTCATCACTCACAGAAACATTAATGTAAGTCCAGTTAACGTTTAGATAAGCATTATCCTCGGGAGTAGGGCTGGCAAACTTTATAGCGGGTATTTCTGTATCTACTGTTAAAGTCCTTTCCTCTGTTGAGTTCATATTCCCAGCTTCATCAATGGCATATGCTTTGTATGTATAAGCTCCATCTGTTAAATTAGTGAAGTTTGTTTG
>JAHWGX010000046.1 GCA_019323655.1 Candidatus Woesearchaeota archaeon | reverse complement strand
TTCCAAGAAACAATGCCAAATCAATACCGTAATAGCCGTCTCTTGACCTTGCCTTGTCAGGGCCATGCGGGTCAGGGCTTCCAACAACAATCAAAGCGTCCAGTTTTCCGTTTTTAACAAAAGGCTCCAAGTAAGCTGACTCGTTCCTTAACTGGGAAATTTTCTGCGTTGGCTGCAGCTCTTTGAACTTAACAACAAAAGCCGGCTCTGTAAGAGCATAGTAATTTGCAACTGCTCCTTGTTTCGTCTCTTTTTTCGCGACCCTGATTATTCCTGCTTTCTCCAGATTCCTGATATGGTAATAAACTTTCTGCTCATGAACCTTAAGCTCTTTTGCAATATCCGCCGGGTATTTTGCCTCGTCAGCTATGCATTTGATTATTTTTTGCGCAAGCTCAGTGCCAAAATTTTTTAAGCTGCTGAACCCAAGCTCTTTTGCAGGCAGAGAATAAATCTCGCTTTTTTCCTTTTTTATGACAAACATTTTCTATTAAAAATTGTTTTTTAGTGGTTATAAGAATAGGGTTATAATGGTAGTATTTAAGGTTTTCTGTAGGGCTCAGAGATGCTATCTCTTGGCTTTATTTTTTTAAGTCTGAGGCTTACCTATGATCTAATAGAACTTAAATATACGACGGCTGAAATCTTTTTTTGCGTAAATCTTTTTCTATTTCGGGATCACATGTTCTTGTTTTCATTAAATTTTCTGCCGTGCTTGAGCAACGTGCTTCCTTTAACTGGAATCTTTTCGCAGTGTTATGTTTACGCTCATTTAAAAAATGCTTGTACAAAACATGATAAGCATCCCTACAAATAAGATAAGCCTCGACACAATTTTTATCCAATTTGATAGCTTTTTTAGCCTCATCGATGGCATGCCCACTATCGATTTCTACTCTCAAGGCTCTATCAACATAAACTTGAGGAAGATTTGGGTCTAATATGTTAGCCCGATTATAATGTGCAACTGCTTTCTGATGATTTTTAATCGCTCTAAGGTAATACTTGATTCCTTTTCCAAAATTATCTTTTTTTATCCACTTGTTTGCTATTGCAAGATGTGCAACTGCTTTGGCTTTCTTATTGGTTAATGTTTTTAAGTAAACATTGCCTAAAGAGTCCGGATGAATATTGTACATTGTTTTATATTGCCCATCACTTCGCTCTTCCCCAACCATGGTTTCCCAATTAATGTACTGGCCATCTTCAAACAACCATCTTACGAAAAGGTGTCCTGGTGCATTTGCTGCTGCTAAAGGCAAATTGATAGCTTCAGCAATGCCTAAATAAATATACGTAGAAGCAGAACAATCTCGTATTTTTGATTTTAATGCTCCATTAAACAAAAGTTGCTCTACTTCCGCCCTAAACCCCTCTTCATCTAAAATTTGGTCAATAGTCCTTAAAATTTTAACAGCATCTTCTTTAGAATATTTTTCTTTAGTTATGATTCTTGTTTTTGCTTTGTCAATTAAAGAGTCTAGTGTAGCATAATCAGAAGCATCAGCTCCAAATTCTTTTTCCAAATCCAAAATCTGATGGCCTGTTGTTCCATATTTTGGAGTGTACGCGTTGCTTCTATTTTTCCTGAAACCGAGACGGTTAAATAATTGTTCTAACATTTTACTTGTCACTTAATTAATAAGGTGGTCCAAGTTTATAAATCTTTCTATTTGTTACTACTATAGAAGCGTAATATCAAGAACTATTCCTACTACTAAAAACCTTTTTTTAATGGTAATACAACAATTTTAATAACTTATATAAACAAGCTATGCTATTTTCTTTTATCCATTATGGACTAACTCCTCTTTTGGGTGCGGAAAACGCGCCCTTTAATTTTTTTATTAGTCCGCTTAAGGGTATGTTTTAAATATGAGCTGTTGATTTTGGTTGAAATGTGCGGAATAATTGGCTATATTGGAAACAGAAAAGCCGCTCCTATTCTTATCGAGGCTCTTAAAAAGCTGGAATACCGAGGGTATGATTCTGCCGGGATTTCCACTATTGACAATGAAAGCATAATTGTCGAAAAGGACATAGGGAAAATACACGAGATAGAGAGCAGGATCAACTTTAATGAAATTAACGGCTCGATAGGGATCAGCCATTGCAGGTGGGCGACGCACGGAAATGTAACAAAAGAGAATGCGCATCCTCATACAGACTGCAAGGGGGAAATAACAATCGTCCATAACGGCATAATCGAAAACTTTTCCGAGCTTAAGGAAATGCTGCTTGAGAAAGGCCATAAATTCAATTCCCTTACTGACACAGAGGTCATTGCCCATTTGATAGAGGACAGTTACAATGGAAGCATAGAGTTGGCAACTGCAAAAGCCTTGGAGCGCATAGAAGGGAGCTATGCGTTGGGTGTTATATGCTCAAAAGAGCCTGATAAGCTGATAGCGGCAAGAAATGAAAGCCCGCTGATTCTTGGCATAGGCAAAGATGAAAACTTTATTGCGTCGGATGTTCCGGCAATTCTGAAGCACACCAATAAGGTGATTTATCTGGAAAACAAGGAGATGGCAATTCTGGAAAAAAATGGTGTGGTTATAAAAAATATTAATGGAACTGAGATTGACAAAAAAATAAGCGAAATTGACTGGAGCTCGGAAATGGCAGAGAAAGCAGGATATGAGCATTTCATGCTGAAGGAGATACATGAGCAGCCAAGGGCAATAGCAGAGACACTGAACAGCAGAATACTGGACGGGAAAGTTAATATCAAGGACGAATTGAACTTAACAAGCGAGGAATTGCAAAAAATAAACAGAATTGTAATTGTCGCTTGCGGCACTTCGTGGCATGCTGCACTGGTTGGCGAGTTTATGCTTGAAGAGCTTGCGAAAATACCTGTTGAAGTGGAATATGCATCTGAATTCAGGTACAGGAACCCTGTAATGAACCATGGCACCTTGGTAATTGCAATTTCGCAGTCAGGGGAAACAGCAGACACACTGGCTGCTATAAGGGAGGCAAAAAAAAGAAACGCAAAAGTAATTTCAATAGTGAATGCAAAAGGCTCCTCAATAGCCCGGGAGTCAGACTCTGTCCTGTACACATACGCAGGCCCTGAAATAGGCGTGGCATCCACAAAGGCCTTTACTACCCAGGTGGCTGTCTTGTACCTTTTTACATTGTTCATGAGCAATTTAAAAAAATCCTTAGACGAAGAAACAATAAAAGAGCTATTGAAAAAATTAAGAAAGCTGCCGCTGCATATGGAAGCCTTGCTGAGCAGCGACAAGGAGATTAAGGAAATAGCTGACGTTTACAGGGGCAGGCACAATGCGCTCTTTCTGGGAAGGGGAATAAACTACCCCATAGCCTTGGAAGGGGCATTAAAACTGAAAGAAGTGAGCTACATACATGCAGAAGGTTACCCTGCAGCAGAGATGAAGCATGGCCCTATAGCATTGATTGACAAAAACATGCCTGTTGTTTTCATAGCAACAAGGGACATTTACACCTATAAAAAGGTTTTAGGCAACATACAGGAAGTCAAGGCAAGAGGGGGAATTGTTATTGCAATAGCAACAGAAGGCGATGAAGAGATACAAAAATTAGCTGATTATACTCTTTTCATTCCCAAAAGCTTGTATGTTTTAAGCTCTATTTTATCAGTAATTCCTCTGCAGCTTCTGTCTTATTATGTCGCAACTGACAGAAACCTTGACCCGGACAAGCCAAGGAACCTTAGTAAAAGCGTGACGGTGGAATAAAGTTCATATCCGCTCTTGAGTTACAAAAACTAGTTATTATT
Organism: Candidatus Woesearchaeota archaeon; assembly: GCA_019323655.1. Lineage (GTDB taxonomy): Archaea > Nanobdellota > Nanobdellia > Woesearchaeales > GW2011-AR4 > JACPJP01. Next base: position 6,597 of record JAHWGX010000046.1, on the reverse strand, counting down.
TTTTAAGTATCTCTTCTAAGTTTCCTCTCTTTTCCATAAAAGTTTTAACACTGGCCTCGAGAGCTTTGTATTTAGGCACCAAATGCTCTAAGCATTTATTATATTCAGCTTTTTCACCCGGTGTTATTCCATTAGTAACAAAAGCGTCTAGTCCTGTTGCCTCAACACCTCCACTAAACACAACACTTTTGAACTTTCCATTATTTGTATATCCTACTTTGTGGGTGTAAGAGCATCCATTTTTAATGGAAACTTCTGCATACACATCGTTATTTGTAGGAAATGTGTTTTCATGGTACAACCAAACTGTATAGGTGTTTGTAGTGGCTTTAATGGCGTAATACGGCAGATCGCCTGAAAGGACATGTTTTACATCTAGGCTATGGACTTGTTCGTTACCAAAGGACAAACCACCAAGTCCTTTACAATCCATATGGGAGATATACGCATCTATAGGTTTTGGATCCCCTCCTTGTTTTTTTCGCAACAGGTACGGAAATCTGCCTACTAAAATTAATGCTTTAACACACTCTGATAACCTATTTTTCCCCATATTAATCACTGTTTGATAGTAACAACACTATATAAATCTTTCTATTTTTAACCTAAGCTTTATAGAAAGCAAAAAACAGCACAGATAAAGAAAACTTTATAAAAACTTTTCCAAAATGCATGGCTGATGGCACGGTTAGTCCTTGACTTAAAAAAATCATTAGAGGAAAACGCTTCTGATTACTTTGACAAGGCCAAGAAGATAAAGAAGAAAATAAAGGGCGCAGAGGAGGCGCTGCAGAAAAGCCTTAAAAAATTAAAAGAGCTGGAAGCGAAAAAGGAGAAATTGGCGCTGCAGGAGGAAAAAAAGAAGGTTCTCAAAGAAAGAAAAAAGGAGTGGTATGAAAAGTTCCGCTGGTTTATTAGCTCTGAGGGCTTTCTTGTTATTGGCGGCAGAGACGCCACTTCCAACGAGATTGTAATCAAAAAGCATACTGATAGTAATGACCTTGTCCTGCATACAGACATGGCAGGAAGCCCTTTCTTCGTCATTAAGAGCGATAATAAAAAAATTCCTGAGGCTACAATAAAAGAAGCTGCTGATGCAGTCTGCACATTCTCAAGAACATGGAAGCTGGGCCTGCAAACGTCTGATGTTTTCTATGTTTCTCCAGAGCAAGTGAGCAAAAAAACCAAAGCTGGTGAATATATGGGAAAAGGCGCTTTTATGATTTACGGAAAAACAAACTACATAGAGAACAAAGTAAATTTGGCTGTAGGCGTTACAAAAGAAAAGGCAGTCATGTCGGGGCCTGTGGAAGCGATAAAAAAGAATTGCGAAAAGTATGTTGCATTAAAGCAGGGAAATGAAAAAGCAAGCGGCATTGCAAAGAAGGTAAGCCATAAGCTGGGGGGAAATTTGGATCTTGACGAGATAATAAGGGCGCTGCCTGCAGGAAATTTTGATATTAGAGATAAATAGCTTAAATTCAGGCAATTATTTTCGTCTGTGTTTTAGGCTTTTTCTTTCTCTGAAAGTTTCAATCGCAAAATCAATGTCAACCAGGTCATAGCCTTTGTTTACCAAAATCTTCTTGATCTCACCTTTTTCGCAGCCTTCCCTGCTCAACATGACCACATTCCGGTAGATTTGTTCATCCAGATAATGCGGGCTTTTTTTCATTACAGATTCAAGCAGGCCTTTATCCATAATTTCAAAATTCTTTTTATCTGATTTTCCTGAATCAAGCTCCTCTAAGTTTCTAAGGATATCCCTCAGCATCTTTTCTGCCATAACTGCCTCTTTTTTTCTCTCATCCGGTTTTTGCGGCAGGATTTCCCCTTTTTTCTCTTTTGGCACAAGCTTTGTGGTTTTGATGCCCTCTTCCAGTTTTGACAGCGGGAATGCCGGTATTTTTTTTGATGGCAATTGCACTTCTCTTTGTTTCACTTGTTTAGCCGGAGCTGTCGTCTTTGCGCCTTCGCGCTTCATTTTGGTTCTTAGTATAAGTTCCGTTGCTTTTTCCTTTGCAGCTGTGACTTCGTCAGCTTCCCACCCTTTCCCAATAATTTCACTATCAGGAGGGTATATTATTTCATTCTCTTTTCGTTCCTTATAGAAGTTTACCAGTGCCACAATATCCCTTTTTGGCTTCGGCATCACTGGTCTTGGTCCTGTTATAATTCTCACTTTCCTCCCTTTTTCAAGCATGGCCTTCACTCTTCTTTGTATTTCCTCTTTTTCCCTTTCTTTGGCTATACTGAAATAATGCCTTCCAATAAGTGTCATTAAAATTAGTAGTGGAACCAATACAAGAATTAAAGCAAGAATTGCCCCAATCTTTATTCCGGGTTCAATTTTTGGGGCGGTTTCTGCAATTTTAAATAAATCGCTGCTTACTGCAATTTGGCCATTGTATGATACTTGGGCATAGGCTATGTAATCCCCTTCTTTAACATTTTCCGGAATCTTTAAGCTTCTTTTGACAGAAATCTCATCATCCACTGCCAGGCTCTCTGTTTTAAAGACAATATCCTTATTATCCATGTCCCTTATTGCATAATATACCTGAACATCCACTGGTTTAAGCGCACCCAGATTTGCCAAATCAATATTAAATTTGACTTCTTGCTCCCTTAAAACTTTTTTATAATTTTCATCGATAGCTAGACTAATGTCAAACAAAGCCTTTCTTTCAATTACTTCAATTATGGTTATTACATTTTTACTTGTCCCATCGGCTTTAACAGCCAGTTTGCCGCTATAAACATCCGGTATTTGAGTTTCTGATGCCGTAAAAGCTATTGCAATAGTTTTAGCCTTACCCGGTTTAAGTCCAAAAGAATTTTCGCTTACCTCAATAAACTTACCAAGCTTTTCTATCTCGATAGAGAATTGCAGCTCAACATCACCCGTATTCTTTATTTGCAGCTCTGTTGTTTTTGTCTCTCCCTGCAGGACGCTTTCTTTTATTATCTCTTTATCTACTGAGAACTCTTTTCTCAGCAGGATTCTGCCCCCACCTGCTCCACCACCACCTCCACCACCGCCAGTTCCACTATCAGAAGGGCAACTTCCGCAATCTGAGCTGCATGAGCTACAATCTTCTCCGCTATCACAAACGCCATTGCCACAATAAGGTGCTGCTGTTTCTTCAGCAACTGTAAATATTGTCTCATTCTGATTTAAATTTCCGGAAGTATCATTTACTCTTCCAGTAACATTTATAACACAACCAGCTGAGCAGTTAACAGTGAAGTTCTGGCTAAACTCTGCTTGGGCCTTTCCCTCCAAGCTAAAGTTAAATAATCTTTTAAATCCAGTATCATTAATAATCACTGTTCCATCGCTTAATTCCACTTCGTCAGTTGCATTAAATGTTGCATTAATTACATCATATTGATAAATTGAATTAATTGACTTATTTAAAGTGCCATTGATTATTGGTTTTGTATTATCAAAAACAGTTATTATAGTATCATTCATCCTCCAGTTATTGCTCGTGTCATTTGCCCTTATAGTAAAGTTAATTACGCTGCCCCCAACAACATTAATCTCTGATTTGTTTGAACATTGTGCAGTTGCTGCGCCGTCAAGGGAAATGTTGATTATATGAATATCATCAGGGCCAGACTGATTAATAATAACCTGGCAGAAGCTCAGCCCAACATCATCAGTTATATTAGCAGTTATGTTTATTACATCATTTTGATAGATTGCACTTAAGGATTTGTTTAATGCGGTGTTTACTTCAGGAATTATCGAGTCTATTGTAAAGTTAAAGTAAGCTGAGCTTGTATTATCTTCATTATCAGAAGCATTTACTAATATTCCATAAGTTCCGTCTGTTAAATTGGTTGCCCAGGAAGTCAAAGTTTCTCCTGCCTGTATATGCACATAACTTCCGTCTGTAAGGTTATAGAACCAGGAATATGTTACTGCATCACTATCAGCATCTGTAACCGGCGTTAAATTAAATGTCTGGTTTGCATTGTAAAACAAGCTGGATGCGTTTGCTATGCTTGCTTGAGGTAACGGCGTGTTAGCAACAGTAATTATAGTGTCATTAAGAGCTTGATTTGCAGGACTGGCAGAATCATTAACAATGACACTAAAGTTAATAACATTGCCTCTTGTTAGATTTACAGTAAAATTCTGGCTGAATTCCGCTCCTGTACCCGATAAACTAAAAGTATAATTAATCAATGTTCCAGACATATTATGCCCTATAAACCCAAGTGCTAATCCATCACCCAAATCTGTTGTATTTGCAGTTACATTTATAACATCATTTATCCTTAGAGTTGTTAAGCTTTTATTTAATGTCGCATTTACAACTGGAGGTGTTGTATCCAATTCATTAACAGTGATAATTGTATCATTAGTTCTCCAATTATTAGATGTATCATTCACCCTTATAGTGAAGTTGATTACATTTCCTGAACCAAGTAATATTTCAGTTGCATTTGAGCACTGTGCTTCTGTTCCAGACAATGAAACATTTGTTATATTAAAGAATCCTGACATGTTATGCACAAACTGGCAGAAGCTTAAACCAACTTCATCAGTTATGTTAGCCGTTATATTAATTACATCTCCAGAATATATGCTTGTTATTGATTTGTTTAATGTTGTATTTACTACAGGAACAACATTATCAGCAACAGTAAATATTGTATCATTAGTTCTCCAATTATTGCTTAGGTCATTAGCTCTAATAGTAAAATTAATTACATTTCCAGGCCCTAACAATATCTCAGTAGCATTTGAGCACTGTGCTTCTGTTCCAGACAATGAAACATTTGTTATATTAAAGAATCCTGACATGTTATGCACAAACTGGCAGAAACTCAATCCAACTTCATCAGTTAGGTTAGCTGTTATATTAATTACATCTCCAGAATATATGCTTGTTATTGATTTGTTTAATGTTGTGTTTACTACTGGAGCTGTATTATCTATTGTAAAGTTTCCAATCATGGTTGTGTCTGATGCTAAGCTTCCATCTTTTCCCAAGACTCTTATTGAGTATTTTCCGTCTTCCAAGGTATTCGTATATGAGGTGCAATTGGTATCATTTGTGTAGCATACAGTATGATTTGCAAGATTGCTTGTAGTGTTGTAAAATAACGATATATTATAGGTTACCAAATCATTATTTGGGTCCAAGAATGCGTTCCATGTTATGTTCAAAGCTCCACTTACATTTTCTCCTTCCAATGGATTTGTTATTGCATTTGGCACAGGTGCTTGATTTCCTATTCCAGCAAAATAAAATGTTTCTGAAGTGCAGTTTACATTGCCAGCGGTGTCAACAGCGCAGCTATCTGCTTGCACTCCATCTGCTTCGTCAAAGCCCATGTTCAGATTTGTTAGTTCCACTAAATAATGTGATGAGTTTTCTGTATGGTTATGGGATTTTACAGAGGGAGTTGTCAGTTCTGCAACCTGTACGCCTTTTCCTGATGAAAACCATGAACTTTGGAAGTCTGTAATTTCTGTTGTATTGTCCAACAGGTAAACTTTTAGATTGTCTTTAGTTGTCTCTTTTATTACAGCATCAAATTCAATCCAGAAAAATACAGCAGAGTTGTTTCTTGCTAAATGTATGTGTGAGTCAGGGCAACCTTCTTGTTGTGATATTGTATACCCTGCCTGGTTGCCTATAAACCAGTTAGATGTGTTGCATAGTTCTGCTGAGCGGTAACTCAAGTTCCATGCTCTTGCTGTGTTTGGAGCCTCGCTGTAAAGCGCTATCCAGAATCTGCTGCTTATGTTTAACCCTGCTATTGTCACGTTGATTGTGAAATTGTTTGTGAAATTGAAAAGATGATAATTCCCTCTTCTTATGTCTGTTGCATTCCTCTTGTTTTCCCAATATATCGCATCGCCACCAAACTGAACTTGCGGATAAATATTATCCGGTCTTATTGTTTTTTTATAGTATTCTTTGTCAGAGCCTTCTGTCATGTTTGTCACAATTGAGGTGCCTTCTACACAGCTTCCGTTTACATAAAATTCCCAACAATTAATGCCATCTGCATTAACTGCTTTATAAGACAAATTAACATGATTTGTATCAACATTATCAGAGGCATTTACAGTGAAGTTATAGTCGTCAAAATAAGCTATGTTCAAAGTTGGATTTAATTTTATTCCAGTTATGTTTGGCAGTATATTATCAGCCACTGTTACTAGGGTATCATTCATCCTCCAGTTATTGCTAGTGTCATTTGCCCTGATTGTGAAGTTAATTACGCTGCCCCCAACAGCATTAATCTCTGATTTGTTTGAACATTGTGCATTTGCTGCGCCGTCAAGGGAAATGTTGATTATGTGCATATCTGCTGGGCCAGACTGATTAACAATAACCTGGCAGAAGCTTAAACCAACTTCATCTGTGATGTTTGCGGTTATGTTTATAACATCATTTTGGTAGATTTCACTTAAGGATTTGTTTAATGCGGTGTTTACTTCAGGAATTATCGAGTCTATTGTAAAGTTAAAGTAAGCTGAGCTTGTATTATCTTCATTATCAGAAGCATTTACTAATATTCCATAAGTCCCGTCTGTTAAATTAGTTGCCCAGGAAGTCAAAGTTTCTC
>JAHWGX010000045.1 GCA_019323655.1 Candidatus Woesearchaeota archaeon | reverse complement strand
GACTTAAAATGCTTAACGCTGCCCATAGTTTTCGCCACGGATGCGCAGTAAACAGACTTCATTCAGGAGAATCCCTCTCCTGTATTAGAAATCGCTTAGGGCATGAATGCCTTCACTCTACTATGAATTATTTAAAGCTGGATATTGCACATAAAAGACAGATACAGAAAAAAATTACCGAACATACCCAATCCCCACTAGAATTTGATCCCAAATTAGAAGAGGCGCTTGATTGGGAAAATAGTGAGAAAACATTGGCCTGGTTGGACAGCTTATAGGGTTGTGTCATCCGGGGACCAAACAGAAGACCCTGCCTTTGGGCCAAAAATTATGTTGACAGTTAATTTTAAAAATTTATATAATATATATTTATCTTGTTGTATATTAAAATAAAAGTGAGCTTTTGCTTATAAAATTAAAAAAGCTTTTATTTTCAAAGGGATAGACTAACTCGCAACATAACGAATTCAGCAGGCAATCCTGTCGGCAAGCAAGCTTGCCTCCAGTCTTGCTGATGATCCGCAGCGAATATCCTTTTAAAAATTTTATAGGTACTTGTCCTGAGCGGGTAGGATGATATTGAAAAATGAGTACCGATTTGTCAAGAGGTCCTCCTCGGAAAACCCACATATAGGATTTTGTTGTGTTTGATCGCCCCGGCTCATCCAATACTTGAACCGTGGTCTCATCTATATTGATCAAAGGGCCGGAAAGAAGCTCACTATGCAATAAGGATAAAAGTGGGTTGCATTTTTCGGCAATCTGAATTGCCCATGTAGACATGGTAGCACGGGATACCTCAACTCCAATTCTCTCAAACTGCTTTGCCTGGCGATAAAAGGGAAGTGCATCAACAAATTTAGATACCAAAATATGAGCTGCAAGCCCAGGGGTAACAATACTTCTAGGAATAAGCTGCAGGGGAAGAGGAGCTGTTTTCACTGCCCCTTGTTCACTTTCAACCCCTTCACAATTCCTGCAAGCATATTTATATCGAATATGCCTTATGACTCGAAACTTGGCAGGAATAATATCAAGTTTTTCGGAAATTTCTTCGCCAATACGGATCATCTGACTTCCGCAACCGCATTCCTTCTCCTCTTCACTGAGGTCAGGTATCACCTCTATGCGAGGTAAATTCTCAGGCAAAGGTCTTCTACCGGGCTTTTTCCTTGTATGCTTTGGTATTGTGATTTGATCTTCTTTTGTATCCTCTTGCCAATGTACTATAATGTCTTCAGCTTCATTAAATAAAAGCATCTGATTGTATTTGCTCGGAAGGTCCAGCTTCTCAGCCTTTCGACCATAGAGCTTATCTTGCAGGAGCCGAACCTGTTCCTCAAGGAACTTGATCTGAAATTGATATTCCCGATCACGGTGCTCTATTACCTTTTGAAGATCTTGGGGTATATTATCCGGAAGACTTGATACTGAAAAAACCATGCATTATTATAGCATAAGTCAATTATTTTACAAATATTTATCTTATATTTTTCTAAAAAAAATCAACCTATGCCAAGATCGAATAGGCCAACTCATCATGAGCTCTCAGCTTTATCTCAAGCCCTTCTAAGAGCCAACTTAACTGCCGGTGATCTATCTGCAGAACCTGTTCCACATTTTTAGGCCATTTAAAGCAATGTTTCTCTAATCGCTTTTGCCAAAGACAAAAACCATTCCTATCCCAGTACAATATTTTTACTATGTTCCTCCGGCGATTACAAAAAACAAAAAAGTACCCGGAAAAAGGATCAAGATCCAGCTGCTGTACTAAAATAGAAAGGGTGTTGATGGATTTTCTCATATCCGTATTGCCCAAAGCTAAATATACTTTGGTGTTGGAGTTAAAAAAAAGCATTACAGCTGACCCAGAGTTTGAACCAGCTTTTTGAGGGTATCAGCCTTAAAATCTGCTCCCACCTCTACCCGATACCTATTATTGAGAATTAATACCAACGACTCCTTTTGTATAGGATGAAGATTAATCTTTATGGGAACAAATGATATGGGGGATGATTCATTATTAAGTCGCTTTTTCCAATAGTAAAAGGTTGCCCGCTTTAAATTATGTTTACGGCAATACGCAATAGGTCCTAGGGCACTTGCCTTACATGAGTTAAGATGATTTTGCCACAACTGTTTTTTCGCTTCTTGTAAAAGCTGTCTTTTGGTTTTTGTCATGATGTCCTCCTTCCGAAGTTTGAGTTCGATCCATCATGACATATCTGCCCTGGCCTGTATAGAAGGGGTTTTCTAAACGCTTACAGACAAACCGCGTGGCGACTTGATACCCATTGAGTTCTTTAAAAAAATTATCTAATTCATCCTGATAGGAACCTTTGATG
>JAHWGX010000044.1 GCA_019323655.1 Candidatus Woesearchaeota archaeon | reverse complement strand
TTGTTGCAGTGATTGAATCTTTATGCATGTCCAATCCCGCAAATAACTCCATTTGTTTCATCTTAAACACCTCCTTTTTACCTGGCTAAGCTGATAAAATCAGCTTAAAAGAATTCTCATCGCTTCAGAGCCCATCAGCCCAAAATATTTATAAACAAGGCTACATGGCATTGAATTATGAAAATAAGGAAATCCTATATTGAAATATTGGCTTTTCTTGTGGTATATCTCTTTACTATTTATATGTGGACTTTGCCGTTTCAGGACAATAAGATACCTTATGGAGAGTTTGATGCTATTTCGCATTGGGAAATTGCAGATTCATTTGCACAAAGGGATAATACTTATGTTTATCTTCCACCTTTTGTGGATTATTCTTATGGCAATGATAACAGATTTAAGCCGCATACGTTATGGTACCATCCTCCTTTTCATACAGACTTGGCAATGATATCTGCCTTCGCAAATGACCGGATGGTTCCAATCTATCTGACAAATGCTATATTCGCAAGCTCTATTCTGGTATCGGTATTTTTTGTAATCAGAAGATTATTTGGCTTTCTTCCTGCTTTATTGTCATCGTTTATGCTTTCTTTTTCCATGAGAGGTATTATGCCTTATTTATGGGGCCAGTGGCCGGAAAGGTTTGCTTACGCTTTCATACCTCTGATTCTTTATTGCTTTTACATGTATTTTACAACCTACTCAAAAGAAAAGAGCAAGCCAGTTTATTTGTATATCATGGCTTTATTGCTTGCAATAAACATGATGATACACCCTCTTGCTGTTTTTCATTCCCTCTTAGGCATTTTTGTTCTTGGCATTGCATTGGCTATAAAACTGAGGAAGTTTCCATTTAATTTAAAGCACCTTGGCATTGCCATGGCATTGTTCCTTGTATTATTCACAGTATTTCCTTACCAAACCGGAAATGTGTTTAAGACCTTTACAAGAGAGCAGAAATCAGATTCTGAAGCCTCATTTTCCAGATTATTCAGGTGGTCTTTCAATGCCGAGGACTTTACCGGCTCGGTTCCGCCAGAATATTTTTCTTTTAGCAAGATGCATGGCTTGTGGACGCTGCCTTTCCTTTTGATAGGAATATTGGCTTTGGCTCTAAGAAGGCAAAACAGGGATTTGTTTTTATTGGCATGGTTATTTAGCTTATATCTGGTTCTGCATAGGGACATTGTAGGAAAAGCTGAGCTTTTGCACAGGTCCTTGTCTGCAACTGCACATATTTTTATTCCTATAACTGTTTTAGGGGTGTTTTCAATAGCCTCATTTATAAAAATTCCTAAGCTGTACAATTCATTTTTGAAGTATGGGGCTGCTGCCCTGATTGTTGTTTTGACTCTTATTTATAACATGCCTCAGGCATACTCAACTCTTGACCAAGCTTATGATTCGCCTATTATAAGGCTTACTCCGGCACAGGTTGAGGTTAGTGAGTGGCTTAAGGATAATATTGATGAAAATCAAAATGTTTCTGTTATCGGGCAGCCATCACAAATAATGCAAAAAGTCTGGTGGATGGCTTCTTTTTCGCACAGAGTAAGCAATTTTTTTGAAGGGTTCCTGACATGGAGATACTGGGAAGACAACAGGGAGGTTATAGTCAGGGACCATATACTGAATGATGTCATTGTTATGGACTACACAGATTTGCTGGCAATAGGCAATAAGGAACTGCTGGACCAATGGTCGTCATTTGAGAAACAAAACTTAGCAAACCATACATTGCTTTATGATAGAGAAAATATAAGGGTGTATAAATATGAGCCTTAGCAAGGAAGATTTAGGCTTTATCGGAATTATAGCGGTTATTGCACTTATTTTCTTCTATATAATTTTAGGCTTTTCCGGTATGATGTCAGCATTAGGCATAATCCTTATTTTCATTGTTCCAACTTATTTTATAATTGATAATTTTAATCTTGAAACTGACGAGAAAGTGGTATTTTCATTCTTTTTAGGGGCTGGAATTTTCCCTTCAATTGCCTACTGGTTAGGGATTTTAATGTCTTTTAAACTAGCTATTCTTGTTACTTTTGTGTTGTTGTTGGCTGTTGGGTTCTTGGTTAAGAAATTTAAGAAATCTTAGTTCCTGTAAAATAGACTTCCCAAGGTTACATTTCATTATTTTTCAAATTGAATTTCAATATGCTCGCTAACGCTCGCAACATCTAGTGCTCACCTTCACTTTCCTGCCATAGCGCTCAGGCTCGCCTACTAATTGCAATTAATCCGAGGCAAAAATTCGTGAATTGAGAGAGCTCGCTTAAGCAGATGCTCTCGCCCGCTTTCCTCCCAGACAATTTTTGCCGAGACTGTTTTTTGTTGCCGAAGGCAACGGAATTATTTTTATTTGTCAAGCTTTTTTTAAAGTGTATACTTTATAACCTTACTTAACAGTTCCTCTTTTTTAGGTATAACATTAGTCCAACCAGAATAAATACTAATGGCAAGATAATCGTGTGGTATTTGATGCTTAATCCTGCCAGGCCAAGGTAATAGCTGGTTATTCCGATTAATGCCAGTCCAAGAGCAACTCCAATAATTAGTCTTTCCAAGAAATCCAGTTTTTCCTCCCAATACAATATTATTGAGTAGCCGGGCAATAAGAACAGCCAGAATAGCGAAGCAACCATCTTTAGAACATTTAAAATATCTTCTTTATAGAATACCATTTTAAAAATTATAATGCCCCCAACAAATACGATAAGTAAATAAGTCAATTCTTTCTTTATTTTGTCAATTTTTTCTTTTGTTAAATTAAAAATTTGTTTGTTCAATGCAATCACCATTTACATTCTCATTTTTAAGCACAACTACAGCATCATTTTCAAAAACCTTTTTGGCTCCTTTTTTTATCATCTCGCTTGCTATTAGCAGATTGTATTGCGCTAAAACTGGCTGCATGCTAACTTTATCGAATATATGGTAATCAAAAAGGCATATGTCTATATTAGGCTGAGAGCGCCATGAGTTCATATCCGCCTCTTCTGAATGTAAGCCTATATTTAAAAAAGATTTGAAGTATGGCCATCCTGCTGCATGATCAGCTGGAGCTTTGCTTGGGTAAACTCTATTAATTGTTTTGTTCTGAAGCACTTCAATAAAGCCTTCAGAAGTAACCAAAGCATGAACCCTTTTTGAATTGCGCAGGATAGCATCCTGACCGTATGAGTCCCCGTAAAAGAAATACAGCTTTGAGTCTATAGGGGTGTTTTGGCTTAACCATTGAAAAGCCTCCCAGTGCGGCAGATCCATTAAGCCGGGGTTAGAAATTTTACTGTATGCAGGCATTCCAGGTATTGCAAACACCTTGGACAACACAAGAATGGATAATATGCTTACGCCAAAAGTGGAAATAATCCTGAATTTAGAAGGCACAAATTTAATTAAACTATACAAGCCCAAACCAAAGAAGAAAGACAGGTAAATAGGCCAAAAAAATCTTGGCTGGAATGCCCTTATTCCAAAACCTATGTAATTTGTATACCCTACAAGCAGCATAAACAGCCCGGCAAGAATCGGAATGCTTATCTTTTTAATCAGCGTAAAACTTACAATGAGCCCTATTGACAAAAAAATTAAGAGCAATCCAAAATCTGTCAAATAGAAGATGGGTGTACTCCCCCAGTCCCTTGAAACTTCAAACTGGTAGGGGTTTATAACCATAAATCCATTGACAAAAATGAACAAGTTGTAAAGGCTTATTACTCCTGAAATTACGGCAGCAACTAGAATTTTTTTGGTGAACTTTAAGTTGAATTTTTTCAAAAACAGCAGTAAAACCGCATAAATAAAAACGAAACCTGCTCCATAAATCAGTTCAGAAGTATGAGCCAGTGCAAGCGCTCCAAAAAATATGCCAAGCAAAATCTCCGCTTTATTCATATCTATCTTGATCACAGCCCAAAATATGCAGATTAGCATTAGTTGGCCGGTTATGGAAGCCCAATGGCCCCACAAAAATCCTATGTAAGGCTTACTTGAAAATATCAGAATGGACAGAGGCAATGAAAGGATAGCTATCTGTTTGTTATAGCTGCGGATTATTAAATACATAACGAATGCAGCCAAAATTGCATTGAAAAAGACCATGAAGTATACAGTGTCATAAACTGGTATGCCTGTTGAAGAATGCAGTATAACGCCCAAATGATGTATGACCGGAGGGTAATACCCTATTACATCTTCATATCCTTTGACTATGTAAAATGGCTCAAAACGGTAGTTGCCGGCGTCATTAATGCCTTCTGCTCTGGTTTGCTGCTGGAAAGTATCTGAAGCAAGATAGCCATATGGGAAACCATGTTCTAATGTGTGGTCCCAAAGATTGGAAATTCCTATAAATAAGAGCAGGCCAAAGACAACAAGCAAATAAGGTTTTTCTAGATTCATTTCCAGCTGAATAATGTTTTTAATTTATTAAACTTTCCTAGCATATATTGTAATCTTATAATGGGGGTCTATGTAAATATTTTTCTTGTTTAGCCTAAGGATTTTGGACAATTTTTCAATAACAGAGAATATTGCTTTATTGTAAAGTTTCCCTCTCTTTACAGCAGATTCAACTGAAAAAAACCTCCCTGCACTTTCTGTTCCCAATACTTTGAAACCAAGAGATTCTAAGAGTTTTTTTAATGTGTCTTTGGAAAAATAGTAAATATGCTCCCTAACTCTTTTGACTTCCTCCCAATTTTTCCATAAGATTTTGGCAGTTATGCTACCTATATCTGGAGTGGTTATGACCACCAGTCCCTGGGGCTTGAGTATTCTTCTTACTTCTTTTAATGTGGATTTGGGATCTGGCAGATGCTCTATGACATCAAATAACGTAACAACGCCAAAACTATTGGCCTTAAACCTGGCTTTTTCAAGGGTTTTATTGACTGCAGGCAGTTTTAACTTTTCTTTTGCGTACGCGTAAGCGTACTTTGATATTTCCAATCCTTTTACATCCCATCCGTCTTTTTTAGCCAGTTCCAAAAAAAATCCAAATGCGCACCCCACATCCAGCAATTTTCCCCGCTTGGAAAATTTATTTATTTTTTTAAGGCGCCTGTTGAAAGTAGACTGAATATTGCCTTTTTCTTTTAAGTATTCCCCGTATCCGCAAAAGGAAGATCTGCTTCCGTTAAGTGCCGGATTTTCAAAATACTCTTTGTTATATATTTCGTGCAGTTTTTTTTCTTTTAATCTTGGATTTACATATACCAATCCGCATTTTTTGCATTTTACTACAGTAAACCCATTGACATTCATCAGCTTTCTAGTAGAAACAGAGTTGCATAAATTACAGTCTGTAAATTCAATTACTTCACTTTTGTCCATTTTCTCTTAAGAAAAAATAGGCCGTATAAAAAGATTATTGATAATGTAACTAATGATATAATCAGCCCTTTTTTGAAAGACTTCTGAGTAAACTTAAATGTAATTGTTCCCGGAGAGTCCACATAAACAGAACTGATTATTACATTGGCACTTAATATATCCAAATTCTTATTGCCTTTTTCTGCTGACCACTCTTCAAATAAAGAGAATTTTTCGCTCAAAACCAAAAACCCTTTATTCTCCAAGGTTAGCTCTATTTCATTTGGGGAGATATATTCTGATTTTGCCTCAACAAAGTTTCCATTAAAAGAGCCTAGAAGGCTGTCCATTTCAGAAATAGTCACCGTTTTTTTGTCATTTAGAATATCTGGAAGAATCCTCCCTCCAGAATCTTTGTACTTCTCTAAAAGTGAAAGCGAATCTGAATCTACGGATTCTTGAGCAAGTATTATTGCATTAAATATTTTAAGAAACTCTACATCATAGTCACTTATCTTTTCATTTTTTCCAGTAATTATCACAGTACTCGCCGGGTCGAAGTTTTTGTTTAGCAAAATGCTGTAAACCAAGTCTTGCGACTTGTCATTCTGGCCAATGACCAAAACAGAGTTATTTACGAGATAGTACCGGGGCATGAAATTCTCATTTTCGTAAAGGTATGGCCCAGCAATCCAGTAAGTCCACTCTATTTCTTTGCATGGAATGCATTCTTCAAATTTCCTGACCAGTTTGAATCCCGGGACATCTGTTTCTTCAGTGGAAGCAGCGTATTTCAGGTTTAATATGCCAAGCAATTTCGAGTAATCATAGTTTTTTGCAATTGCAAGGTACTTAATGAAGTCATTTATCCATAATCCGCCCCCTCCGGATAAAGTTTCAAGCCCGTAATGCGCGTAATAACTGCTCCCGTAAAATGATATGAGGTCGTCAACATCAAAAGTTGTTATCCTGAATTTGCCTTTTTCCTGCTGGAGATATTTTGCAAGCTCATTCTGCTCCAGCTGGTCATTTATATTAAAACCTTTAGGCAGGCCTTTAGCAAAAACAAGCTCAGTTAAAATTAAAAGAACGATTGCAGTAAAAGCAGCGGATTTCAATTTATTTGAAATTTTAAATTTTCTTGCCGAGATTTCTGATATGTACCTGTAGCCATATCCTGCTAAAATGGAAATTGAAAAGACAAAAATAAATACAACGCGGCCTATATGCCTCATCTGAGCAAAAGCCGGAACGTGGTCGTAGAACAATTTTGCAAGGGTTTTCCCGTGGAAATCAAGAGTTTCCCCGCTTGCCAAACATAAAATAAAAACAGATATCAATATCAAATAAATAACCATTTTTTTCCGATATGAGCCTAAAGAAAGTAATGCTAACAGAGATGCTACAATTCCTATATGCATTCTTATACTGGAGGTTTGCGGGTTTTTGAAGAGCATAATGTTAAAAAAATCCTTAAAAATAAATTGATCCTCCCCGATATATTCCTGATATGAAACTCCCTGGGCCCTGTTGGTTTCCTTAATAAAATCATAATTTGGCAGTAGTTTAACAGCAGACAATCCAAACAATACCAGTAGCAATATTAGCCCAATTATTACTGCCTTTGCAAAGTTGGTTTTGAATTTTGAGCTTATTAAGCTTAGAGTTAGATAAATCCCAACCAGTAACAGGGTATAAACAAGTATTATCGCTCCTCCAGAGAATATCTGGAAAGCTAGCAGTACCCCGGCAAGGATTGAGTAATTTACAGGGTTTTTTGATTTTTGCGCTTTAACGACAAAAAGGAATATCAGCGGCATAAGGGAGTAAGGCTCTAAAATACTAGGGTTTCCAGCCACAACAAATCCGTATATTAACCCGTTGAACATGTAAATTATAGCAGAGATAAATGCAGCACTTCTGGATTTAACAAGATATTTTACTAACAAATACATGCTTAGCCCTGAGATAAAAAAATAGATTAACGTTGAAAGATTGATTGCAAGAAATATATTCCCAAACAGCAAAATAAAAAGAAATGTCAGGTTAAGAAAAAAAACCTGGCTGTCACCGTATAATGGCTGGCCGCTGTACCAGTACGGAGTCCAGAAAGGGAGTGTACCTGACTGCATTGCAGACTTGTAATTATAGCTGAAAAAAGTCTGCTCATGGAGGTAATGCCCGTTATTCATAAGAGTTTCAGTGCCTAAACAGTTTTTAAGAAAAACCAGGGCTAATAAAAAGATAAGCAGAACTGCTAGAAGATCTTTCTTATTTTTTGTTATTTTCCCTTTTATTCCCATTTTCTCAAAAATATTAAGAAGATTGCCAATAGCAACAATGCAGCAATAAGTGACACAGAGCCTATAAATCTTTCTAATGGCAAAACGGAGTATTTAAGTTTTATGCCATTTCCTTCTATGGTCTTTGTTAATATTAAATTGTGGTTTGTCGCTAGAATTGGAACTTCTTTACCGTCCATATAAGCTTTCCATCTTGAAAAATAATCCTCTTTGAATACCACCCACTCATCATTGTTAAAGTCCCCATATATTTTAACCTCCACAGGGCTTATCCTTTCAAAATTAAGCGCCTCGGGTTTTATTGCGTCTTCTGAGTAGGGAATGTCATTGCCAAAATTGAAATGTTTGCTTAGACTATAATATTTAAAACCTTCTTCATTTTTGTACACTTCTTCATCGAAATCTTTTAGGATGGAAACCTTTTCTGCGTAACTTGTGTTATTTACAACCAAAAACACAAAACACTGGTTTTGGCTTTGATAAATAACCTGCGCAAATTTTGGATATAAAATTTGTGCTATAAAATTTCCAATGGGGTGGCATATATTTGCGAAGATATATTTGTAACCCCCCATCTTAAGGTAATTGGACATTTCTATGGCCGATTTGTTTAATACAAAATCCTCTTGGCCGAAAGAATTTGTACCGTGTATCTTCCAGTAAATAGATCGTGAACGGGCATACTCTGTCAGATGATACCTCGAAAAATACCTTCCGGTTAAGGATGCCATTCCAGGGTCAATCGCATTTGCGAACAGCCCATAGGTTATTATCCTCCCATCTTTTGGCAAATTTTTTGCAACATTGATTTCGCTTTCAAAAGACTTTCCGGATATAAACTCTTCCCGATGTATGTTTTCAATATTCTGTTTTGCTAATGGCAGTGTGTAAACAAAGCTTATGAAGAAGAGGATAAGAAGCAAAATCCTGACATACTTTTGTTTTACAATAATGATGAAGGCGCATATGGATGCTGCAAGTATTATCAGCAGGTATGGTGCTGCTGTCCTGTAGCCATACTCAAGACTGCCTATCATAGGGTGGATTACGATTATGGAGGATATCAAAAAATGGAGCAAGTACGCACCAGAAAACAGCCTTAAATTACCAAGATTTTTTGATTTTAAGCATGCTAAAGAGACAAATAGAGCAAATAAGCCAAAAACAGATATGGACGGGCCAAATTTTTTGTCGTCATTCCGGGTAATGTCGGGGTATTTAAATGAGAGCGGAGAATCAACACCAAAAGTAAACTCTTTTAGATATGCTATCGAGTTTGGGATAGTATTTTGGAAGTTTATTTCTCCTTTATCCTCTAAAAAATCCTTGAATATAAAAGCAGGGGCTATGTAAAATAAAGGCAGAAGGACTATAATAAAGCCCGCAGCAATGAGCTTAAATCTGTTTTGGACTATCCAGGCTTTTGCATAGTGCAGTTCTTTTGAAGCAAAGAGTTTCAAAAATATCAAGAAAATTAGGGAAAGGGATATTAGCACAATCCCGACTCCATGGGATGTATGAGTGATAAAAGTTAAAACAACCATGTAAAAGATAAGGATTATCTCTTCGATACGTTTTGGCTTTTCGAGTATCAAGGAAAAGATAAGGTAGTTTATAGGGAAAGTGAAAAATTCCTTAAATGCCTCCAGATATTGCACAAAATAAAAATTCAGCCCAATGCTCAGGCTTCCTAATGCAATTACTATAATATAGGACATTCTATTTTTAATCTTAGTTTCATTTGGCAGGTTAAGCAAAGCTCCAAGCAATAAACTCAGAGAAATTGTGGAAAGAAATAAAATAAACAAGGAGTAAAGATTATAGAAAGCTACTGGCGGTATGAATTTAAGAATGATGTTTGCAAATGCAAGATGCGAGAAAAATAGAGGCGTTTCAAACAAAAACGGCGATTCTCCTGAGGATGTAGCAGGATCATAGATTGGAAAGGTTTTTGAGGACTCTACACTTTTAACTATCATGTTAAATTTTGTGTACATATAGGTCCCATTTGAGATAAACAGGCTGTTATCATTGACCATGCCCCAAGCAACAAAAATTGTTGAGGCCAATACGATTAAAATTATAAAATACTCTTTTAATCCTATTTTAAGAAAATCCATGGTTTTTTTCCTTGCTATGATGAAAATAGCTGCTATGATGGGGATGCAGAAAAATAAAGAAACGGTAAAAAAACTCAGCGGAAGGTTTAGATAGTTGGATGAGGTATAGAGCAGTATTGTCGGAATTAATGATATCGCGAATCCTAGGGCGTAACTCTTTATGAAATTTCTTTTTGCCAAAAGCAGCCCAAATACAGCAAACGGCAGGTAAAGAACGAATAATGACAGCAAGTAAGGAAAAGGGGTTAGGGCAATTAAGATATATACTAGGTTTTCAATAGAACCAACTGTTTTGTTTTCACTTAACAAATAAAAAATTGTGAAAGCAAGCAGAAACAAACCCCAAGAGACTAATTGAATATTCTTGGTTATAATAGAAATAAGGATAAGGTAAGCTATTAGAATAATCTGGGTAAACTTAATTTTCATTTTCAAAAAAATAGCTTTCTCTTATTTAAAGTTTGCTGGTTTAAAAATTGGAATTGATCTTTACTAAACCCCCAGAATCTTAGTACAAATTTGAATGGTTAGTGCTGATACAAGGCAAGAATAAAGATTAATCTACAAAACGGTATTTTATCAGGTAGTACAGGGCTTTTATGCCGTCTACCCAGGTTATCTTTTTCCCCTCGTCAAATTTTCTTGCTGCAAAACTTATCGGGACCTCTTTTATTTTATAGCCTTTTTTCAGTATTTTGGCTGTTATTTCAGGCTCAAAATCAAAGCGCCTTGCCCTGAGCCTCATGCCTTTTATCACCTCTTTTCTGAACAGCTTGTAGCAGGTTTCCATGTCGCTTATCTTTGTTCCGTATAGAATATTGGTCATTACAGTCAAAAACATATTGCCGAAGTAGTGGAGCTTGTACATATTTTCTAAGTTCATCTTAATTGTTTTTAATCTTGAACCATAAACCACTTTTGCCTTCTTTTCAATAATAGGCTTCAACAGCTGGGGATAGTCTTCAGGATTGTACTCCAAATCTGCATCCTGAATCAAAATCAAGTCTCCTGTTGAATATTTTAATCCTGTTCTTATTGCAGCCCCCTTTCCCTGATTTTTTTTATGGAAAAAAATCTTTATATTTTTGCCTTTCAATTCGGATAATATTTTTCTTGTATTATCACTTGAGAAATCGTCTACAATTATTATTTCTTTTTTTATATCCCCCAGCTTTACCCTTCTTACTTTAGCAATTACCTTCCTAATAGTCTTTTCTTCATTGTATACGGGAATTATAACTGAAAGCTTCATCTATGGTGCGGAATAATAAGAGTATTTAAAAGTTGTTGGTTTAGATTAACTGCCCTTATATAACTCAGCAATCTTTTTTATAAACTTGGTTGTAGAATAGCCTTTGACTTCCGGGATTAAAACAATTTTTCCATTGTTTTTTTCAACAGCATCCTTTTCAATTATTTGGTTGAGTTTGTAGTCTCCGCCTTTTACATGAATATATGGCTTTATTTTACCCAAAATATATATTGGATCTGTTTCATGAAATATTGCAACATAATCTACACACTCTAAAGAAGCTAAGGCTTCTGCCCTGTCATTTTCATTATTTAACGGCCTCCCAGGGCCCTTAATTTTTTTTACAGAACTGTCAGAATTAATAGCGACAATAAGTATATTTCCAAGCTTTTTTGCTTCTTTCAAATACCTTATATGCCCCAAATGGAGAATATCAAATACGCCGTTTGTTGTTACAATTTTTTTATTTTCCTTTTTTAGCCTTGCAGTTATTTTCTCCAGTTCCTCAATGGTTTTTATTTTCTGTTTTGGCATTTTTCATTAATTTATTTTCAATTAATTTTTATTGATTAATAATTATCTTTGAGGCTTCGTAAATATTTTCAGCAATGAAGTCTGGTTTGGAATTGCCGTTCAATTCATTTTCGCGCTTTTTACCATAACCGGTCAGCACATAAATCGTCTTGCATCCTGCCCTTTTGCCCATTTCTATGTCATGGGGCTGGTCTCCTATGACCCAGGAATTTTTCAGGTCCAGGTTAAACTCCTTTTCGGCTTCTTTGATAAACTTTACGCTTGGTTTTCTGCAATCACAATTTTCATCAGGGTGATGAGGGCATGTATAGGTTTTCTCAATCCGGATATTGCTTTCTTTTAGTGTTTTTATCAAATGATTGTTGAACTTTTTAAAGTCTTCGAATGTAAAAATTTCCCTGCCAATGCCAGACTGGTTTGTCACAATGAAAAATTTGAAATCATCCTTAAGCATATTCAAAGCTTCAATTGCACCGTCAACCAGCTTGAAATCCTCAATTTTGTGGGCGTAGCCAGTGTCATGGTTTATTGTTCCATCCCGGTCCATAATAACTGCCTTATCCATTTTCAATACTTTTTTTCAGCTCTTCCAGGCTTACTGTTGATGTCCCTACTTTTCCAACAGTTATTCCAGCAGCGTGATTTGCGATTACAGCAGCTTCTTTGAATGAGGCTTGTGATGCCAAAGCCAATGCCAGAGTAGCGACAGAAGTGTCCCCTGCACCGGCAATGTCATAGACCTCCTTGGCAAAAGTGGGTATGTGGGTTATTTTGCCGTCTTTTTCAAACAATGACATGCCTTTTTCCCCTCTTGTTATCAAAATATTGCTGTTCAGCTCCCCCAATAATTGCTTGCCAATTTTTTCTACATCTTCTGAGTCTTCTTCAAAACCAGCCATTTGGCACGCTTCTATGCAATTTGGAGCTATAAGCGTGGCATTTTTGTAGAACTCCTTGTGCTTGGGCTTTGGGTCAATTACAATTATCTTATCTTTTTCCTTGCAAAGCCTTATCAGCTTTGACGCAAGATTTTTTGTTATGACTCCTTTTGCATAATCAGAAACTATAATTGCATCAGCAGCGCCTATATTTTCAGAAACAAAATCAAAAATATTATCCTCTGTTTTGCTGTCCAAGTAGCCTTTCTTTTCATAATCAAACCTTAACAGCTGCTGGCTTCTTCCAATAACCCTTACTTTCTGTATTGTTGGCTTATTGCTGTCAATAAAAATTCCGCCGGTGTCAACGTTTCTCTCTTTAAGCTCTGCAATTAGCTTGTCTTTTATTGTATCGTTGCCCACAATACCAATTATTGATGATTTGGCTTCTAAGGCTGCTATATTGTTGGCGACGTTTGCAGCACCTCCAGGAGCGTAGCTTTCCTTAACGACATTTACAACCTGTACAGGAGCTTCCGGGCTTATTCTTGATACTTCTCCCCATATGTACTTATCAAGCATTATATCCCCTATGACCAGGATTTTTTTATTTTTGAACTGCCCAACAATTTTAATTAGATTATTCATTGTCCCACCCATTTTTGTTTAACCAGCCAAAATAGTCTTTAATTGCATCTTTTAATGGCCATTCGGCTTTAAAACCCAAGAATTTTTCTGCTTTGGCTGTGTCTGCCTGGGTATCGCTTTGATAAGTTTTTGGGTCATAGGGCATGTCAAAATATTCCGGGCGGAGATTTTTTTCCAAAACATCATTTAATACTTTTACCAGATCATTAAATGTTGTTGCTGTGCCGGTCCCTACATTGTAAATTCCGCTTTTTGCATCCACAGCCTTCATTGTCGCATTGACAGCATCCTTTACATAAATATGGTCGCGTTTTTGCTCGCCCCATTTGAAGAGCCCTGGCGTTTTTCCGGATTTAATCTGTTTGCCAAGGTGGTAAATCATGGAAGCAGGCCTTCCTTTGTGCATTTCCCCGGGTCCAAAAACATTAAAATAGCGCAAACCGACAATATGCATTTTATCAAAGATTGCTGAGGAGATTTTGTCCATCTCCAGTTTTGATTTTCCATAAGCGCTTAGTATTTCCTTTTTTTGGCCTTCTTTCATTGGGACAGGGCCGTTGCCGTACAAGCTTGCGGTAGATGCGTAGACGAGCTTTGCATTGTGCTTTTGCGCAAGGCTTAGAATATTTTTAAATCCATGGATATTTTTATTATAAGTCTCGTCGTCATTTGGGTATCTTGGGTCTGTAATTGCGGCTTGATGAAATATAACATCAAACTTTTCATTCAAATCAAAAGGCTGAGAAACATCCAGCTCAATGAATTTTCCCTTAAAATCTTTGATATTTTTTTTATTCCCGGAAATTAAATTGTCAATAATTGTAACTTCATGCCCCTGATTTTGCAGTTCCAAAGCAAGATTTGAGCCGATAAACCCCGCTCCGCCGGTAACTAAGCATTTCATTTTGGCAGTTCCAAAGCGTCTAAGTCAACTTTTCCTGATATCTCATCGCGGTATGAGTCGGAATCCTCATGGTGTGTCGAGAATTCCATTATTTCGCTGTCTTCAAGCCCTGTGAAGCGGTGTTTTGTATTTGGCGCTATGATTATTGAGTGCCCCGGAGTCATTATCCTCTTGCCATCGCCTGTTTCCATCAGGACCTTGCCTTTTAGTATGTAGAAAGTCTCATCCTTGTTTTTGTGGAAATGCATCGAGCATCTGAAACCCTTGCTGAGGACCAGCTTTTTTCCGCAATAATCCCGGTTTACAATCCAGATTTCCTTTCCCCACACCTTCTTTACTTCTTTATGATTCATTTTAGTATGAATAGTTCATACTACAGATATTTAAATCTTTCGTTGATAATTATATACTGTAGGCTATAAATAAACAGAAAAATATAAAAAGTATGAATTTGTACTACTTATTCATACCATGAAAAAATCCAAGGTTGCTGTAAGCATGGACAAAAATTTGCTGGATTTGGTTGACGGCAAGGTAGACGGCTCTGTGATAAGGTCAAGAAGCCAGGCAGTGGAATTTTTTCTGAGGAAAGGCCTGCAGGAGCAGTCAATAAACACGGCGGTTCTGCTTATAAAAGGGGAACACCAGATGAACATGCTGAATAAAATAAAAGGGAAATCACTGATAAAAAACCAGATTGATTTTTTTGCCCTGTATGGAATAAGCCAGGTTTATATTGTAACCCAGCATAGTAAGAATATTAATTTGCTGTTAAATGAAATTTCTGATGCAAGGATAAATGTGGAAATTATTGAGAAAGAGGCAAGGGGAAACGCGCAGGCGCTAAAGGCTTTAAAAGAAAAAATAAAAAACAGCTTTGTTGTTATGTCCGGGGACACTTACAATAATTTTGATCTGCTGAAGATGATTAGGAAGCACCTGGAAATGGATAAAATTGTAACTATGGGCCTGATGACGAGAGAAAAAACAAGCGGCTACGGAACAGCAATTCTGGATGGGGACTTTATTGTTGATTTCCAGGAAAAGCCTAAGCAGAGCTCAACAAACATTGTCAATGCCGGGATATATATTTTCAAGCCGGAAGTATTTGAGCTTTTTGATAATGCCAGCAGTCTGGAAAAAGACCTGTTTCCTAAGCTTGCAAGGTTAAAGCAGCTTATCGGGTTTTTTACATATGGGGAGTATGAGCACTTTGGGTAAAACATATTTAAACAGATGCCTATTCTTCCTTTTTCAATGGCTAAGCTATACAGCAATCCCTGGAAAAACCGGGTGGGAATTAAAAGCAAACTGAAGTATCTTGTAAGGGATGAGTTCTACAAGTGGCTTTTGAGGAAATATTGCAGGGGGTGCAAGACTGTAATAGACATTGCATGCGGGCCAGGCCAGTTTATGAAAGCCGCAAACAGGCTTGGTTATAAAGCCATTGGAGTAGACGCTGATGAACGGCATAAAGCGAAAAATGTGGTTATAGGAGACCTGTGGAAGGTCAAAGGAAAATATGATGTCGTGTTTAACAATATGATAATCGAGCACATGAAGGATCAGGAAAAGTTTGTTGAGAGAATGGCTCAGCTGTCAAACAAAATTGTCATAACAATAAGTGTTTACGCTTCTAAAAGCTTTTGGAATGTGCCAGACCATGAAAGGCCGGTTACAAAAGTAAGTGTAAGGTGGCTGTTCAGGAGGCATGGTTTCAGGACGCTATTGTCAATGCATGTCCCCTTATACAAGGCTGTTGTTGTAGTTTCAAAAAAAGTTACGGAGAAGGATAAAGACTGGGAATCTGTAAAGATAAGAAAAGGGTTTTGGTAAGCTACTTGATATGTTTTAAAACATCTTTTACACTGATATTTTTCATGCACTTTTGGTAATCTTCGCTGTTTTTTGAATATAAGCAGTCTGGAACTTGGCCTTTATGAACATTAATACAAGGGCTAAATTGGCAATTATGTCCTTTATAAACAGCAATATTTTTCTTTCCATAAGGCCCAAACCTTACTGGCAAATTCGGCCCGAATAATCCAATTGTTTTTACACCCTGGGCAGCAGCTATATGCATTGGCCCGGCGTCGTTGCCTATAAATAAACTGCATTTTTCAATTAAGCGAAAAAGCGGAGTTAAGCCAAACATTCCGGAGGTATCGAATGTTCTGCCTTTCTCAGTTACGCAGCTGTGAATTTTTTCTATTAGCTTTTTTTCTTCTTGGTTGCCAATAAACATTATTTTGGTCTTTTTGTCTTTTAGGATATTATTGCACAGCCTACCATAGTTTTCCCATGGCCAAATTCTGGATTTTGCCGACTCAGCAGCGCCAGGAGCAATCCCAACAAGAAAATCTTTTTTTGTTATTTTTTTGCTTCTTAGAAAATTGTTAACAGCAATTTTGTCTTTTTTTGAATAGTTTAATCTTTCAAGGCTTTTGAGGCTGTACTTAACACTTAATGCCCTGACCAAATCAAGAAAAGTTTCTGCCGTATGCTGCTGGTCATTGTAATCCACTCTTTTTGTATAAAGCCATGACCTTACTCCATGGCTGTAGCCGACTCTTTCTTTTCCGGCAAAAAATGCTATTATTGAAGATATGTTAAGGTACTCTTCCATATCCATGACTAAGTCATATTTTCTTAAATTTTTAAAAATAAACAGTTTAATAGAAAAAGGGCTTAATTTCAGGACCTTTATGCTGCTGATATTCTCATTATTGAGAAAAATTTCCTTATTTCTTGGGGTAACTAAAATGTCTACTGCACTTTTTTTGTAACTATTCTTTAGAGCCTTTATTGCAGGAAGCACTAAAATAGTCTCTCCGATTCCCCATAACTGAATCAGTAATATCTTTTTATGTTTTATTTTTTTATTTTCCTTATGAGGAAAAATTTTATTTATAGACAGGAATAAACACACTAAAGATCCAATATACCTATCCAGAAATTTTATTATGTTGACAGATACCATTTACTTTTTATTTCTTTCTTTCAGGGCTATTTTTCTTACTATCTCTTCAAGCTTTCTTTGGTTCTTCCTCATTAATGTATAGGTGTAAAAAATAACAAATGTCAGGAAAAGAAATCCTGCAATTATGAAGAAGTCCAGTGCCCTTGCAATGTTTAATGTAGCAAGCATCGGATCCAGGATTTGAGGAAACAGCGTAAATACCACAAATGCGCCCCAGAACGTAAACCAGAAGCTATACTCCTTTGTCGTGAATTCCTTTCTTTTATACTGCAGGAATGTGTAGTACATCATAAAAAATCCGAATAAAATCCCTAAAATCTGAATGCCCAGTATTTTTGCCATTTTTATATGCCCTCTAAACAGATTACATATGGTTGAGCTTCCACAGCAGCAAGTTGAAGACAATTTTTATGCCGTCAAGCACTGTTGTGCCCTTGTACTTATCCGAGTAGATGGTCTCTATGGGAATCTCAGTGTAAGACAGCTTGTGCTTGCCTATCCTCGCTATCATCTCGCTTTCCATGCTGTAATCTGATGCTTTCCATCTTAATTTTTTATATGCTTTTGCAGTAAAAGCGCGATAACCACACTGGCTATCCCTGATTTTAATACCATATAAAAAACTTATTGTTTTGTTAATGAACCAGTTGCCGAACCTTAAAACCAAGGGCATATCTCCGCTTGCTTTTCTGTATGTAAGCACAACATCATATTTTTTTATCTTGTTCAGGAGATTCGGGATTTCCCGGGGGTTGTGCTGTGCATCAGCATCTATCGCAATCATGCACTGTGCGTTATTTTTAAGAGCATAATCACAACCTGTTTTTAATGCGGCGCCTTTGCCTAGGTTTACTAAGTGGCTCAATACAACAGCCCCTCTTTTTTTTGCAATATTGCTTGTCTTATCTTTGCTTCCATCGTCAACGACTATTACTCTGCCTACATATTTTTTGGTTTCTTTAATTACTTGGGCTATATGCTTTTCTTCGTTATGTGCAGGTATGATTGCAAATACTTTATTTTCCATTTAGAGAAAGGTAATTTTTGGATATTTTAAAATTATTGTTTGTCTTAGGAATTATTGGAGATGCCTGCACTTCCTTCTTCTGTTTCCGTTGCTTCTAATCCTTCCCCGGACGTTTCTGTTTGGTTTGCCGTGGAGACATCTTCTGTTTTATTGATTTCAACTTCTACTTCAGCCGTCGTTTCCTCTTCTGCTATTTCAGGTTTCTGGGTTTCGATAATATTTTTTTCTTTGCCTTCCCAATCGACTTTCCATACTATTATTCTCCTTCCGTTGAAAGAAGCTACAATGCTGCTTTCATCGCTGAACTTTTTAAAATACTTCAATCCAATACCCTCTTGGTAAAACAGCCTTGTGAACATGGACGCTGTTAAATCAGAGTCCATTTGCAGCAAGCCATAACTGTCCCCGCTTTTAATTAATGCAAAACCCAAATTTCTGCCATTTTGAAGTGTGACTAAGGACTCGTTATATTCTTTTAAGATTATGCCGTCATTTGTTGGGAAGGATATTTTCTTTGGGTGAACCAAGCCTTGCGAGGTTTCTGCAAAAGATTCTTTGCTTGTGAGGTTTATTAAAAAGCCGTTTTCGCATGCCAGCATATCCTCATTTTTGCTGCAACCGACTATTCCTGCATAACCCGGCCATGGCGCAATCCAGCTGTTTGCCTCGTCACTTGTTTTTATTGACTGGATTTCATAATAGAGGCTCTCCGCCGATTCT
Source organism: Candidatus Woesearchaeota archaeon (assembly GCA_019323655.1). Taxonomy (GTDB): domain Archaea; phylum Nanobdellota; class Nanobdellia; order Woesearchaeales; family GW2011-AR4; genus JACPJP01. Next base: position 22,318 of record JAHWGX010000044.1, on the reverse strand, counting down.
TTGGAATAATTAAATCTGCTCTGCAAAAATCCAATGCTTTTGCCTAAATTATTGGCATATTCTTTCTTTTTTAAGGTGTTGTAGATTAAAGCCCTGTCAAAATCCCATGAGCCAAAATGCCCCCAGACTCCGCTTTTTCCTATCATGTCTTCCGATGTTATAAAGTAATTTTCAGGAGGCTGACAGTGAGTCAGCTCCAGTATTTTTTCTGCGTCTTCTTTGCTAAATTTTTTTTCCAAAATTTTTTGCGCATTTTCCCTGCTTTCAGGCATTATTTCATACATTATATCTATGGCTTCTGCTCCATCATTTGTCAAGCCGGCAATAGCCTCAAATCCGGATCGGCTACCGCAGTCAAGCATTCTCAGGATTCCTATTGCCAGTTCCTCATCCTCTGTTAGGAGCACTTTGCCTACCCAATGTGCAGGAGGAGTGTTCTGGCTTGTGCCGTCAAAGGTTACTGCACGGTCAGTCCAGAATTTAAACCAATGGCCAAAATCCCACCAGGAATTAACAATCGCATCAGGCTTGGAGTCATCTTTTATTTTTTCCAATGAAACTTTCCAGGCATCGTTAAAACTGGGCATTTCATTTTTTGTTGTTTCTGCTGCGGATTTGTAGGGCGCTATAAGCAATAATAAGAGCAGGATTACTACAGTGGTTTTAGATATATGCCTATGCACATGAAGACCTTTTGCAATCCATTTGCTTGCATAGCCATAAATCTCTCCAAGCGCGATGCCAAAGCCCATTGCAAATGCCGGGACTAAAAGCAGAGTAAACCTTACTCCTTTTGTGCTTGCGTATGTTGTGGAAATAAACCACAAAATAAGGAGAATGGCATATTTTATGTCAATCTCTGTGTCAGATTCCCATAAAGCCATTGCAATCCTTATTATTATCGGGATGCTTACGAGAAGCAGGAATGTATGCAAATCCTGGACAAGGGGAGCATCATGAAACAAAGCTAGAGCCAAGTACCATGCCAATGCCCCACCTACAAACCATATTTTTTTGTGCTCTTTTTTTGTCAATGTCAGTGTAATGCCCATTAATGCAATCAAGAAAAAGAAAATTTTTCCAAAGCCGACATCATTTATTACGTTGTTAAGGGAAGCAGGATTTTGCTCTGCAACTGTCGTGAAAACATTTGGCCATATCGTTGTAATGCCCACCTCTTTTAATCTTGCGAAACCAGTCGGGCTCTTTATAAATTTTGCAAATTGCCCGAAACTTACTAAGGCGCTTACACTTAATGCAGACACAACAAAAAATATTGCGAGGAAAATAAAGGAATTTTTAATTGCCTTTCTCTTTGCGAAGCTGGAAATGCTTCCAATCAATTCTTTTTTGTGCACAAATGCATAATAGGCTATGTAAAGGAATGCAGAAATCAAAATAAAATCAAAGATATACCACCACCCGCCCCATGTGAAGCTGTAAAGCCCTACTAAGAATCCGGTAACAGTGCTTAAGATAATAAGCTTTTTTGTGTTTTTTGCTTCCAGAGCCTCAAGGAAAATCCAGGCTATGAAAAGGGGGAACATTACGTTATATGCGTCAGTGTCTGAAAAGCCCCCTACTGTCCTTGTCAGGAAAGAAGGATGTATCGCTACAATGACAGCTGCTATGAATCCAGCGAAGTTTCCAGCAATCTTCCTTGTTATAAAAAATGCAGGTATCACACATAAAGCTGAAATTATTACCGGAACATAAAAAGTGGCTTTCATCAGGCCAAGGCCTTTGTTGAAGAAGCTTAAAAATTTGAATAAGTATGCTATGAAGTAGGCATGAAACATATCGAAGGGTATGCCCCTCCCTGCAGGAGCGAGCATATGGTTGTCCCAAGGGTTTCCATCTTTAAGCTCGTCTCCAGGGTGGCCGTTTTCCAATACATTTTGCGCGTGCCTCATCCAGAAATAAGGGTCTATTGCGAGCAGATAAGTCTGGCCTGTATCGTCCTGCAATGTTGACTTGAAGAAAGCTGATGTAGCTTTAACCTGTTGCTCGACTTGGGATTCCTGCTGCTGCAATACCTTTTCCAGCTCGTTATCCACCAAGATATCTTTGTTTTGGTCCGGAAGATTCGGGTATTGCTGGTTTATCTGGGAAGATATCTGGGACCTTATGTTGCTTATAACCGCATCTTCTGCCCATTCATCTGTCATAGGAAGGTACGCTGGCTGCAGCCTTAGGAAAATAGACAATATTATAGGTACGAGCAACAATAAAAATACCCTGTTTGCAATAAAGAAATCTGAAATTTTTCTGAAGTCTACAGACAATTCCTCTTCTGATTCTGTTTTTTCAGATTTTTTGAAAATATTTTTGATGTTTTTCAATTTTGAAAAGTCAATAGAAATCTCTTCATCCTCTTTTGTCTCCGCTTTTTCCTCTGCTGCAGGCTCTTTCCTGCTAAAAATATTTTTTACCCATCCGAGGTCTATGCTAATCTCATCTTCTTTTTCTATATCCTTCTTCACTTCCTCTATTTTTTCTTTTGTTTCCTTAACTTCCTCTTCAAACTTTTTTTCCTCTTCCTCTATTTTTTCTGCTTCTTTTTCCTCATTTTCTATTTCTTTTTTTGCTGTTCTGATTATTTGTTCATCTTTTTGCAGCTCCTGCAGCTTTCTTTTCTCTTCCCCTATTTTTTGCTCTGCCCTTTTTTCCGCTTCCTCTGCTTCTTTCCCCAGCTCCTCAACTTCTTTTTTCTTTTTTTTCCTGAAGAAGTTAGTTATTCTGCTAAAGTCAATAGAAATCTCTTCATTGTCTTCTTTTTCTTCCATAAAATCCCCGCTTGCCAGAAAAGGTATATTTTTTAAAAAGCTTTTGTTTTGTTTACAGAACGAATTTGGAGAAAAGCAAAAATCTCGGCTCTTTTAACAGCAAGTTTAGGACTAAAGGTATTGCTGTGTCCCTGTCGTACTTCTTCAAAATTTTTTTTACTTTCTCCCGGTCCATTAATCTGAGCAGATAGTTGTAATCCCGGTCAGACAATCTATTTAGAATTTTTCTTATTTTTAGGTGCAATAACAATTCTTTTCCAGACTGACTTTTGAATTCTTTGTTGTAGTTTTTGCTGTTAATTATACAGTTGCATAGTGTTTTGGCTGCTTTTAATGAAGGGATAATGCCCCCGCCGGTTGTAGCCTTCACTTGCGTTGCGGCGTCACCGATTAAGCATATATTCCCCTTTTGGATTGCACGTTTTGGATTATAAATCGGAATCAGGCCGGATTGCCATTCAATTATTTTTTTATTGCCTGCTCTTTTTTTAAGGAATCTGTAAAAATGCTCTTTTGGTTTTGATAAAGAAGCCAACCCCAGCCTTACAACCTCTTCTGATTCCGGGACGCACCATCCAAAAAAGTTCGGGAAAGCACTGCCGAAATAAGTTTCAAATGTTTCAGGGCCCATTTTAAGTTTGACCTTTGCCTGCATTCCAATGTAGAAGCTTGTATTTGCCAGGCCGGCAGCTTTTGCTACAGCGGAAGAAACGCCGTCAGCCCCAACAAGAAAATCATATTTTATTTTTTTTGTTTTATTATTTTTCTTATTTTTTATTTTTATTGAGCTTTTTCCATTGAAACCCATGAATCGGTGATTAAGCAGTATATTGGTCCCTTCATCTGCAGCCATGCCTGCTATGAACTCGTCAAACTTATCGCGCCACAATACTATCTCTTCAGTGCCTACTTTTGTTTTATAATTTTTGCTTACAACAATAACATTTTTTAACCTATTTGCAACCAAATCTTTCCTTAGCTTCACAAACTTTTCAATAGAGGGAGTTACTATACCGGTACACTGGACAGGCCTCCCTATTTTTTCATGCTCCTCTATTATTGTTACAGCCGTTCCCCTTTTCGCGAGCAGGTAAGCAAGATAGCTTCCGGCAGGCCCTGCTCCAACTATGGCTATCATTGCTTTGGGGGATTATTCTATTCTTATAATATTTTTGTTTAATGAGAACTTAAAATCTTTTAAAATTTTAATTCAAGTTTAAAATAATTAAATCTGCCTTCGGCATAAAATAGTGCTCGGCAAAATTTTTACTGCCAATAAATTTCGCCTCGCTTACTTATTCATTTTTATTAGAACAAAAGGGTATTTATCAAAATAAATAATGTCCTTTGCTATTTGACACTTTTGCTATTTTAGAGTAAAATTTATTGTTAACTACTATAAAATAACTAAAATTAGAAAAATTTAAAAACAACAGGCTATTCTCCTGCTTATATGAGGTCGAAGATGGCAGTTTTCAAAAAAGATTCTGTTATTAAATCACTTGTATTTATTCTTCTCTTTGCTGTAAGCGCAGGTAGCGTTGTTGGAATACCACCATCTGCTCCAAATCCTCCGCTAGCGGGGTCCTGCGGCTTTGATATGGTTCTTATCATAGACAGTTCAGGCAGCATTGACAATAATGAGCTAAACCTTATGAAAAATGCATTCAAGGGATTTGTTGATGCTTTTCTTCCAGGCACTCCAACAGAAATAGCTGTTGTGGATTTTGATACCACAGCCAGGGTGGTTAGAGACTATACAAATAATGTTCACAGCATAAAGGCTGGAATAGACACCCCTATAAGTGGTGGGAACACCAACTGGGAAGATGCTTTAATAAAAGCTCATAGCTTATTTGACAACCGCTTGGACAAGCCGGACGTTTATATATTTGCATCAGACGGGAATCCCAATGTCCCCTCCTTGGCCACAGCGCTTGACAAAGCTGTAAACAAAGCCAATCAAATAAAGTCAGATGGCGTAAGAATAATCACTTTGGGAATTGGAAATAGTCTGAATAAAGACAATCTGGTGAAAATCTCGAGCAATGATGCGTACTACTCTACTGACTTTGCTACTCTTGCTGATGATTTGGCAGATCTGGCAGAGGAGCTTTGCCCCCGTTGCGGAAACGGAATTGTTGAGAATGGCGAAGGATGCGATTACGGGTCCAGTAATGGAGACCAATGCACTCCGCCTTACGGAGGAAGCTGTACTTACTGCTCAAGTTCCTGCGAAATACTAGGTTTAATAGGTGGCTCTTGCGGAGACGGCAGCCTTGATGCAGGCGATGAAGAATGCGACGATGGCAACATCATAAGTGGAGATGGGTGCTCAGCTACTTGCCAGTTCGAAGGCTGCAGAACAGATGCAGACTGCGATGATGGGTTATTCTGCAGTGGACAGGAAACATGCAACCTCTATACCCACACTTGCCAGTCTGGAATTCCGGTTATATGCACCAAGGGGAAATTCTGCAATGAGGCTACAAACAGCTGTGAATTAGTAGCTCGTAAAAAAGAATCTGACAGAAGAAAAATTGTGCACATAAACTTAATTGCCTTTGATAATGAGTTTGTTAGGTCAGGAGATGAATTGCACCTCTACCTCAATTTTGAGAATATAGGCAACTTTGACTTAAAAGACGCAAGAATAACGGCAATAATAAGAGAGCTTGGCATCAGGAGCAATACCCTGAAGTCTTCAACAATAGGAGAAAACGAAGAGTCGTCAAAGCACCTAATCCTGGAAATTCCAAAGAATGCAAAGCCGGGAAGATACTGGATAGAAGTTGTGATTGATATAGACGGTGACAGGAGAATTAAATTCAGACCGATAGATATTGTGTAAGCATAAAAAACAAAATGTTTATATATAAGATGTCATTACCTGAGGATAGTTATTATATGTTTCCACTTAAATATACTAAAAAACAAAAAATTTATAAACAGACAGAGTTTAGTCGTTCATGATATTTTATTAAAAACAACTCAAAAACAAAAACAATGGGGGTATGATACAAAATGATGAAAAAGATTTTTAGTTTAGCAATGGTATTCTTGATTGGGGTTTTAATGAGCAGCATAGCTTTTGCAGCTATGTCTATTGAAGAGGTAAAGATCAACGGCGATATCGTTACAGAGAGCGGAACAAATTTTATACTTGATGTTGAAAGAGGAGAAGACATTGATGTAAAAGTCAAGGTAAAGTCAGATGTGGACGCTGATAATGTGGAAATAGAAGCTACTTTAAGCGGCATAGACAGCGACACCAAGGTAGAAGATGTTACCGATGTTTTTGATGCCAAAGCTAATGTGACATATATCAAAAAATTGACACTCCCATTAATAGCCAAGATGGACCAAGATGGCTATAAGCTGAGAATCAGGGTTTCAGACAGGGATTCCCCTACTGTCGAGAAAACATACGAGCTGGAAGTTGACACAAAAAGGCATGATATTGAGATAAGGGATATTGTCCTTTCACCTGATACAGAAGTAAAGGCCGGAAGGGCACTGCTTGCAACCGTAAGATTGAGAAACAGGGGAGAGAAAGATGAGGATGGCGTTAAGGTTGTTGTAAGCATACCTGAGCTTGGCGTTTCTGCCGCTGACTTTATTGATGAGCTTGAGAAAGAAGATGATGATGATGACCAGGCAACAACTGAGGAAATGTTCCTAAGGATTCCTGACAATGCAGAAACAGGAGATTACACAGTTAAAGTCGAGGTGTTCTTTGACGACATGGACAAGAGCAATGTGAAAGAGACAACAATATTTGTTTTAGGAGAGGAAGAGGAAGCTGTTGAGGCAATACCTAAGGACGAGAAGACAATCATAACTGTTGCTGTTGACAAGCAAAGTGCTATGAAGGGAGGAGCAGAAGTTGCTTATCCAATAGCATTGACAAATGCAGGATCAAGCTCAAAGACATACACTGTAAGCGCTGACGGCGCCGCATGGGCAAACTTGAGAATAAGCCCATCAAATGTTTTGGTTATAGGCGCTGGAGACAGCAAGGCATTTACTGTTTTTGCATCTGCAAAGGAGAATGCACCAGCTGGAGACCAGACATTTGCAGTAACAATCAGCAGCGGAGACAAGGTTTTGAAGCAATTGCCTCTGAGCGTAAATGTTCAGGAGGAAGCAGCAGCACCAAGCGGCGTTTCCAAGCTGAAGAGCGGTCTTGAGATTGGCCTAGTCGTCCTGGTTATTTTGCTTGTGATAATCGGCCTGATAATAGGCTTCAGCAAGCTTAGAGGAGACGACGAGGAAGAAGGAAAGGAAGAAGAGAAAACCTATTATTAGATCTTCTTTTTTTATTCTTAATTTTTATATTTAACTTTTATTTTCTTACCAGGCAGAGTATGCTAAAATGAAGTCCAAGAAAATCCTGTTGAATTTAATCTGGGTTTTTTTGTTAGCTTTATCAATAAATCTGGCATTTGCCAAGGAGGATTTTACAGCATTGGCCAGGAGTTCTATTGAGCTGTGCCCCTGCTCTAACCAGGCGTATCTGGTTACAATACAAAATACAGGCTCTGCGGAAAGCACATACACAGTTTTAGCAGGAGAAGCTGCCGCAGAATGGGTTGTTTTTAATCCGGGCAAATTTATTCTGGGCCCAGGCCAGAAAGGAAGCTTTTTTGTTTTTGTGAATTCTGAGTGCAATATTGAAGGGAGCTACAATCTGGAAATTTTTATAACAACTAACAGCGGATTGACAAAATCTGTTAAACAGGCCCTTGATTTTTCACAATGCTATGACTATTCTTTGGAACAGGGCAACATCCTAGACAAAGCTGAGGAAAGCATCAAATTTTTGCAGCATGAAGGCATTTATTCTGTCTGCAAAAATGAGCACAAAGCAATACCAGTCAGGATTACAAACAATGAGGATTTTGAAAACAGGTATAGGCTGTTTTTGGATGCCACTGACTGGGCTAAACTGAATGTTGCCAATGTAAGGCGGGATGCGAAAAAAACAGGGGTTTTTCTTATTAACATGGATGTTCCTGATATTGAAGGGGATTTTGATTTTAAGCTGAGTGCAGTCAGCGAGCTTGGAAAAGTCCAGAGAAAAAAAGATATTACAATTGCGGTGGAGGATTGCTATGCTTTGGAGCTTAGTCTGGAAAAAGAAAAAGATGTTATATGCGGAGGAGAAGTTATAACCTATGATGTTATTGTAAAAAATTTAGGGACTCTTAAACAGAATGTTGTTCTTGAAGCAGAGGGCCCGGACTGGGCAGGATTTGAAAAATTTAGAGATATTGATTTGGAACCAGAAATCCAAATTAAGGGAAATAGCGCCTTAAATTCCTCCGATAACAAAACAGAGGCTGAAGTCGAGTCAAAGCCTGTAATATCCGGAAAAGAGAATATCCAGTTAAATCCCGATGAAGAAAAAACAATTAAACTGAATCTGGAGCCTAATGCTGACGTTTCAGGAAGTTTTGAAATACTAATCAGCGCAACCCCGGAAAATAAGACGGAGCTAAGCTCTTCTGCAGGAATAAATGTTGAGGTTGTAGAAAAATTAAAATGCTATAAAGCAGATATAAGCACAAAAAAAAGCGTAACTAATTATTATAATGAGGATTTCTTTTCTGCCAGAATTAAAAACCGCGGCATAAAAAAATCGGTTTATGATGTGAGCTTGGAAGGCGTAGCGTGGGTAAGCACAGAGCAAAAGACTATAGAGCTAAATCCAGGCCAAACTGGAAACGTGAATTTAAATATCAAACCAAGTGAAGATATTAATCCGGGTACTTATGGTATAAAAATAAATCTGGAAAGCAATGATGCAATATATTCAGAAGATGTTAATGTAATACTAAAAAAAGAAAGCGAGTCTTCGAAGAAATTCAAGGATATTATTAAAACAGCCCAATATTATATCTACTTATTGGCTTTAGTTTTGTTATTGCTCATAATCTTCAGAAAAAAAATAATTAAGGTAAAAGATAATGTAAAAAGGCGCTATGAAAAATATAAGGTTAAACGAGCCAGGTTAGAAGCTTTGAGGACTGCGAGGGAAAAAAGAGCCAAGGAGAAAAGACAGGAAAAAGCCTTAAGAGAAGAAAAGAAGAAAAAACCAATAAAAAAGGAATTTAAGCTGCCCAAAAAATTCAAGGCATGGAGATATATAGCAGTTTTGTTTATCGTCGCTGCAGGCCTTTTTTTGGGAAACTACTTTAAGCTGTTTAACATAAAATACCTGCATATTTACATTAAAAACTTCTTTGTAGGGTACCTGTACTACATTTTAATTGGCATAGGAGCGCTAATTATACTTGCACTAATGCTGTTCTTTTATAATTTTATTAAAAGAAAAAAGAAAAAAAACAAGCAGAAAAAAGCACTAAGAGCAGTATCTGCACCGGTTAAGACTGCGGGGAAAAAGCCAGAAAGGAAAACAAAAAAAAGAAACTGGAGGAAAATATTCTTTTCAGTTATCTTCAGTTTAGCCCTGATAGGATTAGTCTCAGCAGCAGCTTACCTTAATATTTTCGACGAGATTAAAGATTTCTTTATTTTGTACATTAACTTTTTTATATGGGGGGCAGTGATACTTGCTGTCCTGATATTTCTGATAAGATTCTATAAACCGCTGGTTAAGTTTCTTAAAGAATAGAAGCGTCACAAGCACTGGACATCTGCGCGTGAGGTATTTAAATAAGTTAATCCACTAATTCTGAAAAAGAGAATACGCAAAACTGCCAAATTAAGATTTTTGGTCTTCGACACAAAAATCTATTACGCAGTTTCGCTCAATGTTCTCTTTTTCTTATGCTTCAAAGTTTTAGAGAAAATAAAAACTTTGGAGGTAGATTAAGATGAAATGTCAAAAAATAAATTACGAAAACTTAATCATAACACCAGAATTTGCTCGACTGCATGCACATATTTGTGGTGATGGTTTTCTGTTTAAAGTCAAAACAAATAGAAGCAAAAAAGAATTAATTCAACACCCTAGAAAAAATACTGTGAGGAATAGATTTCATTTGGGCTACTGCAATACAAATGCATTTCTATTAAAATTGTTCATAAAGGATTTAAAAATAGCTTTTAATCGGATAGGTGTTTTTATACCCAGTAAAAATCAAGTTGATGTACAAGCAAAGTGGCTGTACTACCTATTCAAGACTTTTGGCGCAGGCAAATCTAAAGAATGGCGTATCCCAGATAAAATAGTCTCAGCTTCGAAGGAAATAAAAATTCAATGGTTGAAAGCATTTTTCGATGACGAAGCTTATGTCTCAAAAACACAAAAAAGAATAGTACTTAATATTGTGAATTATAAAGGTCTGAAACAAATTCAGTCTTTATTAAATAATTTGAATATAGTTTCAAGATTAAATGGGCCTTATTACTATAAGAAATTCTATTCATATCATCTAACAATATACAAAAATAACTTATTGACATATTCAAATCTCATAGGATTTAATCACACTAAAAAGAGGAGGATATTGCAAGAACTAGTTAAAAATATGGGGACGTAGGGACTTCCAAATGCTTTTGCATTATTTGAACCCTAATCAGCCGGTATCGCCAAGTGTTAAATCATAGCCGAAGCTCATCGCTCCAATTGCTGGAGCCGGCGATAATACCAGGTTGTATGGATTGCTCCTTTATACGACGTCCCCTTAATCAGAAGGGAGGCATATTTGTTTTTAAACGTTATTGTTTTATTCATTGATTAAAGGTCCAAAAAATTGATTTCAATAAAAAACATAAACAGCCGAACAGTATTATCAAAAACTGATTTTATCCCCGATTTTAGTCTTTGAATTTTTTATTGCCCCTTTTGGCAGCTCTATTATGTATAGCGCTTTATTTTTTGGGGTGTAAAATTTGAATGGCTTAAAACTTTCCTTAACCTCTACTACTTTTTTATTTTTGTCCAGGAATAAGACATCTATCGGATAGAAAACAAAAAGCATGTGCAGAGGAACTATTTTTTCTTTTTTGAAAATAAAAATTAATGGTCTGGGTTTTGAGAACATCAATCCCAAACTTTTAGATACAATACCCCTGCATATTTTTGCGTTTTTTGCAATCAAAGTTTTTTTTGTTGTGTTTTCGACGGGCATTTTAATGAGAGTTTATTTCTATAATCAATGATTGTTTTTATATTCTGGAAAATATACTTCAAGCGAAAGCTTTATATATTATTATGTTTTTTCTTTTTTTTATAAAAAAGAGGGGTGATAGCAGAACATTTATTCTGGCAAAACAGTTTTTAATTATTCCAAGTTTTTAAAAAACGACAAATAAACAAAAAAACATACCCACAGGCGTTTACAAATTTGATTTTATACATAAAATCAAAACATTTAAATATAGGTTGTAAGATAACTTAAACAAAAATAATAATTTTTTGATGTTTCATTTTTAAAAGAGGAGTTCCATAATGGAAAAAGAGGGGAAAGCTAATATTAAGTTTTTTGTTTCTGCAGTATTTCTATTGCTGTTAATGGTGTTTTTGGCATTTGGACTTGGTATAAAAATAGCTACACCAAATAATATGTCGATTAATAACAACACTGGCGTTTTAACTACTTCTAGAAATATAAATTTTACTTTTAATGTTACTTGGAGTGCTGATAGCGAGGAGGTAGGCAATTGTAGTTTGTGGACTAACTTTAGCGGTAAATTTGAAAAAATGTTGGAGTTTAATGGTACTGGCGAGAGTGAACATAACTACACAGCTAATATTACTAATGCTTCAATAAGCTATGTAAATTATACATTTTCCCATGACTTGGGTTATTTTGTTTGGGATATTGGTTGCAGAAATTATTCTGGAGCAATTGTGTGGACTTTTAATACAAGCAACAGAAGCTTGGCAATTGATACTGCCCTTCCAGAAATAATCCAAACTCAGGAATTCTTTGATGGGTTTAACACCTCAAGTGCAACACCCTCAATGAAATTTAATATTACAGATGTTAATGGCACAGGAATAAATTTAACAACCGGTGGAGAAGAGTCAAACAATGTGTCTTTAAACATTACAATCTACCATTTCAATGGTGTTGATGCTGAGAATGATGCTATACCTGGAAAAAACTTTACTCTTTTTAATTCAAGTGTTCTAAGCTGTGATGTTACTTCAGCTGGTGCGCAATCAGTCCAATGTACCTTAAGTAATACAGCAGGTGGTGTACCGTTAAACAATGGAACTAAAAATATTACAATAAAAGTTTCGGATATGGCAGGATGGGTTAGCAATATTTCATTTAAATTTACAGTTGATCAGATATCCCCTAAGGTTGATTATTATAACTTTACAAATACCTCTATGTTTAATACAACTGCTGGGGACACAGGTAATGCTCTAGGCGGTGTTTTAAACGGGTCTGTTTTCCGTTCAATAGCGCCAGGCGGTTCTCCTGATACAATTTATGCAACAGCAAACTGGACTGATAACCTAACAATGGTGTCAACAGGATTTTTACAATTCTTTAATACAACAAAAGCAGGATTAGGGGAAGAGCCATGGCAGACTTTGAATATTACTGGCACAAATGTTTCATCCCATTTAGTCAGCTGGACAAACTTTTCGTTCCCAGTACCTCAAGGACGCACCGAGTTTGAAGGAATGAATGTAAGCTTTAGAATTATTGCTAATGATACTGTGGGTAATGTAAATGATTCAATGTCTGTGGTAAACTTTACAATACTAATTAATGATACTTATGCTCCTACTATTTTGATAAATGGTTCAGGCGGCGCTTTTGTAAATGGCAGCAATATAACAGATACAACGCCAACTATAGGCTTCATTGTAGATGAAAATAATCCATTGAATTTTATTAACATAAGCATTGATGCAAATCAAACCCTTAACAATGCTCCAGGAAAAGATACAGTTTGCGAGAAAGCGGCATTTTTTGACACAAGTTCTGACATAGCAACAGTTAATGTGGAGAAAAATAGAAATAATTCCATTACAGTTAAAAGTGATACGGGATGTCCATTAATCAATGGACCCCACAATGTTACTGTTACAGCAGAGGATTCATGGGGAAATTTAAGAATCTACCACTATGTTTTTAGTATAGAGAGCGGAACCCAGCCAGGGTTGCAGTTTAACTTGACTAGTGCAGAAGGCAAGATTACAAATATCTCTAAAGTAACAAATTCTACATATGGCATTAATATTACTTCATCTATGGGAATCCGCTTATTTGGGTATAATGGTGTTACTGCATCTATTGACAAGATAGCATATGTTTCAAGTTGCAATTCAACTTCGACAGTTGTAGTAACTAATGGCACTATTGTTTACCCATTCAATGAATCATCATGCAATGTGCAATCTGAAAACAGGACATTAACAGTAACTATAAACGATACAGCAGGCAACTCAAATACCACGGTGCTTGGATTCTTGGTTGATAATGTTGCACCTTCTTTCACTGAGGTAATATCCCCAACTAATGGCGAAATTTTTGATAATGCTAACTTATCCATTAACTTTACAGTTAGAGATGATGATCAGGGGATAGCATTCTATGGTTATTACTTAGATAGTGTTGATGATATCTTATTTATAATTAATATCTCTTCTGATGGTACTATAGCCCCCCCGGGAGTGTCTACAACTGCAGGCATATTTGTTGATAACCATACTGGTACTCATACAATTAAGTTTACAGTTAATGATACATTAGGCAATACAGAAAATAGCAGTTGGTATACATTTACTCAAAAGACTCCTGTAAATCTACTTGATGCAAATTCAACAATTACTGCTAATAATGGCAATATCACAAATGTAAGCTTCTTTAATACTACAGGAAGTTGGATACTAAACTCTTCATCTATTGACATAGATCAGACATTTGAATTATTTATAGGAATTAATGCGACAATAGGCAATACATCAAATACAAGCGTAACAATAAACTTTGATGGATCAGCAGCAAACTGGAATAAAACTGATAAAATCTTTGTTAAACTAAATAACTCTAAAAGGACAGTAGGTATAGAAAAGAATCATACTGCAACTGTAGTCTATCTTGTGTCTTTCAATGGCAGTATGAATGAATTCCTACCCAGCAACAGTAGCTATTATGGTAAAGTGACTTTTGGAGGTATAAATGCAACCAACTATACATTAAATGGTCTTGATTTGTGGTACTTTGAAAATGATCTAAACGCAAAAACAAATGTCACAATCTGTCCAGCAGGAATATCTTTAGGCCATTCGTCATCATCTTCTCTACCTTGTTGGAATAATACTAATAATAGGTCCGTAGATGTGTTTGTGCCTCATTTCAGCGATGTTGCCCTAGTTAATAACTCAGATCCACCCACACTTATATCAGTAAATTACCCCCTTAATGGCTCACAGACAGAGTCAACTTTCTTACCAAACATAACTGTTAGCGATGATGCTGTTTTATGCAATTATACCTATGTGGGTGCAAATCAAACTGCTACTCCCAATGCAACAATGACTGGTCCAATAACATTTGGCAATAATAAACTATGTTATGGGCCATCAGAAATAAGCGTAATTAACGGAACTGATCAAAATAATAATATAACCTTCCGTATATGGGATGCTAATGGCAACAATCTAACAATTATTTACAACTTTAATGTGAGTGATTTAACACCACCTAACATTACCTCAGTAACTAATGGCACTACAGGAACTACTAGTTGGCAGATAACTGTAACAGCAAATGAATCTGTAAATGCAACTGTTTATTATGGGACAGCCAATACAACATTGACTACAAATGTGTCTGAGACTGATTTTTCAAAAACTCAAACAGTTACATTAAGCAGCTTATCAGAGAGTACTGGATACTGGTTTAATGTTACAGCTTGCGACAAAGCAGGAAACTGCATGAATAATGGGACTTATTATTTCCTAACAAGTGCAGGAGAAACCACCACGACTTCAACAACTACCTCTAGCAGTAGCGGTGGCGGAGGAGGCGGAGGAGGTGCTGTGCCTTCAAGCAATGTTGCAGATTCAAAGGCACAGGTATGGAGCACAATACCAGCAGGCTCATCATTTAGCTTGGATGTCGACAAAGAAACCATAGCAGTAACCGCTGTTGCAGTCAGCAATGTCCAATCAGAGCTAAGCAATGTGGAGTTGGAAGTTGCCGCATTAACAGAGAATCCTGTTTCAACAGATGCATCAGCAAAAGTCTATCAGTATTTGAGGATTACTAAGAAGAACTTGGCTAATGAGGATGCCGGCTTTAAGGTGAGATTTAGGGTTACAAAGGCATGGCTGACAGAAAATGGCTTAACATCAGTGAATATTGCATTGTATAGGTTTGATAATGGCTGGAATGAATTGTCTACAAGTGTAGTAAATACAGATTCTACATACGTGTATTATGAGGCAGAGACGCCTGGATTCAGCTCGTTTGCTGTAGGTGTAAAGGGTGGAGTTGCGGTTGAGGAAGAAGTTCCAGCAGAAGAAGTGCCAACTGAGGAAGCAGAAGAAGAGGCAGAAGCTCCAGAGGAGGTAGAGAAGCCTATACCCATTGAAGCACCGAGCAAATCGCCTATGGGCTGGATCATAGTTGCTATAGTTGTAATATTGGGAATAGTGCTGATAATAGTTTACCAGAAGAAGAAAAAGGGAGCTTAAATTAATTCTTTTTTCTTTTAGTTCTTGTTTAAGCTGTTTAGATTATTATTCTTACTGAGGCTTACGTTATATTTGGTGTTTTTCCCCACTAAAAGGGTCAAATAACCATGGGGAACTTCATTTGGTTAAAGAATAATATGCATAAAGGGTCCAAAGACATGGAAATCAGCAGTATTTAGGTAGGTGTAAGGGGTTATAAGCTCTTTTGAAATCCTAGGATATTAAAACACGAACCCCCAGACAAGGTGTAGTTTCGGGGTTAGCCCTGCGGTGCCTTTGAATTAACGGTTGATTCAATTCCTCGCAAGGCCAGGAACTCTCGAGTGTCAGGGTCGCCTGACCTCGATCCCGAAGGGAATTAATCTTTCCATTTTGTTTAATGATCCAAAATTGGATTTGGAGTATAATAATTAAGTTGCTTCGCAACAACAATTTGTGCCTGGGCTGGTTGCCGTAATGCTCACTCCCGCATACCTATTCATTGGACAGGGAGTTTTCTAACAGACTTAGGGGAGTTCCTTACAGGAGTCTAAATTCAATACAATAAAATACATTCTTGAGCTGATGCTAACTCTAGTCACTATTATTTTTTATAATCAGGAGCAGGCACTTCCCTTAATCTATTGGCAGTGTGTTTAGTACTGTGTTCGAAATAAAAATCAAATAAAAAAAAGAAATAGAATATTTATTCTACTCTTCCGGTTAGTGTGCCTTGAGCTATGTGAGACAATGAAGTGTCTGCATTTGTATAGCTTACGTTAACGTCCCCGGAGAATTTAGTTCCGCTGCTTAATCCGCAGGCTGTGGCTATGAATGTCTGTTGATCACCATTTGGCAAGGTTATAGCAGCTGGAGATGTGCAGCCGCTTACAGCGACAGTAACATCGGTAGCATCAAAACCCATACCGTTTCTTAAAACTACACTTATAGTGTCTGCAGTTCCATCAACTTTAAAATCAGTGCATGCAACGCCTGAAGGCAGCTGGCATTTGCTTGGCAGGAACCTGTCCGGGCTTAGGACACCAAAATATGCCAATGCTCCAATTGCAACTAAAACAACCAGAATAGCCCAGCCATAAGTCATCAAGAACTCCATGGCAGCCTGAGATTTTCTAAAACTTTTTTTCATTATTTTTCACCTCTTGTTGGTTTTGTTTTATTATCCTTCTATTTTTGTTGCTATGTCTCCATATATTGTTTTAAGTATACCGGTAGCAGTTTCAGTATAAGTTATCCTTATATCTCCCCTGTATGGGTCTCCTGCTTCGGTACCAAAACTACAAGTATCATCACCCTCACCATCGTTCTCCGGAATAAAAAACTGTTCCTGTTCTCCACTCCGCAAATTTGTAGTGAATGGTTCAGCACATGAAAAATCTGTTGCTCCTGCTGGCTCATCTAACGCAATTTCTGTAATCTGTATTGTTTTTCCCAGTCCATTTGAAATATACATCTCGAGTTCGCCTGTTTCTAGTCTGAAGCTTACGCATGCCAAGCCTGGAGCTAAGACGCATTTCTCGGGCATGAATCTTTCGGGGCTTAGAACGCCGAAATAAGCCAATGCAGCAATAGCAGCGAGAACAACTAATATAGCCCAGCCATAAGTCATCAAGAACTCCATGGCAGCCTGGGATTTTCTTTTTCTGAAAAGTTCCATAATTTACACCTCGTTTTTGTTTTTATTAAACCTTAATTCATCAAAACTTTTGGTTTTATACACCTATTGAATAACTAATATTTAAACTTTACTATAAAAAAAATCCAACTAATTTTCCCAAAATCTTGTCTGCAATCAGGAAAAGGCTTATTGTTGCGAGCATAAAAATGGGTATGAACTTATACCCAAATTTGGCGCTGCCTTTTTTTATTGTGGATATTATTACTGCGGAGAAAAATGAGGTTGTTATTAAAGAGACTATGGCAAATATCTTAAAGTCAGCGTATTTAATGCCAACACCTGAAAATGAAAGCGCGAATCCTACAGACGCTGCCCCTCCGTCTCCTAAAGTGGATCCGAGACTTGTTATAACCCTCATTAGTACTCCTGCAAGCGCAAAAAGAGCGGGCGCAGCTGCTATAGTCGCAAATGAGATAAATATAATATAGGTTGTAACACTTGCCGCCATCTCCTTTTTCAGAATCTTGTTTTCCTGTATGTTTACCGCGATTTTGTTTAGCAAGTCTCCAATTTCCCCGCCAGCTTCCATTCCTTCTATTAATAAGCTGATAGACCTCTTTAAAAGCACTGACTCATATTTATCTGCAAATTTCTGCAGCGCTGTTTTTAAGTCCTCACCTTTCATGGTTTCTTTTGCCACTATTTCTATTTCCTTTGCCAGAACCCCAAACCGGGGCCTTACTGCATACCATAATGCCCTGTCTATGGTCATGCCTGCCTTTATATTGGAAGCTGTCAGCTGCAAAAAATCAGGGATTACTTCCTCAATGTCTACTTTTCTCTTGAATATTCTTAAATCAACAATTATGTAAAAGAAGATCCATAAAACAAAAAGCAGCACAATAAAGGCCAGAACCCAAAGGGCAGTTATGGAAAAAAATATTGTTGCCCATGTAATCCCAGAATTAACTGAAAAATAATATATCAGGAAAGCTGATGCAACCAAATTTATCAAAACACATACGTCAAAAATTTTTTTTGACAGCGACTGGGGGTTAATCTCCAAACCCGCTTTTTCAAGGTAAAACCGGATCCTGTGCTTCCTTATTTGAGCTGTTGCTTTCTTTTTTTCCTGCTCCCTTATCTGACTTTTAAACTGCTCAATCTTCCCTTTTTGCCCTTTTTCTTTCCTCTTGAAAAAACTGAAGATATCAAATTTGGGCTTTTTTTGGCTAAACTCTTTGTTGCTCCCTTCTTTTTGGTTTTTTACAGGCTTAGCCTCTATTGTTTTTTTCTGTTTTTCATTTAAGGGCTTCTTTGTTTTAAAAGTTTGCAGTTTAATCATTTTTTAAAATTCTATTGCAGGCCTGGAAAATTTTATTATTGAGAGGAACATAAACTGGACAAATGCCAACAGGGCTGCAATTACCATTAAGATGCTGAGGCTAAACTCAAATTCTATAAAGGAGGAAAGAACAACCGAGATTATTGTCCCCAGAGTTGGCAGAATCACAGCTATTACCATGTAAAACATCGCAAAGGGGTTTAATTTTTTGCTGTATTTGTTTATCTCTATTGTCTGCTCTCTTGCAATCTGCTCAATTACAGCTGTCAGTGATTTTGAGATGTCAGAGCCTGTCCTGATGGAGTTAAGTATCTGCCACAGCAGCCTTCTGAAGTCATTGGATGGTATAAACTCAACTGCTTCTGTCAGTGCCTCTTCCATGCTCATCCCCAGGTCAACTTTGTTTATTATCTCCTTGAAGTATCCTCCTACAACCTCATAATTTTTTGAGACATTAGCCAGAGCATTGTATAATGCCACTCCGGACTCAAGCTCTATTGTCAGGTGCCTTCCTGCAAATATAATCTCCTTGCTCAGCTCTTTTTCTTTTCTGGATATTTTCACTTCCGGCAGCTTTATGAGGTAAGAGAAAAGTATTGCGAATATTATCGGGATGAGTATAACCATCACCCACTTCAGCGCATTTAATTTTGCCATTACCAAAACAAGAAAAACTACAAGCCCTGTTGTCATGTAGAAAGCAGAAATGAACGTTTGCCTGATAAAATCTTCCGGCTTGTAATTCATTCCGGCTTTCTTCAGGCTATACTTCAGATTAGGCAGTTTTCTTACAACTATCTGAAACAATGCATTAGCCATTCTATTGTATATATTGCCTAATAACGCTTAACCTGCGGATAAATCAATTTTCTGCTTTAGGCAGTTCAATTAAATTTTTCTTTTTCCTCTTCTTTCTCAACTAAGGAGAATGGAACCTGGTCGTACAGGACATTTATGCCATTGTCGTCTATTCTGACAGGATAAACATCTAAGCTATGGTCCTGGCCCCTTATCTTGGCCACTGTCAGAATCCTTTCAAAGTAACTGCCTTTCCTTACCCTGCTTAAGATTATGAAGCCCTCAAACACAAAATCCATTAGGTCATATTCCAATCTGTCCAGGTCAGTTACCTTTCTTTCTGATACTGCTATAAAGGTAACTCCGGCATGCTTGAGCTTTTGCATAAACAGCAGCACCTGCCTTCGGAATTCCATCTTGTTGCTGTTGTGCCTCGGGTAGAGATATTCAAAAAACACCAATGAGTCAAGAGCAACCCTCCTGATATTTTTTTTCTTTATCAGGTCCAGCAGGCCTTTGATTGAAGTGATGCCTCCTTTAAGGGTAGCAAGCGGCTTTTCAACAAGAAAAATTTTACCCTTTTTCTCCATCTCTTCAAGGTCCATTCCCAGGTTTTTGGCGTTTCTCTTCAAGTCAGGGATAGCATCTTCTGTTGCAATTAAAATTCCATTCTCATTATACTTTTTTGCTCCGTAATAAATGAATTCCATCGCCATTATTGTCTTGCCGGTTCCGGGAGCTCCGGTAAGCAAAATTGAAGAATTCCTTCTTAGCCCCCCTTTAAGAACATGATCAAGGCCATTTATGCCTGTCTTGAGTCTTTCTATCATAACAATCACCCTTTTTTCCTGAATGTTGAAATACTACTATAAAAAACTTATGTTTAGATCTTTAGGGTTAAAACACAAAAATATTTATAGATGTGAGCATTTATCCACCCTATATGCAAGAAAACAAGAAAAATAAAATCTCTGCATGACTTGTTCTTTTTTTGTTAGTTATACCTATAAAAAATTATACGGATAAAATGCAAATAACCGAAAAACAAAAGCACCAACTGAGCAAATTCATAAAAGAAATTGAAAGGCATAGAGGCAGGCATACAGAGCTTGTGTCAGTTTACATACCGCAGGGCTATGATATCATAAAGGTGATTAACCATCTGGAACAGGAAAAAGGCACAGCAACAAACATCAAATCCACTGCAACAAGGAAGAATGTTATTGACGCTTTGGAGAAGATGATACAGCACTTGCGCCTCTATAAAAGAACACCTGACAACGGCCTGGCTGTTTTTTCAGGCAATGTCGCAGAGAGGGAAGGCCAGCAGGATTTTGAGGTTTGGGGCATAGAGCCTCCTTTGCCTTTGAAGACAAGAATATACAGGTGCGATAAGGAATTTGTTGTTGACCTGCTTAGGGATATGCTTCAGACTAAGGAGGTTTACGGGCTTGTCATTATTGACAGGAGGGATGCGAATATAGCCTACCTTAAAGGCAAGACAATAGTGCCCTTAGTAAAAACACATTCTGAGGTTCCTGGAAAGACCCGTGCAGGGGGGCAATCCTCAGCAAGATTTGAGAGGTTAAGGGAAGGCGCTAAGAAAGATCACTTTAAGAAAGTAGCGGAGTACGTTAAGGAGCAATTTTTAGGCAACAAAAACCTTAAAGGGATACTTGTAGGGGGCCCCGGGCCAACAAAGTATGATTTTATTGACTCTGGCTACATAACAACAGAAGTTAAAAACAAGATAATAGCGGTAAAGGACTTAAGCTATACGGGAGATTTTGGACTGCAGGAATTAGTGGAAAAAAGCCAGGATGTGCTTTTGGAAGAGGAAATAACTGCAGAGAAAAAAATCGTCGGAAAATTCTTTGAGTTATTGGCCACCAAACCGGGAATGGCATCTTACGGCGCTGATGAAGTTATGAGAAACCTGAAGCTGGGCATGGTTGAGACATTACTGCTGTCAGAAAAACTGGATGACAAAAAGATAGAGGAGTTTGAAAACGAGGCAGGGAAGGTGGGAAGCGAAGTTAAAATCATTTCCACAGAGACAAGGGAAGGAGCGCAGCTGAGGGACATGGGCAAGGTTGCTGCTATTTTAAGGTATGAGGTTAGGTAATTTTTAAACAACTGAATCCGACCAATGATACGGTGGTTTTTAACAGAAACAAAATAAGATAAAATTTTCCATAGAGCACACATTAAGAAAATGCTCAAAAATAAAATTTTTGGCACCGCGCAAGGCGTTTCCTGATTATTAAAAATAGTTTTTTCATTGCTAAAAGGACAGAATGTGTAAAATAAAAAGTGACTTAACAAATAATTGTGAGCTTGAAATAGACTTTTGAAAATGAAACTGGCAGAGCAGGCATTTAAGGAGCTGTTTCCAGAAAAAACTCTTGAGGATTATAGGCTAAAGGTAAAGTACACTGACAGGTTCAAGCCTTATAATGCTAATGTGAAGTATACAAGAAACTCACTGCATTTCAGCTTGAGCAGGAAATGGAAGAGCGTTAGCAGGGAAATACAGGCAGGGCTTATTCAGGGGCTAATGCTGAGAGTTTTCAAGGAAAACCGGAAAACCGTAAACATTGATCTGTACAACAGTTTTATGAGAAACCTGCATATAACTGTACCCAAGGTTGTTAATGATCCTGCTTTGGAAGAGTCTTTCAACAGGGTGAACGAGAAATATTTTTTTGGGCTGATTGAAAGGCCAAACCTCTCGTGGCATAATTCTGTGAGAAGGCTGGGCTCTTATGAATACGGCACAGATACGATATCCATAAGCAAGGTTCTTAGTCCTGATAAAGAGCTGCTTGACTATGTGATGTACCACGAGATGCTGCACAAAAAGCATAAATTCCAAAGCAAAAACGGGAGAACTTTCCACCACACAAGCGAGTTCAGGCAGATGGAAAAAAGCTTCAGCAACAGCGGGGAAATGGAAGAGAGAATCAGGAGTTTAATAAGGAGAAGAGGCCATTGGAGGTTTTCTTTGTTTTACGTGATGCAGATTCTTTTTAGCTGAAAATGAGGCTAACCTATAAATAGGATTAGCCTCATTGCATGTATGTAACCCACAATGCAAGAAAAATCAATTAAAGATACTATTTCTATCTTTCTATTTA
>JAHWGX010000043.1 GCA_019323655.1 Candidatus Woesearchaeota archaeon | reverse complement strand
CCTTGACAAGCAGAAATATTCAGCAACAAACCAGAAGACGCTGACAGCTTATTAGCAAATTTTTGAGCGCCGTAATGCCACCACGTCTTTGACTAGTGGATAGGCGCTCAACTAGAATTATTTTACATATTGAGTTTAGGGTTAACAATAAATTACCCAGAATATTTTCTAAATTGGCTATAGAAGGATGTTTACAGATAATCAAAACCCACTGGCTGTTTAGACACTTCCCCAGACTAAGAATCAAATTAAAGGAAAAATACGGATTGACACTCCAGAGTCTTAATATTCTTATGAAACTTCACAAATTCCAAGATGCTGGGTATGTAAAGCCTAGGAAAAGGATGAAAAGGTTTCCAGAAATCACAATTAATTTGGATGTCCTAACTGCTCCAATTATTAAACAGCTGTTTGATCAAAAAGAAGAGGATATGTTAACTAAGTTCCTTAATGGTAAGCTGAAAGAGTATCAGGTAGAACTATTTATTAATCGATTACAAGAAAACTTAAAACATGAGGGGACGCATCTATGGCACCTTTTAAGTTCCGACTTCTTTGAGTCGAGAATGGTTTTGCAAAAAAAATTAAAAGAATCTTTTAAAGCTTATGAAATAATTAAAGAAGATACTGATAAAGATCTTGAATGGACTAAGCTTCTTAGAGATAAGGGAATTTATGAGTATGGGGCAATAGGAGAAAAATGTTTGGATCTATGGAAAAATGTGCGTCTAATGCTAAACTTATTTATCGATTTAATATTTATTGAAGGGCTCGCAGAGTATGTGAAAAACGAAAAAGATTATCTTTTAGAACCTAGCAAAATAGGTGAATGCTATAATCAGGCACTTCTTTACCTTAAAGGTTTTAAGACATATTATGAAACCTTAATTAGGTCAATAGAAAAAGGAATTGAAGTAGAAATAGGAAATAAGAAAGTTGATTTAAACAGGGTTTATGAAAGTTTTGATAAAACTATCCCGGATATTTTAAACAAAATGCGTGTGATTCCTTACTATGTGGGACCGCATATGGTCTATACTGTTCTTTATTCTAACGGACCTTTCTTTATTGAAACAATGGTAAAGATGAATGCCTTTGATTTTATCAAGGAGTATGAAAAAAGTTGTGAGCGTTTTGGCTTAAAGCCTCTTGTCAGCTTAGAAAGCAAAAAAGGTGTATTTGACTGCAAAACCGCATTAGAGCAATGGCAGACATGCAGCAAATACCTAAAAAAGATAGAATGATACGGCAGCCGTAGTCCCCCTTCTATACTAGTTACCACGGGCAACATTTAAATACATGCTCCGGCATGGGGCGCCGCTGCTTAGAAAAAGCAGAGGTTCGGAATGGAAAAAACATACATGGTAGATTTTGATAAGAATATTTGTGGAAACCGATAAGTATATAAACTTGAGTTAATATCCATTAACTATGGTAAACATATATTTATCGGAGTTAACAAATCTGCAGCAGGGAATTGTCAGAGTGCTATCTATAAAATCGGGAATAAGTTTGAACCAGAGGGCTCTTGCAAATCTACTTGGTGTATCTGCTCCAGCAGTAATAAAAGCACTCCCTGCTCTAGAAAAGAAAGCCATAATTAAGGTAGCACAGGACAAAAATTCAAAAAGATGGTCGATAGAGCTAAACAGGGACAACCCTTATATCATGCAGCAAAGGAGGGCAGACAACTTACTGCTCATATATGAATGCGGACTTTTTAACTATCTTGAAAAAGAATTCGCTGGAGCTAGCATTATTTTGTTCGGAAGCTACTCAAGAGGAGAAGACACAATAAACTCAGATATTGACATTGCAGTAATCGGAAGAAAGGATAAAAAAATAAATGTAGATGTATTTGAGAAGAAACTTGAGAGAAAGATAAACATCAACTTTTATGACACCTTTAAAGGCATACACAAGCACCTAAAAGAGAACCTCTGCAATGGAATTGTCCTTTCAGGAGGAATAGAGTTATGAAGCCAGTAAGAAAATTTGAGGAGTTTGTAAAACAAGGAATAGCAAAAAAGCAAAGTCCAGACATTTCCAGAGCAAAATTCTTGGTTGAAGAGTCAGAGCAGAACCGTGATGTATTATTAGGAATATTAAAAAAAGTGGAAGTAAATGACAAAAATGCAAACAGCATCATTAAATTGGCTTATGATGTTATTATGGGGCTTGTCAGAGCAAAAATGCTTTTGGAGGGTTATCATTCAGCAGGACAAGGAGCACACGAAGCAGAAGTCTCATATCTGCGATTGGTTGGATTTAAGGAGATAGATGTTCAGTTTGTTGACCAGTTGAGATATTTCAGAAATGGCATGCTCTATTATGGAACAGTAATGGACAAGGAATATGCAGAAAATGTATTGGAATTTTTAAATGATAAATACACCTTACTTAAAGAGATTGCAAAAATCAGGGGGTAACTCCCATTTTTTGGGAAATACGGCAGCCGGGATTTGAACCCGGATAGCGAGCTTGGGAAGCTCGAATCTTAGCCATTGGATCACTGCCGTGCAATTATATTTGCAAATTATTTTCTGTTTTAATAATTTATTATTTTTAAAACGCAAAATATAATAATGCCCCTGTAAATTTAAGCTTATGGTTATAATAAGCCAGAATCCGATTGATAATTTGATTATTGGAGCAGTAGCTGTTGTTTTTCTTGTTTTTGTTGCAGACAAGGTAATTGGGATATCAATAAGGCTCGGCAGGAAACTGGGGATTTCCCAGATTTTCATAGGCCTGACTGTAATTGCTGTAGGCACCAGCCTGCCGGAAATAACAACAAGTGTTGTAGCCAGCCTGGACATACTGGAAGGGAAAATAGACCCTCTTATAGCCTCTGGCACAGTGTTAGGGACTAATATAGGATCAGATATAGTCCAGCAGAGCCTGATTATAGGCATTGTAGGCCTCTTAGCTGCTATACGCCTAAGGACCATCCACATAAAAAGGAGTTTTATAAGAGAGGACTGCTTTGTGATGATTGCAGCGGCAATTTTGCTTCTATTGTTTGCACTTGACGGGAAGATAAGCAGGGTGGAGGGGGCAGTTTTGTTTTTCGGCTATCTTGCTTTCCTGTGGTTCCTGTGGATAAAGGAAGACAACAGGATTCATGACCATATGAAATTCAAGATTGCCAGTGTAGACAAGAAAAACATTTTTATTGACCTAAGTTATATCATTGCCGGGCTAGTTGTCATAATTTTCAGCGCGGAATATATCCTGCGTGTTGCAGAATTTTTTGTATTGAATTACAATGTTGGCAGTTCCTTAATCGGAGTCTTAATTATCGGTGTTGCAACTGCCCTGCCTGAATTAACGACTTCCATTACAGCCATGTTCAGGGGAGCTTCATCTATCTCTATAGGAACCCTGATTGGGAGCAATATAACCAACCCTATGTTTGCCTTGGGCATGGGAGCGATGATCTCCTCTTACCAGGTTCCAAGGCCGGTAATTGTATATGACCTGCCTGTTAAGATAGCAAGTTCAATTGTTTTAGTGTGGTTCTTATGGAGAAACAGGATGTTTACAAAAAAAGAGGCAATGACCATGATAACTATTTACTTTGTTTATGCGCTGGTAAGGCTAAAATATTTCTCTGCAGACTTATGAGAAAAATAGAGGATTATTCCTTCTCTTCTTCTGAATAGGAAGGAATAGCAGCCTTGCTTATTATCATTATGTCCCCAATGGACTTTACAAGCTGGTGGGGCACTATAACGCCTTTTGCAGAGCCAAGGACCTTGTTAAGAAAGGAGTTTTTTGTTGCCTTGACGCGCCAGCCGAATACCTTGTTCTGGGTTATAATAGACTCTTCAACATCGCCGAAATATTCTCCTGTATCTGTGAAAACCCTCATATCATAAGTTTCTGATATCTTTTTCATCTTAAGCATTATACACCACCTTCATTTATTTTTAGATTGATTTAAGTGTCAAAGTATTTAAAATCTTCGATTTTATAGGCAACTTGGAAATCCTCCAAACCCTAGTCGGTAACATTCCTTATTCACCTATAAGAGTTATTTTTAATTCGTCTGAAAATGACCTTGACATTTTCCGACTTTTTTGCAAGGTTAAAATCCTGT
>JAHWGX010000042.1 GCA_019323655.1 Candidatus Woesearchaeota archaeon | reverse complement strand
TAGATATCTGAAGGCAGAGTGCTACACCACTATGCTTCAGAAAGCAAAGCATGTTGACAAAAAGTATATTGAAGAGTTTGCTAAGGAATTAGCTTATGCTATGTAGAAAACACGAAACTTCAGTATAGTGTGTTTATAGTAAACCCTTAAAAATGAATATATCCCCTGTTATGAAATTTTAATTTATTATCAAAAGAAAATTTTAAACAAGAAGATTTGTAAACTTAGGAGGGTTAACTAATGTCTTGAAGTAATAGAAAAGTTTATAAAAATTTTGGCTATTGCTCCATTATGAGTAATATCTCCTCAAAAAAAGTTAAAAAATATTGGGTTGATTCTGCACGATATGATTGGTATAAAGCAAGAAAGGAGGGGAATATTTTTGAGAAGGTATTCTACAATTCAAAAATAAGGTATATTTTGTCCCTAACGGCATTTGAAAATAAACGTATCTTAGATATGGGTTGTGGTACAGGAGTCAATACATACGATTTCTACAAAAAAAGCAAGAAAACTATTGGAATAGATATTTCTCCTTGGGCAATTGAACGAGCAAAAAATAATTTTAAGGAGATCAGTTTTTATATTAGAGACTCGGAAAAAACAAGATTTCCCCATAATTACTTCGATATCATTGTAAATACCGGACTTATACAATACCTTAGAAATCCAAAATTAACTGTTGATGAGATACATCGCATCTTAAAACCGGGAGGAACTGCTGTCATCGAAGTTCCTTGGAAATATGGTATTTATAACTCCAAGAGGATACGTAGTCATATCACCGGTAGGAGCAACCCAAATGACGAACCAGTCAATAAAACTTATGATAGCAAAATGTTTAAAAGATTATTCGAAAAATTTGAATGTATTAAAATAAGGTCGTTTTTTTTTGTAGTGCTTTATGGTGTATTTAAGAAGGTATAGTATGATGAAATACGGGCATATAAGTTTTGATATGGATTCTTGGTGGGCTTTGTTAGATATTAAAAACAAAAGGATTTCAAAAAAAAAAGATTTTCTTATTAAAAAAAGTGTACCTAGAATCAGAAAGTTGCTAAATAAATATCATATTAAAGCTACATTCTTTGTACTTGGTCCAGATGTTGAAAGTTTTCCGAAATTGTACAAAAACCTTATAACAGATGGCCATGAAATTGCCAATCATACTTATTGCCATTTTCATAACTTGAAAGATAGGCCCCTAAGCGTCATAAGAAGAGAAATTAAAAAAAATCATGATGTTATTAAAGACAAACTTAAGGTTATTCCAATAGGGTTCCGTGCGCCTAATTATAGTTTTAATGAAAAAGTATTAAGAGTGCTAGAGGAAACAAAATATAAATATGATTCTTCTTTGTCTCCTTCGTTTTATCCTCTGGCATTCCCTCTGGCCTGGTTAAGGATGCCAAAAGAATCTTATTTTCCATCGAGAAAGAATATTTTAAGAAAAGGTGGTTCCCCAGTTCTTGAAATACCCCTATCAACATCTCATTTGTTCAGATTGCCTCTAATCGGTACATCGATAAGGATCTTAGGTCAATGGTTTCTCAGACTGAGCCTGTCTAACTTAACCAATATTAATATTAATTTCCATGCCCGTGATTTTGTACCTGAAATACCCTACGAAAGAGGTCTGCCCCTCATGGTATACACAAATTTAAAAGACACTATACAAAGGATGGACGAAGCCCTAAAATTCTTATCCCAAAAGGTTAAGTTGATTACTTTAGGGGAATACTCAACAAAATTTATCTCGGCAAAAAAATATAAGGAAAGTATTTAAAAGTATAGGAGACCAACGATTTTAGAAGGAATATCATTTTTTTAAGGTGAATCGAGGATGTCTTTTTTTCGAGGAAAAAATGCATTAGTAACAGGCGGTGCAGGAGCAATAGGCAGCAATCTTTCAAAAGAACTTATTAAGAAAGGCTGTAAAACGGTAATCGTTGACAACCTTAGTTCAGGTTTTAAGGAGAACATTCCAGGGGGATGTGAATTTATTCAGGGGGATATACGCGATGAAAACGTGCTGAAACAGGCATTTGACCGTTCTCCAAATATTATATTTCATCTAGCAGCAAATTTTGCTAACCAGAACTCAGTAGACCATCCTGAACTGGATTTAATGGTTAATGGGATAGGTACGCTAAAACTCCTTAAATTTTCAAAAGATAGGGGGGTAGAAAAATTTATTTTTTCTTCTTCGTCTTGTGTTTATGGGAATAAAAGCGGGTCATTAAATGAAGAAGGTATTCCGGGCAGATTGGATACTCCTTATGCATTTTCAAAATTTCTAGGCGAGCAATATGTCAATTTTTTTAATAAACATTTTGGTCTTAAAACAGTGATTTTAAGATATTTTAACTCTTATGGTCCGAATGAATACCCTGGGAAGTACAGGAATGTAATTCCAAATTTTATTTGTGCTGCGTTGAAGGGGGAACCTCTAGCAATAACCGGGACTGGAGATGAAACTAGGGATTTCACTTTTGTAGGGGATATTGTTACTGGAACCTTATTGGCAGCTGAAGAAAAATCTGCCAATGGAGAGGTTTTTAACATCGGTTCTGGCAAGGAAACCCAGATAAAATTTCTTGCTAATAAGATTAATGGGGTGGCTGGAAATGTAGCTGGAATTAAGTATACTGAAAGAAGGCAATGGGATCACATAAGCAGAAGATTGGCTTCCCTAGAAAAATCAAGAAAAATTCTAAAATATGCCCCTCAAGTAGGATTGGATAAAGGGCTAAAAATTACGATAGAATGGTTAAAGGATAATGTTAAATTATAAGATTGAAATGATATCTTTAGTGATGCCTGCATACAATGAGTCAAAAATAATTAAAGATAGCGTTAGCTTAATAAAAAAACAAATGGACTCCCTGAAGGAGAGGTGGGAGCTTATTATCATAGATGACTGCAGCAAAGACGACACTGTTAAGAAGTTGTTGCAATTAAAAAAAAAGGTTCCGAACCTAAGAGTCATTAGGCAAAGCAGAAATATGGGGCCTGGTGCGGCGTTTAGAGCTGGCTTTAAAAAAGCAAAAGGGGATGTAATAATAACAAATGACGTTGATTGCTCTTTTTCGCCTAGGTACATACCCAAAATGTTAGAGGCCTTGGATAATTCTGATGTTGTTATTGGTTCGCAGCATATGAAAGGGGCCAAGATTATAAACGTACCCCTGATGAGGGTAATCGCAAGTAAAACTGCTGTTTTTCTTGACAGATTAATCCTAAACGTTAAATTGTCTACTTTAACTAGTTTTTTTGTGGCCTATAAAAGAAAAGTAATAAGGAACATAGATTTTAAAGCTAATGGCTTTGAGGCACAATGTGAGATACTAACAACACTTTTTAAGGAAGGATACCAAATAAAAGAGATACCTTGCAAATTGCAGTGGATTTTAGGAAGAAGTAATAAAGTCTCAATTTTTGACCTATTTAACGACTTTAAAAAGAGACTACTACTCTGGAAGCGTTTAAGAAAAAAATTTAAGGAGTGATGTGTTTAGATAGTACATCCTTCAAACCAAACCTTTTTAAACAAAAATACTTTTTCTTAACTCAAATGGATAACACAACTGTAGTATCAAAAGACGCAAAAATCGGAAAAAATACCAAAATATGGCATTTCACCCAGGTTAGGGAGAATGCTGAAATAGGCGATAACTGCATTATTGGAAAAAATGTTTACATAGACTGCGGGGTAAAAATAGGCAATAATGTTAAAATACAGAACAATGCTTCTGTTTACCACGGCTCGACAATAGAAGATGGCGTTTTTATCGGGCCTCATGCCTGCCTTACAAATGATAAGGTTCCAAGAGCAATTAATGAGGATGGCAGCTTAAAGGCCGACAGTGACTGGAAAGTTGGAAAAATAATTGTCAGGAAAGGTGCTTCCATCGGCGCTTGCTCCGTTGTGCTGCCCAATGTCGTAATTGGCCAGTTCGCTATGGTTGGTTCAGGTTCTGTTGTTACAAAGGATGTTCCTGATTATGGATTAGCCTATGGCAATCCCGCAAAGCTGCACGGATATGTCAACAAAAAAGGGGAAAAAGTAAAAAAATGAATTAGATTGTCCAACAAAAAAATGATACCCATAGCCAAGCCTTTTATAGGGGACGAAGAAATAAAAGCAGTTGCAGAGGTATTGAAATCAGGAATTGTTGCGCAAGGACCTAAAGTTAATGAGCTGGAGGAGAAATTTGCTGAATTCTGCGGGACAAATTATGCCGTAGCGGTTAACAGCGGAACAGCGGCATTGCACACTGCTTTGCATGTTGCAGGGATACAGAAGGGTGATGAAGTGATAACGACGCCTTTTACATTCATAGCTACAGCAAACACTATACTAATGCAACAGGCTAAACCTACCTTTATTGATATAGAAAAAGACAGTTTCAATATTGATCCTGAAAAGATTGAGGAAAAAATCACAGATAAGACCAAAGCCATTGTCACAGTAGATTTATACGGGCACCTTTGCGATTATGAAAAAATTTCCGAAATTGCAAAACAAAATAACCTTATTGTGATAACAGATTCCTGCCAGGCAGTAAATGCCTCTTATAAAGGCAAAAAAGCCGGGAGTTTTGGCAATATAGCCGCATTTTCTTTCTATGCCACAAAAAACATTGCGTGCGGAGAGGGGGGCATGGTAACAACCGATAACGGGGAGTATGCAGAAAACGCCAAGCTGTTTAGGCAGCATGGAAGGTCAAAAATGACTGCGTATGATTACACAAATTTAGGGTATAACTACAGGATGACTGACATTTGCGCAGCTATACTTCTAGAGCAGCTGAAAAAAGTAGATTTTATAACAAAAAAAAGAATAGAAAATGCAGTTTACTTAAGCAAGGGTTTGGGGAAAATTAAAGGCATCGCAGTCCCGGTTGTTAAGCAAGGCTATAAGCACGCTTTCCATCAATATACTTTAAAGATATGGGATGATTTTAAATTAAATCGCGATGAATTGGCAGAGCACTTAAGCAAAAGAGGCATTGGCTCTGCGGTATACTACCCAAAGCCATTGCACCTATGCGAACACTTCAGGAGATTTGGCTATAAAGAAGGGGATTTTCCAGTTGCAGAGAAAATAAGCCAGCAAGTTATTTCCCTGCCAGTGCACCCTTATGTAACCAACGAGCAGTTAGATTGCATAATTAATGCCTTTAAAGAGCTGGAATAAGATGGATAAGATTAATGTTGCTGTCATTGGAACTGGCAGCATGGGAAAAAACCACGCAAGAGTCTACTCAGAAATGCCCCATGCAAACCTGGTTGCGGTATGCGATTCTAATAAAGAAGCAGCAAAAGAGATTGCCGGCAGGTATAAAACAAACTGCTACAGCGATTATAAGGAAATGCTTGAAAAAGAAAAATTAGACGCCGCTTCTTTATGTGTCCCAACAAAACTGCACAAACAGGTAGCAATTGACTTGATAAAAAACAAAATAGGCATCCTGGTGGAAAAGCCAATAGCAACAACAATAGAAGAAGCAGGAGAGATTATTGATGCTGCCAAAAAAAATAAAGTAAAATTAATGGTAGGCCATATTGAAAGGTTCAACCCGGTAATCACAGAGCTAAAGAAAAGAATAGAGGGCAATGAATTAGGCAAGATTATTAATGTCGATTGCGAGCGTTTGAGCCTGTTTCCTCAGCGCATAATTGACGTAGGTGTAACAGTTGATTTGGCTATCCACGAAATTGACATATTGAAATACCTGATAGGCTCAAAAATTAAAAGAGTGTATGCAGAGACCGCACAAAGGTTTCATTCCTCCCATGAGGACTTGTTGATAGGGACTGTAAGGTTTGAAAACAGCATTTTAGGCGTGATTAGCACAAACTGGCTTACCCCAAAAAAAGTAAGGGAAATCAAAGTTACTGGAGAAAAGGGCATGTTTGTTGCAAATTATTTAACCCAGGAGCTGTATTTTTATGAAAAGGAATTTGCAGCAAAAGAGGTGGATTACAATAAAGGTTTTATAATGGGGAAAGAGGGGAAAAAAATTAAGGTAGAAATCAAAAACGAAGAGCCATTAAAAAATGAGCTGTCAGCATTTATAGGCTGCATTAAAAACAATAAAGAGCCTCCGGTTACGGGCAAAGACGGCCTGGACGCTTTATACGTAGCCCAGAAATTTTTGGAATCGGCAAAGAAAAACAAGGTCATTGAATTATGAGAATAAGTGTGATAGGCTTGGGAAAAGCAGGATTGCCTTTAGCGGCAGTTATAGCCGATTCTGGAATTCCGGTTTTAGGTGTTGATTTAGACAGAAAAAAAGTTGAGATGATAAATAAAGGCATAAACCCCATAGAAGAAGAGCCTGGGCTGAAGGAGCTAATCAAAAAATGCAGCGGAAAGACGCTCAAAGCAACTGCTGATGCAGCTAATTCCGCAAAGCAAAGTAATGTCCACATTGTGATTGTTCCACTTTTTATCGATAAAGGCAAAAAACCGGACTTTTCCATATTAAAAAATGCATTTGAAACCCTGTCAAAAGGCCTGAAGAAAGATGATGTTGTGGTTTTGGAAACTACAGTCCCCGTCGGCACTACAGAAAACCTGGCAAAAAGCATCCTTGAAAATGGCTCTGGGCTAAAAGCAGGTATTGACTTTTGCCTTGCCTACAGCCCTGAAAGAATAATGACCGGTTATTCTGTGTCAAGATACAGGGAATTCCCGAAGATTGTAGGGGGGATAAACAAAAAAAGCACAGACAGGGCATTTGAAGTTTATGAAAAGTTTTCAAAGCCTGTTAAAGCCAGCAATGCGAGGACTGCGGAACTTGCAAAAATTTCAGAAGGGGTTTACAGGGATGTTAATATCGCTCTTGCAAATGAGCTGTTCAAGGTCTGTGAAAAATATGAAATTGACTTCTGGGAAATGAAAGAAGCTGCGAAACACCAGTATTGCAACATTTTGGAGCCGGGAAATGTAGGCGGCCATTGCATCCCGGTTTACCCTTGGTTTTTAATCAATGAATTAGAGGTGCCATTAACCAAAACAGCAAGAGCAGTGAACGATGATATGGTTGGTTATTATGCCAAAAAAATTGAAAATATCACTGGAAAAAAGAAAAATGCAAGAATTGGAGTAATTGGATTAAGCTACAGGGAAGGTGTAAAGGAAAAAGCCTACAGCCGCTCAATTGCCTTAATCGCACTATTAAAGAAAAAAGGGTATGAAGTTTACGGCCTGGACCCATTATATTCAAAAGAAGAAACAAAAAAAGAATTCGATGTTGACTATTTAAACAATTTAAATGAAATGAATGCTGTAATTCTAATGAATAAAGAGATTAAATATAAAGATAAATTAAAGCCAATAAAAAACAAGGTTGTTGATGTGAAGAATGTTTTGGGATAAAGGAGAATTCTAATTTTTGATAAGTTTAAGGAGGTTTTATTTCCAATTGAGTGCGTGAAATTGTTGTTATATGAACTTTAGTTTCTTAACGGAAAGTCCCAAAAACTTTTTATATAAATACTAATTTAACTGTAATATGGCAATCATTTATGAATCAGAAAATTTTTCCGTAGAAGCAGCTGAAAAACCTCATGTTGATAGAGATGATGGCGGACACATTGAAATCTATCCTAAAGTTAGATGCCTGGATAGACAACAGCTTTCTCCTAAACATGCTATTGAGTTGGTGAGATTAACTATTGTTGTGGGTCAAGCCATGACCACAGTGATGAATGAGCATGGAGTTGATATTGGAAGAATCAATTATCAAGATAATGGAAATTGGACTGTTTTCAAACCTGAAGGTTCTTATTTGCACATTCATCTTTATGGCAGAGCAAAAAGTGCAAAGACCCACAAATATGGACAAGCATGTTATTTTCCACATAGGGAGGAGAAACCTGAATATTACGAGAATTTCAAACCGCTTAATGAAGAAGATGTCAAAGACATCAAAACTGAAATTGAAAAGTTGCTTAAAGAAGAAAAATTTTCTGATTCTGAATGGGGGCTTTCCTAAGATAAAACTCTACGGATTTTCTTTCAAAAAGTCATTTCCACGCTGCACTCTCGCTTCGCTTCTTGTCCAGCATACTTTCTGCAAAATCCAACAGCAATATTTATAAACCGACAAAAGCCCCTTCCTTCTATGAAATTAAAAGGAAAAAAAATATTTATTACTGGCGGTGCGGGATTTATTGGGAGCCATTTAATAGAAAGGATTGTAGAAGACAATGAAATAGCGGTATTTGACAGCCTGCATAGGAACGCATTGCAGTATACTAATCTCGGAAAACATAAAAACCTCACGCTGATTAAAGGAGACATTCTTGACGATATTGCCCTTGAGAACACTATAGACCAGGCAGATATTGTCCTGCATATGGCCGCAATAGCCGGTGTTGATACAGTGATAAGCAAGCCCACAACAACATTAAAGGTAAACCTATTAGGCAGTTATAATATTCTTGAGTTATGCAAAAAAAAAGATATTAAAAGGTTTATAACATTTTCAACAAGCGAGGTATACGGCCCGAATATATATGAAGCTGATGAAGCGGGCATGACCACTTTGGGCCCGATAGGAAAGCCAAGGTGGGTTTATGCGATGTCAAAGCTCGCTTCTGAATTTCTTGCAGAGAGCTACCATAGGGAATACGGAATAAAATTTACTTCTATCAGGCCATTTAACATCTACGGCCCAAGGCAGATTGGAGAAGGCGCAATACACAACTTCATTGTAAAGGCAGTAAAAAACGAGCCTATAACCATCCATGAGCCTGGAAGCCAGATAAGGTCCTGGTGCTACATTGACGACATGGCAGATGCGCTGGAGAAAGTTCTGACAAATGACAAGTCCATAGGAGAGGTCTTTAACATAGGAAACCCCCAAGCAACCTCCACAACAATACAGACAGCGGAGACAGTAATAAGGCTCGCTAATTCAAAATCAAAAATAGAATTTAAAGAACTGAAATACCCTGAGGTGAATATAAGGGTGCCGAGCATAGAAAAGGCAAAAAGAATTCTGGGCTTCAAGCCGAAAGTTGGGTTTGAGGAAGGCATAAGAAAAACCATAGAATGGTACAAAAAGCAATAAAATGAGACTTTTGCTTACAGGCGCATCAGGCTTTATCGGAAAAAATTTTCTTGAGCTTGCGCCAAAAAACATGGAGATAATAGGAATTTACAACAGTTCAAAGGACATAGAACAATTTGTAAAAGAAAAAAAGCTGGGCAATGTCAGGCTGTATAAATGCGATTTAAGGAAAAAAGAGGAAATTGAAGCCCTTTTCAAAAGGATAGGAAATGATTTTGAGTATTGCATCTATTTGGCAGGAAACGTAAATGTTCCGCTCTCAATAACCAACCCGATAGAAGACTTAAGCATAACTGCAATTGCCCTTGTAAACTTCCTACAGTCCTGCAGCAAAATAAAAAGGTTTATTTACATGTCCACAGCAGGCGTCTATGATGGCATTAAAGGCCCTGTAACTGCAAATTCCAAGCTTAACCCTACAGTGCCGTATTGCATATCCAAATTAACAGCAGAGCAGTATGTGAAATTCTTTTCTTCAATTGGAAAAATAGAGCAGTATGTCATACTCAGATTTGGGGGAGCTTTTGGCAAATACTCCAAAAAATCAAAGTTTATGGCTAAACTTGTTGAAGATATATGCCTAAAAAGCAAAAAAACCATAGAGATTTATGGGGATGGCTCTAATATAATCAATGTCATGTATGCAAAAGACGCCATTAAAGCCCTTCTAAAATGCCTAAGCTCAAAAGTATCTAACACCACATGCAATCTTGGTCAGGGCAATATGACAATAACCGAAACAGTCCAAAGAGTTGCAAAGGCTTTCAACAAAAATGTCGAAATTGGATACGCCCCAAGAATTAAGGAGCAAAAATACATAACATTTGAGATAAAAGAGGACTTTAATGATATTTTCAACTTTAAGCCTGATTATTCTTTTGAAAAAGGAGTAAAAGAGTTTGGGCAATTAATGAAAAATGAAACCTAATGTATCTTTTGTCATTCTAACATATAACGACGGAAGTACAGCAGTTAATGCAATTAGGTCTATCAAAAAACTCAAAACAAAATACCAATTTGATATCTTTGTCGTTGATAACAGCTCAAAGGACAGTACCCCGGAACTGATAAATAAAACCTTTAAGGATGTAACGGTAATTAGATTGTCTAAAAATATAGGGACTGCTGCTTACGACAAGGCAATAAAAAAATCAAAAAGCAAATACATCTATTTTACTGGCTGCGATATTGAAGTTAAAGATGACATGCTTGACAAACTTGCGGATTTCTTGGAAAAAAACCAGGACGCTGTACAGGCTGCTCCAAAATACCTTAACTTTTACAGCAGAAAAAAAATAGACTTGGGGGGGACATGGCTTTCAAGGTCCTTTTATTCGGGGATTTTTAAAGACGGCACATTAGGTGCTAAAAACATTCAAATCCCGTATATAGGCACTGGGCTAATAAGAACTGATTTTATAAAGAAATTTGGCTATTTGTTTGACAATGATTGCTTTTTTTATGGTGAAGATGTTGATTTAGGCTTGCGAATAAGGCTTTTAGGCTACAAAATTTACTATATTCCCGGCTCAATAGCGTACCATGTCGGGTCTGTATCCAGAAAAATACACAAGCCTTATTATTTAACATTCCTTATGGAAAGGAATTTATTAAAGACCTTTTTCACAAGCCTTTCATTAAAAAGCATAATTTTGCTGCTTCCCTACGTTTTATTCGTGAGGTTAGTTGCAGTAACTAGGGATATATTAACCTTAAAATTTGTTAACGCTGCTGCAAGGGTATATGCAGTTTTATGGCTCATTTTTAATTTTAGTAAAATCATTAAAAAAAGAAGCGTAATCCAAAAAATGAGAAAAGTTAAAGACCCTGAGCTGTTTAAGTTTTTTAGCGAGAAATACTTGTTTAAGTTTAAAAAAAATGAAATTAATTAAAAGGTTTGGTACTGCAAGGCTTCTGCTGTTTTTGATAGTAGTATTTGGCCTTTTTTTAAGATTAATCTTTTTCTCGGGAATGGGAATTTCAGACTCCCTAAGATACAGCAAAACAGCACAAGACTTTAATATGGGTTGGGAAGTTGATCAAGATGCTGCATTAACATTAGCAACAAGGTTAGGCTTAGTATACCCCGCTGCTTTATCATACAAACTGTTTGGAGTAAATGATTTTTCATCAGTTCTTTTTGTGTTGCTTACATCAATCTGTAGCATTATACTAATTTTTTATTTTGGAAAATTATTGTTTAATGAGAAAATAGGGCTAGTATCCGCTTTCTTATTATCCTTTTTTCCATTTGACGTTGTTTATTCTACAAAACTTCTGTCTGACTTGCCATCCGCCTTTTTCATGTCGTTGGGAGTTTATTTATTTCTTTATGCCGAAATCAGGCAAAAATCAAAATATCTCTATTTGCTTTCAGGAATTTCCATAGGATTGGGGTATATGATAAGAGAAAGCGCACTGCTAATAGCCTTATTTTTTGTAGTATACATATTATACAAAAAAAGAATAAAGAAAGAATACTTTTTAGTTCCATTAGGCGTCTTAATAATTTTTATGCTGGAATCTCTGGTATTTTTAAAGTTGACAGGAAACCCCTTTTATAGAACGCATGCCTCCCAGCAATATCTTGCAGAAGCGGTTTCTGCCCATAACTACTTTGGAAGATTAGACTTTCCAACTGGCTTATTCCACTACCCCTACATGATCCTGACAAGCAATATTTCGGTTTTTTACATATTCATTTTCATAGCGATATTTTACTTATTAGCGTATAAAAAGAAAGAAACATACAGCTTGTTATTCTGGTTCATTCCTTTGTTGCTATACCCCAGCTTTGGTTCGGCTAGTTTAACACAGTACATCCCATTCCGTGCGGATGTGAGGTACCTTTCAATCATCACTCTTCCCGGAATATTGTTATTGGCTGTATTCTTAACAGAAAAAAAGACTTTGATTAAAAGAATGATCATGCCTGTATCTTTAATTATACTGATTACTACCTCAATTGCATTTTTATACATTAGTGAAGACAGAAATCTTCTGGATAGCCTAAGAATTGCATACCCTTATTTAAAAGCTCTGGACAAGCCGATACACAT
Organism: Candidatus Woesearchaeota archaeon; assembly: GCA_019323655.1. Classification (GTDB taxonomy): domain Archaea; phylum Nanobdellota; class Nanobdellia; order Woesearchaeales; family GW2011-AR4; genus JACPJP01. Next base: position 2,602 of record JAHWGX010000042.1, on the reverse strand, counting down.
AGATGACAGATCAATAAAAGCATTAGACTATATCTCAAGCTATAATAATCCAATGGACTTAAGAGAATATCCTAATGATTTGTCAAACCTTAAAGATGCATACCTAGTAATAAACAAGGAAATGATAAAAAATTTGAGAGATGTTAATAAAGATAGAGTATTCCCGAAAGAGATAGATAACCCTCCAAAAGAATGGACTGAAATAAAAGAAATAGGAAAAAACGGCGACAAAATTACTATCTATTATGTGCCATAATTAGCTGTATCTAATATAATTCTATTTTTTATTTTCCCATTGATTGTATCCGCCTTGGGCTTTATTGTACTCATCAACTTTTTTTGTGGCCCATTCAACCAAGGGCCCATACTTTTCTTTGGGTATTTTCGGGGAGAAATAATTAAACTTGCTTTGATGTGAGTATAATTCCCACCTGACATTTGAATCAATTATCCCTTTTTCAAGGCAATAATCAAACAATTCTGTTCCGGGATAAGGAGTAAAGAGACTTAATGTTACTCTTTTTGGTCTTATTTTTTCAATTATGTTAATTGTTTCTTTGATCTGCTCTTCTGTTTCATTAGGAAAACCAATCATAAGATATGCTTTCCAGGGTACATTGAGTTTGTTTAGCATATTCGCCGTTTTATATATCTGCTCAAGAGTTATGCCTTTTCTAATAAAATTAAGAGTCTCCTGATTTCCGCTTTCAATGCCAAAACTCATGTGTCGGCATCCGCTATCCATCATAACTTTGATAAGTTCTTCGTCAATTATATCAATCCTAGTGTCGCATCTCCATGTTACACCCAGTTTTTTTACTGCTTTGCAAAAATCAAGTATTCTTTGCCTTCTTAATGTAAATGACTCGTCCCAGAAGGTAAAATCTCTGGTGCCGCATTTGTCTATAGTCTCCTTTATCTCCTGAATGATGTTTTGAACACTTCTAAATCGGACTTTCCTGTGCCATATAGACCTGCTGCCGCAATATGCGCACAAAAATGGACAACCTCTTGATGAGATTATATGGCCATATCCGCTAGGAGAATATTCATCAAGCATCTTCTCTCTTGCAGGAAACCTTATCTTGTCTATATCCTCTATAAATCCTCTATTTATGCATTCCCTTTTCTCTTTGCCTTTTTTGATATCATCTATAAGTTTAGGAAGAAAATCTTCTCCTTCTCCTGCAAAAGCAATATCAATAAAACTGTTTTTTGATACTTCGTCAGGTCTTATAGTCGGATGAGGTCCACCAGCAATTGTTTTAATGCTTGGGTTTATTTCTTTTACAATCTCGGCAACTTTATAAGCAGATTCCAATTTCACAGTTGGAGCATAAATACCCACTACATCTGGATTGTAATCTCCAATTCGTTTTTTGACATCGTCCCATATTGGATGTTTCCCTTCTTTTAACCCCTCTAGGTACTCTGCATGGCCGCTTATTCTTTTACTATAGCCGGCATATTTCAAGGATCTGTCTATTTCGCAGTTATAGACAAAACAATCCTCATATGTTGCTGCAAGATAAGATAATCCTAAGGGGATATAATCTTGCTCACTTCCAAAAAATCTGTGAAATGGTGGATTAACTAAAAGTATTTTCATTTTTTAATCTTTAATTTTGGTGAGACTGCGCCAATTTAAATATCTTTTGATAGTAACTTTTTCAAATAGTTCTGCAGAGGCGTTCAGTTGAAAATATCAGTTCAAACAAAGAAAAAATATTGTGGGCAACAGCCCTACAGTATACTTCAGCTCGCATTGTGCGAGCTGAAAGGGAGCTTACGCTAACTCCGAATTTTCTCTTTATTGCCGAAAAGACAGACTCAACCATTTCCCTCCTATGGTAAATTCTCTTATTAAAGTTCTCAGCACACTTTCTCCTTAAAGTAAATCCATGCATTTGTTCTCCCCATCTCCTAGCAGGGATTAATGCTTTAGCCCCTTTATCCTTGCATAGTTGATGCAGCCATTCCGCATCGTATGCCTTATCAGCAACTATTATTTTTGGCTTTGATGGTAAATGATTAATGAGATATGCAGCATCTCGTATATCATGCACAAACTTGGATCTGAACCTGAGAGATAGTATCTTTTTTGTTCTTGTGTCTACAGCAACAGAGAGCTTTAGCGGGACTTCTATCGGATAAGGCTTATCAATTCGCTTATAGTAGTAAGGGCTTGGCAATTGCCTTGATACTCCGGTTCCATCCAGAGCTACTAAATTAAGCTTCTGGAGATTGGTTGCCTGGAGCAATTTCTGCCAGATTGTAGCCTTGATTCTCTTAAGCATCTTAGCTAAAGCCGAGTAAGTAGGGGACTTAAAGCCAATCCAATTAAGAAGCCTGCTTACTCGCCGAAAACTTAGTTTGCACTCTTGCTTAATAAGCAAAGCAAGTGCATGATGCCAGAACTCATACTTCTTTGGGCCAAAGTGGTGTAACCATCTTGGCAGGCCTGCTTTCCTTATTATAGTATAAGACAAAAATAACGCATAATTTATATACTAGCGGTGTTTAGTAGGTTATATGATAAACCTACAAACACGAGAACTTGTTCTCAAATGGAAAAAACAAGGGAAAACACAACAGCAAATCG
>JAHWGX010000041.1 GCA_019323655.1 Candidatus Woesearchaeota archaeon | reverse complement strand
TTGCCGGCTTTTTCTCCGTTAAGGTATTTTCTTGTTTCCCTTTCCAGCTCCTCCATTCCGCCATTTCCTGCGCCGCTTGTTGCCTGGTAAGTGGAAATTATTACTTTTTTTAATCCGAAGTTTCTGTAAATCTGCCATAACGGAATCGCAGCAATTGCAGTAGTGCAGTTAGGGTTTGCTATTAGTTTTGCATCTTTTATTGAATCTGGATTTATTTCCGGTATTACCAGAGGAACATCCTTGTCATACCTGAATGTTGATGAGTTGTCGATAACAACACATCCTGCATCAGTTGCTTTTTTTGCGTTTTCTTTTGGCCAGCCTCCCCCTATTGCAAAAAAAGCCAAATCCAGCTGGGAATAGTCTGCATTATCCGCATTCTCAACTTTTATTTTGCCCAGAGGAGTATCTGTTGTCTTGCCTTCGGACCTGCTTGATGCATAAAGCCTTAAAGAGCCTATTGGAAACTTCCTGTCAAAGAGGACTTTAAGTATCTCTTTTCCGACAATTCCCGTTGCTCCAAGTATTCCTACATTTAGTTTTTTCATTTTCAACAAATCTCAGCAACTTTTAGAGAAGGTTTAGCTCCTGCAGAACCTTTTTCAGCTCTTCGCGGTGCTCTTCTTTTTCAAGGGTGCACATCGGAAGCCTGAAGACTTCCTCGCATCTGCCCTGCATTGCCAAAGCGGTTTTTATGGGTATTGGATTAGTTTCAATAAACTGCACTTTAAAAAGGCTGCTAAGCTGTTTTTCAATTTTTCTTGCTTTTTCCATATTCCCGCCTAATGCCAAATGGACCATCTCAACCATTTTGTCAGGGGCTATGTTTGATGCAACAGATATAATTCCATCGCCTCCGGCCTCAATAAGGGGAAGCGTCATATTGTCGTCTCCTGAAAGCACGCTGAAGTCAGGCTTTCTTTTGGCAATTACGTCCTTCATCTGGTTCAGGTCTCCTGAAGCTTCTTTTACAGCTATAATGTTCCTGCAGTCCTTCATCAGCTTGACCAATGTAGCTGTTTCAACATTAACTGCTGTCCTTCCCTTAATGTTATAAACAATGCAGGGAATGTCTACAGCATCAGCTATTGCCTTAAAATGAAGGTAAAGCCCTTTTTGTGTCGGCTTGTTGTAATAGGGGTTTACGAGCAAAACACCGTCTGCTCCGGCTTCTGCCGCGTGCTTAGTAAGCCTGATTGCCTCGGCTGTTGAGTTGCTTCCCGTCCCTGCAATTACAGGAACTCTTCCATTTACATGCTCAACAACCAATTCAATAACCCTATCATGCTCGTCATGAGACAGTGTTGGGCTTTCTCCTGTAGTGCCGCAGGGCACTATTCCGTCTATTTTGTTTTCTATCTGAAAGTCAACTAATTTTTTCAGCGCTTCCTCGTCAACATCGCCATTTGATTTAAATGGCGTTACAATTGCTGTGAATACTCCCCTAAATTGCTTTTCCATCTTATGCACCTCCGATTATATTTTTCATCATAGCGTTAATGTCAAAAAAGCCTTTTTTTCCTTTAATCCACTCGGCAGCCATTACTGCTCCAACTGCAAAGCCCTGCCTTCCCCTTGCAGTGTGGGTTATTTCAATTGTATCTGCAGGGCTGTCAAATCCGACTATATGCGTTCCTGGAATGCTGCCTGACCTTGTTGATGATATGTGGAGCTCGTCAGGCTCTATTTTCCTTTTCAGTTCCTCTGTGACAATCTTCTTTTTTCTTTCCATATTGGCTGTCAGTATCTTTCCTATCATAACTGCTGTTCCTGACGGGCTGTCTGCCTTCTTGTTGTGGTGGAACTCGTGCACAAAGGCGTCATAGTCAGGAAACTTGTCCATTATTTTCGCTGTATTTTCTATGATTTTAAAGCATATATTAACCCCTATTGAAAAGTTTCCGGACCATATAAGCCCTGTCTTAGCATCTTCAATTATTTTTTTTACCTCGCCAATCTTGTCATACCAGCCGGTAGTCCCAACAACAATATTTTTCCCGAACTTGGATATCTTTTCTATGTTGCTTATTACCGAGTCCGGATGGGTAAAGTCAACGCAAACATCTATGCCCTTCATTGATTCCTCATTGATTTCCCTGTAATCTGCACTATCCTCATTTGGGTCTATGGTTTTTACGCTGATGCCTTTAGCCTTTGCAGCTTTTTCTATTTCATGGCCCATTTTTCCGTAGCCTATTATTGCTATATTCATTTTTACCTCCTGTATTTCTATGGAGATTCAGGAAATATCCAAAACCACCCTTTACTTATCCAAAAACTCAGACATAACATCCGTAAAATCAGGGAAAAAGTCAACCTTTTTAAGTTTATATTTTTCCTGCACGCCTTCCGTATACCCAGCACTATCCCCTTTCATGGGAAATAGAAACATTTATATAATATATAAACATTATGTTATTATAATAACAAAATTATTAATATCCCAACAAAGGTGTTCCTGAATGGTAACCATAAGCCATTTGGTCAAAAAATCCGTAAGCGAAAATTCTTTTTTGCTGGAAGCGATGAGCAGGGAATTAATAAGCTACGGGAATCTGGCTGAGCAGCTGAAGCCTGAAATCGAAGAGGAATTGGGAAAAAAAGTAAAAGACTCTGCAATTGTAATGGCCTTGAGGAGATACGCAGAGGAACTTCATGGCTTTGACAAGAAAATAGGGAAATTTAAGTTTCGCGGGGAAATTCTAATGAGGACAGGCATTATTGATTTCAATGTTGTGAAGTCAAACAGCCTGCTGAATAAAATAAAGGACATTTACAGGCTGATTAATTTTGAGAAAGGCGACACTTTAAACATTATCCTGGGCAGCAACGAGGTCAGCATAGTTGCAAATGAAAAATACAGGCAAGGGCTTTCTGATTTTTTGAAAGGAGAGAAAATTCTCAACAAGGAATCTGATTTGGTTTCCCTGACAATAGTTTTTGATGATAAAAATTTCTTAACCACTCCGGGAGTGGTGTTTACTGCGGCAAGAAGGCTTGCATGGGAGAATATAAACATTTATGAAATAGTTTCGACAATGACAGAGCTGACATTTATATTAAGCAAGAAGGATTCTATGAGGGCGTATAATGCCTTGCAGGAGCTTATGGAAAAATAATGGGCCCAACGGGACTTTCACCATTTCTTTTCATTGCAGGTTTCTTTGCTTATTCCCTTTGAAAAAAAATGTTTTGAACCCGCAACCCCATGGTTTCTTCATTGAATAAGAGCCATGTGCTCTAGCCAGGTTGAGCTATGGGCCCAGTAAGAAATCCAGAATTGAGGGTTATTTAAAAAATTATTGAAAATTGGGAAGTATGTAAATTTGGATTAAGATTTTATAATTTAAAACAGCCATAATGACTACTAAGATGACTGATAAAAGCTCATAAAAATATCTTCCCAATCCCATTTTCTTGAAGTTATTCCCTCAATCATACAAGGAGTTTTTTTCTCCTTGTATGTCTCAATAAAATTATTGTAAGCCTGAAAAATGCAAAGATGGTAATAGAAAGAAGTTCTTCTTTTTGAGAATGTGCTCGACTTCCGGCAGTATCTTGATATCCTTTCTCTTAGGCGCTTGCAATAGCCATCAACATGCCTTATGCCTATTTCATCTTTTGGCATAGAACCTAAAACATTCTTATTAACCATGCCAATAACAGTTTCACCATCCCTTATCTTATGAACTTGAGAATAATTAACAGCCCCAATAGCAAAGACCTCCTGCAGCACTTTTAAGTTTTGTTTGTTGCCATCAGTGCAGACATTAAACCTGTACTTTGCTGTTGCAGGAACAAACCTTTTGCTAACCTCTGTCCAGAATTCTAAGCAGCTTTCGTCATTCCATTTTCCGACGAAAGGCCTAAGCTGCAGCCTTGACCTTCTTAGGATTCCGAGATAGGTATAGTTAGTGCCAACCTCATAACTTAAGCCTAGGCCCTGGCAGATACAGTTCGTCTCCTTTTTTTTATGAAGCTGAATATTTCATCAGCCTCAACCATTGTCAAATTAAGGTTCTGCAAAAAATCTTCATCTATCTTTTCACTATGTTTGCCTACTTT
>JAHWGX010000040.1 GCA_019323655.1 Candidatus Woesearchaeota archaeon | reverse complement strand
CAAAAAAGGCTGCAGAAGACGCTTACAGGCAGGCTAAGATAACGCCAAAGGACATTGATTTTGCGGAAATACATGATGCTTTTACAATAGTGGAGCTGATTTCATATGAGGACCTTGGTTTTGCGGAAAAAGGCAAAGGCCAGGAGATGATAAGAAAGGGTACTGTAAAGCTAGACGGAAAACTCCCGGTCAACCCGTGCGGAGGATTGAAGGCAAAGGGCCATCCTCTAGGTGCTACAGGAATTGCGCAGGTTGTTGAAATAGTTGAGCAAATGAGGGGGGAAAGCAAAGAAAGGCAGGTTAAAAACACTAACATAGCTTTAGCCCAGAATATCGGGGGTGTTGGAGGAACTGCAAGCGTCCATATTCTTAAGAAAAGCTGATTAAGCCTTCTTACTTTTCTTCTTATTTTCAAAAAACTTGTCCAGCCTTGCCTTGTTTTCTTCGGTTCTTGAACATTCAACATAAGACTTAAGTTCAAAATCATCCTTAAAGTCCCCTAAGTGCTCTCTGTTTACTGATTTTTTTGTTAATGCTAATGCTCTTTTTGGCTGGCTTGTGATTTTATCCAGGAGGGTGCTCAAAAAATTTTCGGATTCCTTTTCAGAAACAACAAAGTCCGCAAGCCCCCACCTTAGCGCAGTTTTGCTGTCTATAACATTTCCGGTAAAAAGCATATATTTTGCTTTTCCGAGGCCTATCAGCCTCGGCAGCCTTTTTGTTCCCCCAAGAGGCGCTACAGTCCCCAATGAAGTTTCAGGATGCATAAAATTTGCTGACTCCAATGCAATTCTTATGTCGCAGGCCATTGCCAGCTCGTTTCCCCCGCCGACTGCGTAGCCTTGTATAAGGGCGACAAAAACCTGCTCCATAGCCTCAATCTTGGATAAAACAGTTTGTGCAAATCCCATTTGTTTTTTGGCCTCTTTAACATCAAGCTCCCCTATCTCCTTCTCCCAGAGAATATCCCCTCCGGAACAAAATGATTTTCCTGCTCCCCTCAATACCACTGCCTTAAGTTCGCTTTTTTTAATTTCCTCCAGGGCATTATCAAGCTCCTTAAACATGCCCGCATCAAATGCATTCAGCTTTTTAGGGTTGTTAAGAATTATTGTTCCGACAGCGCCTTTGCTTTGGAATATTATCTTGCTCATTGTAAAAACCCTCACAGCTTCGAATTTAAGATATGTATGGCCTTGCCAATCGCTGCTTCTGCTGCTTCCATTAAGCTCTCGCTCAATGTAGGGTGCGGGTGTATTGCAGAAGCTAAGTCTTCTAATTTAGCTTTCATCTTTATTACCAAAACTGCCTCGCCTATAAGCTCTGATACCTCCTCCCCAACAATCTGCGCCCCTATTATCCTGTTTTGATCGTCTGCAATTAGTTTAACAAAACCCTGTGTCTCATTTTTTGTCATTGCCCTGCCTGATGCACTGAAAGGAAACCTTCCTGTTCTGGCTTTGATTTTAGCTTTTTTTGCCTCTTCCTCTGTTAAGCCTGCAACGGCAATTTCTGGGTCGGTAAAAATAACAGCTGGAACAACAGCCTCGTATTCTGCCTTTTTGCCTGCAATTGCCTCGGCAACAAACTTGCCCTGCATCGACGCTTTGTGCGCCAGCATGGGGCCGGTAGAAACATCGCCAATTGCATATATGTTTTCATCAGTTGTCATCAGGCGCTTATCCACTTTAACAAAGCCCTTGGTGTCCGAGGCCACTCCTGTTTTTTCCAGGCCGATGCCGCTTGTGTTGGGTTTTCTCCCAACAGCAACCAAAATCTTTTCTGCATCAACTGATATTTTTCCCTCTTCTTTTGAATTTATTACTACCTTATTATTTTCAAGTTTCTCAGCTTTTGCATTGGTATAAATTTTAATGTTAAGTTTCTCCAGATTTTTTTGAAGCATATCCGCAATGCCTTTGTCAAACCCCGGCAGAATCTGCTCCATCATCTCAACAACATAAACCCTGCTGCCAAGTTTTGCATATAGTGTTCCCAGCTCTAATCCAATATAGCCCCCTCCAACAATAACTAAGCTTTCTGGGATTTTAGTAAGGCTCAATGCCTCTTTTGAGCTTATAATTTTTTTCCCGTCAAACTTTAGGTTCTGCAATTCAACTGGTTTTGAGCCGGATGCAATTACTGCTTTCTCAAAATCAATATAGGCCACATCTTCCCCATTTGCTATTCTTACCCTGTTAGAGCTTTCAAAAAAAGCTGTTCCTTTGACAACAGTTACATTATTTTTTTTGCACAAGAATTCTATCCCGCTGTTAAGCCTGGAAACTATGCCATCCTTCCACTGCTGCATCTTTTCAAAGTTAAGTTCAACTTTTCCGACAGTGATACCCATCACAGAGGATTTTTTTATTTTGTCGAAAAACCCAGATGCAGAGATAAGTGCCTTCGAGGGTATGCAGCCATAATTTAAGCATGTGCCTCCTAGCTTATCCTTATCAATTAAAATAACTTTTTTGTTAAGCTGGGCCAATCTTATCGCAGCTACATAGCCTCCTGGGCCTCCTCCCACTACAGCAACATCAGTTTTCATAGCCTTGGGCATTTTATTTTGCCTAAATAGTTTAGCTGTTAATAAAATTAACGCTTTATTGGGGCAAAAATGAGAAACTTTAAAAAGCTGTTATTTTTACTTTAAGCGTATGCTAATGAACAAAACAATGCTACAGCCATCATGGAAGCCAGATAAGCCGGTTTCCAGAGGAGCCACATCATATCATAATGCAGTTCTTAACACATCTTACTATAATGAAAACTTAAATGAAATGGTGAGGCTTATCAGCCAAAAAATAAAAGAAAAAGACGTAGTGGTAGATTTTGGGGCTGGTACAGGGATATCTGCAATCAGAACCCTGGAAAAGCTAAAAGACAAAATAAAGCTGTGGCTGGTGGATAACTCCCCGGCTTGGTTGGGCAAGGCATACGAAAGTTTAAGTTCCTACCCCAACGTAGATTTCTTTGTATTGGAAAAAAAGGGCGAAGGATGCCAAACTCTGTCAGAAACTCTGGGAGAAAAATCTGTAGATCATGTAATTTCTGCGAATACTGTTCACCTGATACCTAATCTTAAAGAGACTTTTAAGGGCATTGCAGAAGCTTTGAAAACAAACGGAAGTTTTATTTTTAACAGCGGAAATATAGACAGAAAAGGCAGGCCTAAGGGATTGTTACTAATTGACTCAACAGTATACAGAGTCCATGATATAGCCATCGAAATTATACGTAAGAACAAAAAGTTCGCAAAATACAGGGCAGGCCTCAACAAACGCATAAAGTCCCAGTTAGCCCAAAGAAAATTTATTTTTCCTTACCCCAAACCTATCAAGGACTACCTAAAAGCCTTAAAAGACGCCGGATTTGGTTGTATAGAAGCATACTGCAAGTCTATCAAAATCAAATATGCTGATTGGTTAGACTTTTTAAGGGTCAAAAGATTACAATGCGGCATTTTACCGGAAATAGGGGGCAAGAACCCGACACCCGAGGAAGAAAAAGACCGAGATACAATAATTACCGAGGCTGCACACAAACTTTTTAAAGAATTAAAAACTTCGAATCCCCTTGCAGACAACGCAAGCTATCAGGGGGAATGGTTTTATGTGTCTGCAATAAAGCTGGGTGATTAAAATGTTAAAAGGAAAAGTTGCACTAATAACCGGAGCATCAAGAGGCATTGGAGAGGCTATTGCTACCGAACTTGCTAAAAACCAAGCAAATGTTATTATCAATTACTATAACATAGAGGAAAAACCGGAAAATGTTGTTGATAAGGTAAAAAAATATGGTGTTGAGTGCATAGCTATCAAAGCCGATGTGACCAATTTTGATGAAGCAAAGCAAATGGCTGATGCTGCACAAAAGAAATTTGGGAAAGTTGATATCCTTGTCAACAATGCCGGAATTGTGAGGGATAGAACACTAAAAAATATGACTCTGAAAGAGTGGCATGCTGTCATAGACACCAATCTCAATGGAGTGTTTTACGTAACAAAGGCTGTCCTGCCATTAATGGGTATTGGAGGTAGAATCATAAGCATTTCCTCTATTATCGGGCAGTACGGCAATTTTGGCCAGTGTAATTATGCTGCTGCTAAGGCAGGGATTGTAGGTTTCACAAAATCCTTGGCAAAAGAGCTTGCAAAAAAGAAAATAACAGTGAATGCTGTTGCTCCTGGTTTTGTAAAAACTACTATAACCAAAGATATACCTTTCCTAAGGAAAAAGCTGATTAATTACATGATACCATTAAAGGAGGAGGCAGAGCCAGAAGATATTGCCAATGCCGTTGCCTTCTTGGCGTCTGAGAAAGCCCGTTATATTACGGGGGCGGTAATAAATGTTGACGGTGGCTTAGCATTCTGAGTTGTAATCCGAAAAAAACCATATATTTATATATAACCAATTCATTCTAAAGGCTGAGTTTTCCTTGGGAAATTCCTAAAGAAGACTTAGAAAATATGAGGTTAGGAAATATGTACAACCAAGACAGGAGATTTAGGCCAAAGTTCGCTCCAGTTAATGTTGGAGATGAATTAGATGTAAAGGTAGAAGCTGTAGGAGAAAAAGGCGACGGTATTGCAAAGAAAGAAGGCTTTGTTTTGTTTATTCCAAATACAAAAGAAGGCCAGGAAGTGAGAATAAAGGTTACAAAGGTGCTGAGAAAAGTCGGTTTTGCCGAAGTCATTGGCGAAAGCCAGGGCAGTTCTAAAGAAGAAGTGCCGGCAGAGGAGCAACAGGAACCGGAAACTGCAGCTGACGAATCTGAGGAAAAAACAGTAGAAGATACTGAAGATTTTGGGGAAGAAGAAAGCAAGGAATAAAGGAGATAGTTCTTTTTTTATTTTTAGTTATTTTTAAATAGTTTTACGCCTAATACTTGTTTATGAGGCTATTTATAGCGATTGAAATCCCAGGAGATGTGAAAAGCTATCTGGCTCAAATACAAGAAAAAATAGACCTGCCCTTAAATAAAACAAGATTTGTGGACCAAAGCCAAATTCATTTGACGCTAAAATTTCTTGGAGATGTCACCCCTGATCGTATAGAAGAAATAAAAAAACAGCTAAAAAATATATCATTTAACCCTTTCTCACTTTATCTGGAAGGCATAGGGGTCTTTCCAAATAAAAGCTATATAAGGGTTATATGGGTTGGATTGAAACCAGAAGAGCCAGTATTAGAGTTGCAGAAGAGAATTGATGAGAGCCTAAAAAAGATGTTTAAGAAAGAAAAAGACTTCAAGGCTCACATTACATTAGCCCGTGTTAAGTATATTGAAGACAAAGATAAATTTATCAGCAAACTAAAAAAAATAGGGGTTGAAAACAAAAAAATTAGCATAAACAGTTTCAAATTAGTAAAAAGTACCTTAACTCCAAAAGGCCCGTTTTATGATGACTTGGAGGTCTTCAGACAGAGTTAAGAAACCTTTTTAAATAAACCCTTCTTTCCTTAGCATATTACCAAAGTGCAAACTGCGGTTTGCATAGTGCTGCATGAGGTAATAAAAAATGCAGTTCATATTCTGAACTGTTGTCTAAAGCGAGGTAGATTATTATGGCAGAAGAAAAATTTTTAGTGCCCACAGATGAATACTTGAAATCAGGAATCCATATAGGCACAAAATTCAAAACAAAATATATGGAAAAGTTTATTTACAAAACCAGGCCGGACAGGCTCTCTGTCTTAAACCTGCAGAAAATTGACGAAAGAATAGGCGTAGCGGCAAAATTTTTAGCACAGTATGAGCCGCGGGATATTTTAGTTGTCGGCAGAAGGGAGAGTGCGTGGAAACCCGTAAAAAAGTTTGGAGAGGTTACAGGGGCAAAGGTTTTTGCCGGGAGATACCCCCCCGGGACCCTGACAAACCCTAACTTAAGGGATTTCATTGAAATTAAAGTCCTGCTGGCTGTTGACTCCGGACCAGACAGAAACGCTGTTGTTGATTCTGTAAGAATGGGCATCCCTGTTGTCGCTTTATGCGACACAAATAACCAGTCAAACAATATAGACTTAGTTATTCCAGGGAATAACAAAGGCAAAAAAAGTTTAGGCTTGTTTTTCTGGATACTTGCAAGGGAGTATTTAAGGAACAAGGGGGCTTTAAAGAAAAGCGAAGATTTCAAGGAAAAAATAGAAGACTTCACAGAAGAATAAACACTTGTTTGATTCCTTGCTTATTGAATTTATTCTATTTTCAGTAAGTCCGATATAGCGACTTTCAAGTCTTTGTTTTTATAAAGAACCTCGTAGGCCTGTTTTGTGAGGGGCATATACAGGCTATTCTTTTTGCTGAAATTGTAAACTGCCTCTGTTGTGCGCACCCCTTCTGCTACCATTCCCTTCATTTCTTTTTTAATTTCTTCAAAGTTTTTTCCTTCAGCAATTTTTTCCCCGACGAACCTGTTTCTGCTGTGTTTGCTGGTGCATGTTGCGACTAAGTCCCCCACTCCTGCAAGCCCATAAAAAGTTGCTCTTTTAGCGCCTAAAAATCTGCCATAGGTGCTCATTTCCATCAACCCCAGAGTTATAATGCTCGCTTTTGCATTATCCCCATAACCCAAACCATCGCATACTCCGGTTGCTATTGCAGCTATGTTCTTTAAAGCGCCGCAAACTTCAACACCAATTATATCACCATGCGTAAAAACTCTGAAATATTCTGTATGAAACATTTTTTTTACTCCCTCGAGGCACTCGGTATCCCCGGAGGCTAAAACTGTCGCTGTTGGCAGTTTTTTTCTTACCTCCTCTGAATGGTTTGGCCCAGAGAGTGTCACTACTGAAATATCCCCTAGCTCCTCCCTAAGAACTTCTGACATTCTCTTGTACGTTCCTGTCTCTATGCCTTTTGCCACATTAACAATAACATCGCAGTTGATGTACCCGGAGTATTGTCTGGCTACTTCTCTGGTAAATTGTGCTGGCACCGCATTTACTATTATGCCTGCATTTGACACTGCTTTTTCTATAGAACCCTCAGCACAAACATTATCGGGTATTTTAATCCCCGGGAGATATTGGCTGTTTTCCCTGTGTCTGGTTATGGAATCAATTATTGGCTTTTCCCTAGCCCATAACTTAACATCATAGCCATTCTCTGCTACCAACACAGCCAAAGTTGTTCCCCAGCTCCCTGCTCCGACAATAGTTATTTTTTCCATCTTTAACTAAGCCACCAAAAACTGATTATTTTACACAATCAAAAATTGTATTTTTGTTTGCATAATTTTGATATCTCCTTCATCACGTCATTCGTTACCTTTCTTAATAACTTTTTCGTCATTTTTTTGCCGTAATATTTATCAAAATATAAAGGTTCCCCTATGTTCATAACAGCCCTTCTTAATTTGGGTATGTATTTTCCTTTAGGGAGGATCTCAAAAGTGCCTATCAAGCCTACAGGCAACACTGGAACCTTAGCCAATAAAGCCAGCCTGGCAACACCTGTTTTTGCTTTTTGGAGTTTTCCTGTTAAGGTTCTTGTTCCCTCGGGATGTATCCCAATAACCTCCCCACCCCTTAAAGCTTTAACTGCCCACTTCAGAGCCTTTTTGCCTCCTGCCTGCCTGTCAATTGGCACTGCCCCTGCCCATTTATGCCACACAGACTTTATAGGGTTGTTGAAATGCTCTTTTTTTGCAAGAAAAGGTATTTTTTTATTCAAATGAGAAACAAAAGTTGAGATTATGATAAAATGGTCCATGTAGCTTGCATGATTCGCAGCTATTATGAAGGGGCATTTGGGTGTATTCTGCAGCCCATTAACCTCCTTAATCCAAAGATTCACTATTGGGCTGATTGTTATCTTAGCAATTGGATAGACCATTTTAGTTTTTGCTTAAAAAATTACAAACCAATTGAAATACTTTTTCTTTTTCATTATCAACAGATACTACATGTCCTGAGTTTCTAAGCCATATAATCTTTTTTTCTTTTGATCCGATATTGTTATAAATATAAGAGGATGACTGGGGTAAGATTGTGTGGTCGTTCTTCGAATGTATAATCAAAATGGGAGAATATATTTTTTTTAATTCTTTTTTTACATGATTTATAAGCAATAGCGCAGAAGAGAGGGCATTTAGCCCGGCCTCATCATACGCAACTCTCTGTTTTATTGCCTCCTCATTATAAATATCATAATATGCAGGCTCTCTCCAAGGATAATATTTCTTATAGTTTTTCTTCTTAGCTCCAATAAAATATTTTGCTAGGTTAATAAATCTCACCCTCCAATCTTTGTAGAAAACTGCTGGAGCCAGTAAAACCAAAGCGTTAGTTTTTTTATGCCTTGCTAAATGTAAAGCTAGAATAGCCCCTATTGAAATGCCAACGACAAATATTTTTTTGCTTTTTTCTATTTTTTTGTATGCTCTAATAACAGAATCGAACCAATTGTGCCAATCTGTTTTGTTTAAATCCTCTATGCTGGTGTTATGCCCCTTCAACAATGGGGCGATCACAGTAAAGTTTTTTTTAGATAGAAACAAAGCTAGTTCTTCTATCTCCTGCGTTGAGCTAGTCAAACCATGGATTAGCAAACACGCTTTTTTTCCTTTTTTTATAAAAAATGGATTTCCGTGCATGGCATTCATAGTTTTCACTCCAAAAGCTTTGCAATCCGTTTCATAATTATTTTTGTGGTTTTTTTAAATGTGGCTTTGTCTTGCTTTGTGTAATACTTGTCAAAGTAGATGGGTTTTCCAAAATTAACTTCTACAACTCTTTTTAGCCTAAACAATTTTTTTTGTCTTGGCCATACATCATAAGTTCCTCTTATTCCTACCGGAATCACAGGAACCTGAGATCCGATTGCAAGCCGGGCAACTCCGGTTTTACCGTCTTGTAGTTTTCCATCTTCTGACCTAGTGCCTTCAGGAAAAATGCCAATTACACCTCCTTTTTTTAAGTGGTTTATGGCTTTTTCCAACCCAGATTTATCTTTGCCTCTCCGGTCTATAGGTATTGTACCAGTAGCCTCATGAAAAATTTTTCCTAAAAATGTTTCAAAAAGCTCCTTTTTACCGAGATAATGAACCTTAATATGAAACTTATCAAGAAGAATAGAGCATATCAACGAAGGGTCTAAAAAACTTGCATGGTTCGAAGCTATGATAAACCCTCCTTCAGGCAGGTTTTTAATTCCCTTAATTTCTTTTATAAAGAGTTTACAAAAATTTGCTATAAAAAAACTTAAAACAGGGTAAAGCATACCAAATAAGAAAAAACTGACTTTTAAAAACTTATTGATGGTTGTTGTTAAAAAAGAATGAAAAAGAAGAAATAAAAAGAAATTATAAATCTTTCAGCCCGCTTGTCTCGACATAGAAGCTTGCTTCTCCTTCCGGAAGGTTGGGGCTGTCAACAAGTTTTGCGACCCGGCTTCCCTTTTTTCCTTTTCTGAGGTACAGCCTAAAGGTTGATGCATGCCCGACAATATGCCCTCCGATTGCCTGCGTAGGATCCCCAAAAAACATGTCAGGCCTCGCCATTACTTGGTTTGTCACATACACGCACAAATTATAGGTATGCGCTAATTTCGCAAGGTCTCTCATATGCCTGTTTATCTTCTGCTGCCTGTCTGCTAAGGTGCCCCTGCCAATATACTCTGCCCTGAAGTGTGCTGTCAAAGAGTCTATAATAACAAGCTTTACATCCAGCCCCTGCTTTTTGATAAGGTCCTCAACTTTTTCAGCTAACAGCATCTGATGGTCAGTGTTGAATGCCCTCGCAACTTTAATTTGCTTAAGAACGTCGATGGGATCTAAACCGGCGCCCTTGGAAAGCTGCTCAATTCTCTCAGGCCTAAAAGTATTTTCCGTGTCGATGTAAACCGCAGTAGAGCCAGGATATTGCTTTAGGCAATTAACTGCAAGCATATGCCCCAACTGCGTTTTTCCGGACCCGAACTCGCCAAAGCATTCTGTTATTGCGGCTGACTCAAAGCCTCCTCCGATCAGGGCATCAAAGCTTTTGCTTCCGGTGGATATTTTAAGAACCTTGCCTCTTCTTTCAAGAACAGCTTCACCCGATTCAAAGCCCATATCCAAAGATGCCCTTGATACAGCAATGATTTTTTTTGCAGCCGCTTCAGTCATACCTGTAGCATCTATAAGCTCTCCTGGGGTGGCTACTGCAACAGACATAAGGTCGTTATAGCCGACTGCTTCAAGCTTTTCTACAGTGGCTGGCCCTACCCCCGGTAAGTCACTTAAGCTCTTTTCTTTTACTGTTTTCTTCTCTTCAGCTAAAGCCTTTGCCTTGATAGTTTTTTCAGATTTCTTTTCATCGGTTTCTACAACTTTCGGTTCCATTAAAATTTGTTTCATTATTCTCACCTTTTAAATTTTTTGTTTAATTTTCCTTTTGTTAATCTTTAGTTTAAAATAAAAATTAAAAAATTCAAGCTGAGCCGTAACTCTGGAGTTCTTTCATCACAAGGTATTCATATGCTTTCTGCAGCACCAGAGAAGCCTGCGGCAGGTCGTTTACCCTTAAAGTGCTTGTGGATTGCCAGTCTCCGTTCCTGTCCTTGTATCTTCTCTGGAAAGAAACAGTCCTAAAGCTTACTTCCTCTCCGGCCTTGCTTACCCCCTGGTTTTGCCATACAGTAGCTGTTAAGCTGCCTGTAGAAAACCTCTTTTCTGGCAGGTTGCCAGTAACACTCTCTGTTTTTATTTTTGTTTCCATTTTTACCTCATTCCTTTCGGATTTTGTTTCAGCATCCCCTTCAAGTTATGAGCCATGGCAATTTTTATTTGCCAAGCTCCAGGGATGGAGGCGCCATATTTTTCATACAGCAGTTGCTTATTAGAACCAGCCCGTTTATATATCCCCTCAGAAAATGTCCAGTGCATCCAAAAGCAGGATTTTCAGACTACAAGGCTTATAAGCCAAAAATTTAATGCTCTCAGAATGTCCAGTGCTAATCTGTAATATATTTCCCTAAATATATTTCAAAATTATATAAAAATCCGCTAATAATACAATTAAAAAAATAGTTTTTTCAAAAAAAGAATTTGTCCTGAAAAACCCGTTAACTTTTCTGTTGAATATCGGATAAAAAGGCCTTATCCCTGCTTTAGTAAGGGCATCAATAATCAAATGTGAAAAATAGCCAACCAAAATTGCAATTCCCATCTCCTTGTTTAAATTATAAAAAATAAAAAATAATGCTACTGGAATGTAAATTGTATGTAATAGCCCCCTATGGCCAAAAACAAAATTAATTATTCTTGAAATTACTTTGTTTTTCCTTCCAATTTTTGATTTTGGCTTGTCAATATCAGGAAGAACAGAAAAAAATAATGCTGTTAATACAAAAAGCAGTTTATTTTCTATCCCAAATAAATCTAATGACAGCAGGGCAATAAGAAGCCCAAATGCCAGATGTGTGTAATGCATCATTTTAAAGAAAAATAAAAATTTAGAATATTAATTGGTTTCTGCTTTCTTAACCTCTTCATCCAGCCTTTTGATTTCCTCTTCTGGATCAGGATTTAACAAAGCCTCATTTGCCAAAAGCTCAAGCCTATCAAAGAAAAGGTTTTTCTTAACCCTGCCTTTTATTTTTACAATGTTCCCTAATAATTCTGTTTTTACTGCTTCAAACTGCTCCGGGTTGTCTTTGTATCCTAAAATTTTGCCCCTGCCCATGCTGATAAGATTTTCCATGCTCTCCCTGAAAAACACTGCCCTTATGTTCTCTGTTCCGTCATCAACGATCAGGTTAAGGACATAGGAATAATCAGGCTCGATTTCCTTATGTGTATCGCATACAAACGACCCTTCTGCATTTTTCGCCCTTTTTCCGCATTCCGGGCATATTTCAAAAAATCTTGGGTCAAATATCTGCACTATTGTCCCCAAAATCTCTACAGTGCTGTCCCTTTCCGTAAGTTGGTTAATGGATTTTCTTTCAGCTGACTGCTGCTTTACATTTCCTACAGTCTCCCCTTCGGGATTTATGATTAGCTGGCTTCTTTCATTCAAATGCAGCTCAATATTCCCATTATTGTCCCTTACATAGCCCCCTATTATCTTCAAAGTATTGCCTCTCTCTATTTTTTTGATGTTTTCTGCCTGCTCCCCCCACATAACTACTCTCACAGTTCCAGTCTCATCCCCGATGATTAAAGAAGCAACCTTGCCCTGCCTTTCGTTTGTGGTGAATTCCCTCAGCTCGTAAGCCTGCAGGACTTTTCCGACTGTCTCAACATTTCTCAGGCCTGCAAGAATATTTTTAATCTGCAGCTTTCCTGTAAAAGAATCGAAAACCCTTATCCCAAACTCATTAGCAACAATATGAGCAGCGCCTTCCTTGCTTATTAATCCGGAAAGCTGCTTCATCTTGTCTTTTATCTTATCCTCAATCTCGCTCTCAGAAACCTTTGCCTCGTTTTTTATCCTCTCAACAATCTGCTCATAGGGTATTTTTATCATCTTTAATTGGGGAAAGCCTGTTTGTTTATATATTTTTGTGTGGTGGCTTGTTAGAACTGCAATAGATTTTATTTGGAGTATTACTCACTATCATCTTCGCATCCTTCACCGCAGGGTTCATCACATGAAACTCCTACACATCTTTCTGTGTCGTCAGGACAGGTATAATGTTTGCAACTCCTTACCTGACGTTTTTCTCCGGGTTCGCAACATCCGCTATCCCTCCAGCGTTTGCATGTGCAAAGAGGGCAATCCCCATAACAGCTATATGGCGGCTCCCCACACTCAAACTGTTTATTAAAATCATCCAACCCCTCTCTACAATTAGAATAATCATCTTTTTTGGAATTATAGAAATATTCTCCGCAGGTATAGGTTCTAACCTTATACATTGGATCAAAGTTTTCAGCATCGCCACAAGTCGCTCCGCAATCATAAGAAAGTATGCAAATATCTTCCGCAGCATTAAAATCATAATCAATATTAAACTTAAAAGCAGGCTTCAT
>JAHWGX010000039.1 GCA_019323655.1 Candidatus Woesearchaeota archaeon | reverse complement strand
GCTGACTGCACAGAAAATTAAAGATTTTCCTAGTTGCGCTCAGCTTTGCTTCGGCAAACCAACCCAAAACTTTGTTTAGGAACGCAGTCAGCTCCGTCTGGCCATGCCTTGATTTACTGCGTAAATCAATGCAAATCAAGGCACAGACGTACTTTTTACACAAAGCCGCTTAGCTGGCAGGTGCTATCAAGTCACGGCTTTATGCACCTTAACTGCTATTGTTGGCCTTACCATAAGTTTACAGGGCTTACCCTCTGCTTTTTATTAAATTAACAAGCTCCTCTGTTTTTTCTTTCATAATTTCTTTGGATTTAGCTTCTAAATTAACCCTGAGCAGAGGCTCTGTGTTGCTTGGCCTTACATTAAGCCAGTAATCGTCAAACTCGATGCTGATGCCGTCCATCTTAAGCATCTTTTTTGGTTTTTTCCCCATATAATACTGCTCAATTTCCCTTAACTTTGCTTTCTTATCCTTAACCCTGAAATTAGTTTCCTCAATTTTGTGGTATTTTTTAAACTCATTTAATAAATCTGATAAAGGCTTTTTATCCTTGCTGACAATCTCCGAAACAATAAGGCTTGCAATTAGCCCGGAATCCGCATTGAAATTTTGGCTGAAATAGTAATGCGCAGAATGCTCGCATGCAAACAATGCACCTGTTTTTTTCATTGTGTCTTTGATAAATGAGTGCCCTACTCTTTCCATGAGAGCTTTTCCGCTGTATTTTTCTATTGTCTCCGGAACAATTTTACTGCATATTAAATTGTAGATTATTTTTTTATTTGGATGCTTTTCCAGAATATTTTTTATAATCAATGAAGAGATTAATGAGCTGTTAATTATATCTGAATTTTCGTCAATGAAAAAAACCCTGTCTGCGTCCCCGTCAAAAGCCATTCCAAAATCGCATTTTTCCTTCATGACAAATTTTTGCAGCCCTTTCAGATTTTTGTACTTTGAGGGGTCAGCCAAATGGTTTGGAAAAGTCCCGTCCAGCTCAAAGTAAAGCGGCACTATTTTTACTTGCAGGTTCCGGTAAATTAACGGAACCATTTTTCCAGCCATTCCATTGCCTGCATCAACAGCTATTTTCAGATTTCTTATATTGTTTTTATCGACAAAGGAAAGAACATGCTTAACATAATCTTCCAAAATATCCTTCTTGATTATTTTTCCGGTTTTTTTAATTTTGTTTTTCCCATACTGCCCTTTTTCAATTATTGATTTTATTTCTTGCAGCCCTGTGCTTTCATTTATCGGGACAGCGCTTGCTTTGCAGAGCTTCATTCCATTGTATTCGGGAGGATTGTGGGACGCAGTGAACATAGCTCCAGGAATTTTCAAAAATCCGGAAGCGAAGTACAATGCATCAGTGCTTACCATCCCGATATCAATAACATTTGCTCCTTCTTCTGCAGCCCCTTTCATAAACGCCTTTGAAAGATTTGGCGAGGAAACGCGCATATCAGAGCCAACAGCAACATCTTTGCACTTCAGAAAACAGGCAAAAGCCCTTCCTATATTGTATGCAGTTTCATCTGCCAGGTTTTTGTTGTAGATGCCCCTTATGTCATAGGCCTTAAAGATTTCTGAG
This sequence comes from Candidatus Woesearchaeota archaeon, assembly GCA_019323655.1. Taxonomy (GTDB): domain Archaea; phylum Nanobdellota; class Nanobdellia; order Woesearchaeales; family GW2011-AR4; genus JACPJP01. The sequence continues at coordinate 1,625 of JAHWGX010000039.1, read as the reverse complement.
AGCATTTTAAGAAACTATTTTGCAGTGTTTATTTAATTTTCTGTTTGCGTTTTATTTAATACGCCCTAAATAAAATAATTTGTTTTAAATACAACTCCAAACAACTTTAAAAGGAATTAGTAGGATATTAGAGAAGATTTTGTAATTTATTATTTTCCACTCTTAAATTTATTATAAGCAAAAATTATCAGACATGAAAAAAGATACCATAAGACTATATCTAAAACGAGCATATAAGCATTGAAATCTATTTCAGTTGGGCATACTACCCTTTGCATCTCTTCGGGAGGAAGTAAAGGGCATTTTTCTGTAAAAAAAGCAAAAGGTATTCCATATTCCCTAATGAGAACTCCTATCTCCGTTCCAGCAGAACCAAGAAAAGTAATTGGGTAATGCAGATAAATTAGACCAACATTCAATAACAAAAAAACTGCAAATATAGTGGCTTCCCATTTACCTGCTTTTAAAAATTTTTTAATTGTTTCTTTACTCACCTTCCTTAAGTTATATCGCATCTTTATATAATTTTTGTATAGCAAACTCTCTGGGTGATACCCCTACAAAAACCCTTACCCAAACTTTATCTTCTCTTCATCAAACTTTTGGATCAAGTCCCTGTAGAAAAAGGAAGTAATCTGCTCCTTAAGGGTTATGTCCCATGTCCAGAACCATATCTCAAGGCTAACTTTGTCTTTTGTAACGCCTTTTATAAAAACTTTAGGGGTCAAAGCCTTAACATTCCTCGGTATCTTAAAGAAATTTTTGGGTATTTCCAGGATTTTCATTATTGTATTCATTTTCTTTTGGGGCACATTTGGCAGTATGTTTGGCCTGTCTTTGCAAATATCCTTAATAATTTTCTTAGCCTTCTCCCTGTCAGAGTCTTTTGTTATGTCAATATTGAGAACAATTTTTATGAATTCCCCTTTGCTGTAGTTGATGACTGGGGTTCCTGTGATAAAGGAGAGGTTGGGCATAAAAATTATTTTTCCGTCAAGGGACCTTAGCTTTGTTTTTCTCAGCATTATATCTTTTACCTTGCACAGCCCTCCCCCAAGCTCAATGATGTCTTCCTCCATGAAAGGCCTCTCAAGGGCAATCACAATTCCTGCCGCAATGTTCTGAAGCACAGGCACCATAGGAAGAAGCATTGCTACGCCTAAAATGCCTATTGCCGCAAGGCTTGCGGTGATGTTGAAATTTATTATTTTTTGAAAAGCAAAATACAAGCCAACAGCATAAATGCCATACATCACTATTTTAGAAACACCCTTGTAGATAACAGGCCTGACTTTTTCCTTTAACAGCCTTATAATCATTATATTTAATATGCTGCCCAGCACAAATGTAAGAATTATTACAAATATAAACAGCAGGAAGTTCTGGAAAGATACATCCCCTATGAAAGTTCCGTTTATCTCCGCCATTTTAAAATTAAGCAAATCTCTTTTTATCTTTGCTTACAATCAATGCACCTATAAATATTTTTGCATATTGTTGTTTGGTTGCATAACTATTTCATAAGTTCCCCCCTTGTTGATAATTACGCTTCAGCAAACCCCATCATCCTTTCATACAGCACAAATTTTCTTCGCGCCTCTTCAATCATATTGTTTTTCTTTGTT
>JAHWGX010000038.1 GCA_019323655.1 Candidatus Woesearchaeota archaeon | reverse complement strand
TGATTTTGGCATAGGGGACTTTTATTAATTTCTTCAGAATCCTGTCATAATAGAAAATGGAATACTGCTTTGGGTCTTCCCTTTTGTCCCACTTTATTTTGTTCAGAAGGTTTTGGATTGGCTGCATTTATTCCCCTTTGATTGCACCTAAACCCATTTGATGCATATAAATCTTATTTTTTTGAGAAATTCAAATTATTTCAATAGAATACGATCATATTTAATGGCATCAAGAATCTTTATTTTTTGAAGTTTCTATTCTTTAATTATTCTGTTTCTTCAGTTTCATAAACTATATCATCGAATTCTGCTTCGTATGACATTGTTAGCCACCTTGTTTTGTTTACTAAAGTGAGTTATACTAAGATTATTTTAATATTTTTCAAAAAAATTGGAAAATATTGCAGAAAATAGAAAGATTTAAATAAAAAATGGAATATTTATTCCATAATGGACAAAAAAGATGAGTCAATCATACAAATATTAAAGGAGAACAGTAATTTATCTACTCAACAGATTTCAAAGAAAACCTTAATTCCAATAACAACTGTCCATAATAGGATTAAAAAATTAAAAAAAGAGGGAATAATAAGAAAATACACTGTAGAGCTGGATAGCACAAAGGTAGGGAAAAACATTGCCGCATACATAAATATTGTAGTGGACTACAAATTTTTGAAGGAAAAAAATATGTCCCAATACGATTTGGCAAAAAAACTAAAGCAGCAAGGATGTGTTGAAGCTTGCGCAATGGTTACCGGCGGGACAGACATAATCATAACACTGAGAGTCGGAAGTATTGAGGAATTGGATAATTTTGTTACGAAAGACCTAAGAAATATTGATGGAATAGAGAAAACACAGACCATGGTTATACTAAATGAAGTTTAACCCAAAAACTCCTCCTTCAACAGCCTTTCATTAATTTCTCCCCTCAAATTTTTTCTTATAAGCTCTTTGACTTCGTTTTTCCTGTAATTTCCCAAAAGCCATGCTAATTTCACAAAAGCTGTTTCTGGGAGCATGTCGTCTCCGGGGATTACACCAAGCTTTGCCAAGTCCACCCCTTTGTCATAAACATGCATATGCACCCTTCCAAACAGGCACTGGGTAGTCATCACTACAATACATCCGGAATCAATCACCTTTTTAATTGCCGGATAGATTTTTTCATGAATCTTGCACCATTCATTTGGAACTTGCCCGGGCGTATGGCCAAGCCCTGTTCCCTCTATCACCAATCCTTTATAGCCTTTGTAGAATTCAAACTGCTCTGGAAACATATTGACATGGATTTTCAACAAGCCGACTTTATCTTCCATTTTTGGCTTCACCACCAATTTTCTTTTTTGGTCTTTCTTCAAATAATCTTTTTTGATGAATTCTATTTTTCTTGACTCATAGCTTATTCTTGCTATCAGGCTGTCGTTGACTGGCTTGAATGCATCCCTTCTTGATGAGTGCAATTTTCTTGTTTTTGCAGCCGGAAATATTCCACAGCTGTTATCACCGCTGCTTTCATGCATGCAGATAGCAACTCCGGCAAAATCTGTTTTTGCAATGAACTCTGCAGCGCATATAAGGTTCATTGCAGCATCAGAACTGCCCCTGTCAGAGCTTCTTTGCGCACCAACCAACAAAATAGGCAGAGGTGTTTCTTCTACTATAAATGCCAACGCAGCAGAGGCAACCGCTAAATTGTCAGTTCCAATACCTATTATTATTCCATCTATGCCTTTTTTTGCTTCTTTTTCAATAGCCTCTGCAATAACTTCAAAATTTTTAAACCTTAAGTCATCGCTCCACATATTGGATATCAGCTTAGAATTAAAATTGGCAATTTTAAACAATTCCGGAAACATTTGCAGAATATCCTCCGGGTTAAAAGAAGAATAAACAGCACCTGTCCTGTAATCAACCTTGCTTGCTATTGTGCCTCCTGTATGGAGTATTGTTATATTCGGCTTTTTGCTGTCTTTCCTGATTTCCTTTTTGGCATGGGTTTCCTTTGGCTTGTACTTCTCTGTAATTTTTATTTCCTTTACCCTCCTGTTGTCAATCCCCACATTATAGCCGTTATCCAGCTTTATAACAACAGAATCAGTCTCCTCGTTGGGCATAAGAATCCCCTCTTTAATGTCAGAATCAGTTATTACCCTAACCCTGTCACCAGGTTTTGCATCCATAGGTGAAAAAGAAATAAGGGTTTATTTAAAGGTTGTGGAAAATGGTGAGATTATTATTTAGCCCCATAACGAATTTGTTCAAATATTTTCAATAACTTGGCATGTTCATCTTCTACTTGTTTTCTCTTTGTTGTGTTATGTACCATGGATTTATCCAACATACTCATCCAGTATAGTTGAGACTCAGTAAATTTCTCTGTATTAAGGTGAGGGTTATTTCTGATTATTACCTCAAGAGTTCTCTCATATGTACTACCCTCTTCAATAGGTATAAAAGAGATTTCATCTTCTTCTGAAACTATCGCTATCCTTTTTTCAGGGATGTATAACCCTTCACACTTAGGTTTGCCAGGTAGAGGCAAAAGTTCATATGGAATAACATAACCAACATATGTTTTAACATCTGTTCCTTCGCTTGTAATTGCTCCCTTTGCGCCACCAGTTACCATCCCCAAAAAACCTTCCGGCTTATTTATAATATTTCCTGCAAAAAATATTCTTAAAAGAATAATCGGGTTTTAATGTAATCAGCCCATATAAACAGGCTTTTCTTTCTGCATTTCTTTTGCCCTTGCTGCGCTTAAGGACTCCCTTATCTCCTCATAGGATTTTTCTATTTCCTTGTTTACTGAGGGGGGAACTTTTTCCAGGGCTTTGTTAAAATGCTTAGCTGTTATTTCCTTTGATTCCCTGCTTTCCCTTAAGGCAAATATTGCAGCTTCCCTGCAGACAGACTCTATGTCTGCGCCTGCATAGCCTTCTGTTTTTTTTGCTAAGTCTAATAAAAATGATTCTCTTTTGCTATTAATCTTAATATCTCCTTCCTTGGATGATTGTTCTAAATCTTTTTCCTGCACTGCTTCGTCTATAGCCATTTTGCTTGGGATATTATTTTTTTTCTTTTGCTTTTCAGCCTTGGCGCCATCGACTTTCAGAGGCATTCCTCTTGTATGCACCTTAAATATTTCCAGCCTTGTTTTCTCATCAGGGATAGGGGTTAAAATCATCCTGTCAAACCTTCCCGGCCTCAAAAGGGAAGTATCAATAATATCTGGCCTGTTTGTTGCAGCTATAATAACCACATCATGCATCTCCTCCAAGCCGTCTATTTCCGTAAGCAATTGGTTAACAACCCTCTCGCTTACATGGCTGTCTGAGCTTAAGCCTCTTCTTGGCGCTAAGCTGTCTATCTCATCAAAAAAAATGATGCATGGGCTTACCTGCCTTGCTTTCTTGAAAACTTCCCTTACAGCCTTTTCCGACTCGCCAACCCATTTTGACAAAAGCTCGGGGCCTTTGACTAAAATGAAATTTGACTGGCTTTCGTTTGCAACTGCCTTTGCCAGCATTGTTTTTCCGGTTCCTGGAGCGCCGTAAAGCAGTATCCCTTTTGGGGGCTTAACGCCTAATCTCTTAAACGACTCAGGGTATTTCAAAGGCCACTCAACCGCCTCTATAAGCTCCTGCTTGACATCTTCCATTCCTCCGACATCTGACCATTTTATATTTGGAACTTCAACAAGAACTTCCCTTAATGCAGACGGCCTTACAACTTTCAGGGCTTCCTTGAAGTCCTTCTGGTTTATCCTTAATTTTTCAAGAAGCTCTTTTGATATCGGCTCCTCTTCCTGCAGCTTTAGGTCAGGAAATATCTTTCTCAAAACAACCATTGCAGCTTCTTTTGCCAAGGATGCCAAATCAGCCCCTACAAATCCATGTGTAATTGAGGCTATTTCTTTCAAATTGACATTCTTGGAAAGAGGCATGTTTCTTGTGTGGATTTTCAGAATTTTCAGCCTGCCTTCCTTGCTTGGAACTCCTATTTCCACTTCCCTGTCAAACCTTCCTGGCCTTCTTAATGCAGGGTCAAGGATATTCGGGACATTAGTGGCAGCGATAACAACAACCTTGCCTCTTGACTTCAAGCCGTCCATTAATGCAAGAAGCTGGGCTACTACGCGCCTTTCAACTTCCCCTTTTATCTCTTCCCTCTTGCTTGCAATTGCGTCTATTTCATCAATAAAAATTATGCTCGGAGCGTTTTTTTCAGCCTCTTCAAATTTCTTCCTGATGTTTTCTTCGCTCTGCCCGTAATACTTGCTCATAATCTCGGGCCCGTTTATTAAAATAAAATGTGAGTTTGTTTCATTTGCTACAGCTTTTGCCAGCAATGTTTTTCCTGTTCCCGGCGGGCCGTGCAGTAAAACGCCCTTGGGGGCTTCAATGCCAAGCCTTTCAAAAATCTCCGGGTGCTTTAACGGCAGCTCGACCATTTCCCTTATTTTCTTGACCTCTTCATCCAATCCGCCGATGTCCTCATATGTAACTTCCGGCACAAGCTCTTCCTTGACTTCAACTGCCTCGGGATTAAACACAACTTCTGTCTGCTCGGTAACAACAACCGGCTGCTTGGGGGTTGTATCAACAACAATGAACTTCACATCCCCAAAACCAAAACCCACAGAGCTCTCATCAAGAATATTAAAAATGTCCTCAAAGAAAGGGCTGTCTGTCATTGTTGAGCGTCTTCTTCTTGTCCCCCCTAAAGAGACTATATCGCCTTTAAGCAAAGCCCTTCCAAGCAGGCCCTGCTTGAATATTTCCGGGCTGGCCCTTATTATAATTCCTTTTCTGGCAGGGGCTATAATGACTTTTTTCCCCTCTTTTACATCAGCTTTCTTTACTTTTATTATCTCCCCTATTCCTGTCTTTGAGTTTTTTCTTATTATGCCGTCCATCCTTATGATGTTGAGGCCTATGTCTCCGGGATATGCCCTGTCTGCAATTGCTACTGTCTTTCTTTCCCCTTCCAGCTCAACTATGTCTCCTGGCCTTACTCCTATTCCGCTAAGGAAGCTGGAGTCCATCCTAACTATGCCTTTATTTACATCATCCTGTATCGCTTCCGCGACTTTTAATTTAAGCTCTTTTTCCGGCATTTTTCCCAAGAATTTGTAATGCTAATTTTTTTATAAATGTTTTGGAAATCCAAGTTTACTCATACCCCTAAATTCAATCAACCATAAAAAATACAAAAGTAAAAATTTATTGATGCAAATAAAAGCATTTACTAAAATAATTGTTAAAAAACTATGCAAAAATCAAAATTATAAATTTAACCCTTCTTCTGCTCTGCCTGCTGCACTTTGGGCAATGGTATTGGCGGTGGCAGGTTTATCTGCTCGCTCAGAATCAAGGCCTGCACATTGCATTTGCTCAGGACTGTGTTTAGGATATGGGTCATAATTTCCTTTGGCAGCCTCTTGTCTTTCTTCCATCCGTCAAGTATTTCCTTCACCTTCTTTGAGTCTTCCATGTACAGAACGTCTCCGATAAGGTTTATGGAGCCGACATTAGGGTCATATTTTGCAGCAAAATCAAAAGTAAAGCTCAAAACCTTCTGCTTTTCATTTCCGAGGGAAAGGTTTTTTTCTTTCACTTCCTTTATGGAAACATTGTTGTTGATGCTTATATTGCCCTTTGCGGCTTCTTTCTTTTCAGCATCTATCTTTGTAAAGTTAAACCCGATAATTGCCATTTTATCACCCGAATTTGTTGTTCAGCAGGCTTATATAAAACTTTCGAAGAATTAGCGCTTTACCTCTGCTGCTTTCTCCTCCTTTTTTCCTTTTTCATTCTCTTGCGCTGCCATTTCCATCTCATCTGCTTCCTCTTCTTCCATCTCCTGGAACTTCTTTTCATCCTGAATATCTTCACAACAAATTGTTGCTACTTTAACCTCCTATGCTTTATAACAAATTTGATTATTACAGAGTTATACTTTAATTTATAAAACTTTGCCCTTAAAAATATCACTATTTGTTAAATGTATGCTCCCGCCGGGACTTTCACCATTTCTTTTCATTGCGAAGCAAGGGTCACTGAGCGTAGCGAATGTGACCTTCTTTCTTTGCTCATTTCTTTTGAAAAGAAATGTTTTGAACCCAGGTCCTCGGCTCGAAAAGCCGAAATGATTGGCCGGACTACACCACGGGAGCAATAAGTTTTAAGGTAAAAGCAGTAGTATTTATTATTTTTGGATTAAAAGTCAGTTTTAGAATAGCTTCTTGTTTTGAGAGTATTTCTTAAAAAATCCATACGGAGTTCTTTTTTCAATATTGTTCATAAACTTAAACAATTTTGCCATAATCTCATCTAATTTTTTGTTAATTTCAGAATATTGTTTTTGATTGATATAGCCTAAGTCTTTTGACAAAGACAATAAAACTTCCAATTCTTTTGTTGATCCATAAGCATATGTCAAAAAATTTAGGAATGCTTTTTCAGAATGTCTTGTACTGCCTTCAACAATGTTTATGGGGATAGATACTGCTGCTCGGCGCATTTGCCAGGTTAAATTATTATTTTCAGTCTCTGGGAATTTCTTTGTTATGTTGTATATTTCAAAGACAAAATCATAACTCAATTTGTAAATCTCTATATTTTTGTAGAGTCGTGCCATTTTAATTTATTTTTTTGGTTTTTATTTAAAATTATTGGATTTCCAATATAAGATCCTATACTGGTGTAAATTATGGAAGCGAATGTGCAGAAGCACAGGGATTGTTTTTCTATAATGATGAATGCGGGTGTTCATAGTAAATTAGTTCGAGCTGGGTTCAGAACTAGAAAAGGGATTTTTATTATATAGGGCAAGGTGAGCGATGTGGCAAGACAGCGAACCTTGCCACTAAAATTGCGGAGCCTAATACTTTTTAAGAATAATAAGAATTCAAAACATATACAGGCATGTCTAACAAAACTAATTAAAAATAAGTCCAGAAAAAAGAAAAAAATGATGACCGTGCATAAACTAAGGATGAACTGTTGGAAACAGCATGCTGAACACGTCGTTGCCTTCGTGCTTACACACCTGTCCCATTAAACTCGTGTTTTACGAGTGTTCTAAGATGTCTCTTTTCAGGGAAGGCTTCGTGCTTAGATGCTTTCAGCACTTATCCTTGGAAGGCGTAGCTGCCCGGCTTACCTTATCAGATAACCGGTAGACCAGAGGCCTCTAACCCTCGTTCCTCTCGTACTAGAGGGTCATTCCTTTCAGACATCGAACATCTCCAGTAGATATCAAACAAACTGCCTCACAGCGTTCTGAACCCAGCTCACGATACCTTTTAATCGGTGAACACCCGCACCATTGGATGCTTCTGCACATCCAGGATAGGTAGAGCCGACATCGATGTAGCAAGCCGCGCCGTCGATACGAACTCTCGGGCGCGACAACTCTGTTATCCCCGGAGTAACTTTTCGTTCATCTCTAGCCCCAAACAAGGAGGACATAGAGGTTCGCTAGACCACATTTTCATGCCTGCATCCCATCTTGTTAAGGATACAGTCAGGCTGGCTTTTGTTCTTGTACTCTACTGCGGATTTCTGACCCGCCTGAGCCAACCTTAGGATCCTGTTGATATTGTTTCAACAGGGTGCCACCCCAGCCAAACTACCCACCTGCTGCTGTCTCTCTCCCGAGATTAGCAATATAGGTTTTGAAGAGTGGTGTTTCATTGTCGTCTACACTTTGCCTAGCGACAAAGCTTTAGCAACTACCACCTACACTACACATCAAAACCCACATCGCAACAACAGGCTGTAGTAAAGTTTCACGGGGTCTTCGCTTCCCACTGGAGATCACTGGCCTTTGCACCAGTATGGAGTGTTCAGAGGAGTCTAGTTGGGGACAGTGGGGATCTCGTTACGCCATTCATGCAAGTCGTCAATCAAACGACAAGGTATTACGTTACCTTAAGAGAGTTATAGTTACCCCCGCCGTTTACCTGCTCTTAGCTTCCTTGAAAGGAAGTTTAAAGTACAGACACTGGGCAGGCGTCACTGACTATATACACCTTTGCAGGCTAGCAGTCAGTTAAGTTTTTGTTAAACAGTCGGACCCCCTTAGTCATTGCACCCTGGAATCGATTGCTAAGCAACAATTTCAGGGACCCCTTCTACCAAAGGCACGGGGCTAATTTGCCGAATTCCCTCAACTAGGTTAATCCTTCACACTTTAGGCTTCTCACCTAGGGGCACCTGTGCTGGTTCTTGGTACGAATATCCAGGTTTTTTATCCATTCCCTTTTCACGGATTCCAGATATCGGCTAAACACCCCATAAGAGTGCTCATTCCAAGTTTAATCAGGTTCTCATCATTACGATACTCCCCTGATTTATCTTGGTTGAAACAAATGATAGTTTGTTTTAGCCTAATCGGAAATGTCAGGAATGAATCTTGCGTTGCCGCGCATACTTGGATAGTAAAGGAATATTAACCTTTAGCCCTTTCCCTGATTCCAATTTATGGAGAAGGTTAGGCTCGACTAACCCTTGGCTGATTTGCATTGCCAAGGAACCCTTGCCCTTTCAGTGGCACTGATTCTTACAGTGCTAAGATCCTACTACCACCAGGATTCTCATTTCCACAGGGTCCATATTCTCTCGCGGGAATACTTCTGCCCCTGCAGAACGCCTACCTACCAATTGCTTTTTGAGCATTCTGTAGTATCGGTAACCGGCTTAGCCCCGTCCATTTTAAAGGCCTATCGTCTTGACAAGTAAGCTGTTACGCACTTTTTAAAGGATGGCTGCTTCTAAGCCAACCTCCTCGCTGTCTGTGACAATAGACACTTTTCACCCTTTCACACTTAGCCGATATTTTGGGACCTTAACTACAGTCTGGGTTGTTCCCCTCTCGGAAACCGAGCTTACCTCGACTTCCCGTCTCTTGGGCTCTGTGATGCTATAATGTTTGGAGTTGGACAGTGGACCGATCCCTTTCGGGACCTAAATCCTCAACCCGTAGCTCTATCACTATAGCCATCTCCCCCAAGGCTTGACTGCGGCCAACTTCGATAGGAACCAGCTATTGCCAGACTCGATTGGCTTTTCACCCCTAACCTCAGGTTAGAAGAACACTTGCTCGTAGAACCTCTTCAGGCCTCCACAACCTTTTACAGTTGCTTCACCTTACCCAAGGCTAGATCGTCTGGCTTCGGGTTACCTCCAAGTGACTCCAGGCATTTTCATACCCCGCCCCTCATAAATTGCGGGCTTGTTGCTTTCGCTTAGGGTGCTTCTTGCGGAATTACCCTTGCCACTTAAAGGAACTCCCTGGCACGTTATTCGAAACGTATGGTACAACTCCTTAGAGCAGTACCAAGCTGTAACTATTAGGTTTCAGGTTCTTTTTACTTCCTGTCATGGGTACTTTTCAACGTTCCATCACTGTACTATTTGCTATCGGACTCAAATTGTATTTAAGGTTGGAAGTTGATTCCTCCCGCTTCCTACTCAATATCCGATGAGTAGTACTCAAGATACTGCCAAAATCTTCTCAGTTAGCCCTACGTGGCTATCACACTCTAGAGCATGCCTTTCCAGGCAACTTTGGGTTTCTGAGGTAAGACTTATGTAGGCAGTCTTATAACACCACATTTCCTTTACCTTTCAATAAAGGATTCGGTTTGCCTTATGCTGTTTTCACTCGCCGTTACTTGCAGCATCTCAATTGATTTCTTTTCCTGCAGGTACTAAGACGTTTCAATTCCCTGCGTTCCCCCTCCTTACGGAGCAGATGAGAAGTCTCATTCAGGGATCTCTGGTTCAAAGACTGCGTGCATCTCGCCAGAGCATTATGTAGCTTGCCACACCCTTCATCAGCATTTGAGCCAAGTCATCCACCTAATAGCGTAGGATATAGCCTATGCACGGTCTCATAAATGTCAACCAACCCATCGCTAAAATACATTAGCGAGGAGCTATCATTTTGTGATAAATGACTATGATTAATCTGTTTTAACTCTTTTTTATTCTAATGATTCCTTCCAATTTTAGGCCGAACCAATTCGTTCGGCATCTATAATGCGTCGCCACATTGCGACGCCTGAAACTATTGAATTTGAAATGGACCCGTCGGGACTTTCCAACGGGTCATAAGCATGATGCCCGCATTCGAACCCGAGGCCTCCGCCTTGCAAGGGCGACGCTCTTTTGTGCCTTGCGCAAATTTGCTTGCGCAAAGTACCACTGAGCTACGGGCCCATAAGCACATTGACTCACTGTTTTGATAAATTGCTTGAAATTATAAAAAAGGAGGTGATCCAGCCGCAGGTTCCCCTACGGCTACCTTGTGACGACTTAACCCTCCTCGCTGAGCTTAGATTCGACTTAATTTAAAACCAAGCCTCATCTAAACCCTGCTCGGGTGGTTTGACGGGCGGTGTGTGCAAGGAGCAGGGACATGTTCACCAGGCGCTGATAACACCTGATTACTAGGGATTCCAGCGTCACGAGGATAAGTTACAATCCTCGATCCGGACTAAGATAGGGTTTAGAGGATTAGCTTCTCCTTTCGGAGTTGCATCCCATTGTCCCTACCATTGTTGCGCGCGTGTAGCCCAGAAGATTCGGAGCATACAGACCTACCGTAGCCTACACCTTCCTCCCCTTTTCAAGGGCAGTTCTCACAATGTGCTCAATCCTACTTGCGTATTTGTTAGCAATTATGAGCATAGGTCTCGCTCGTTGCCTGACTCTCTGCCGGTATCCCTCTAAACTATTCTGATCATCTAGTCACAGAATACCGCTAACAGGACACCTTACGGCACGAGCTGACGGCGGCCATGCACTACCTCTCGGCTTGTCGAGTAAGGTCTTTAGCCTGACTTTCATCCTGCCGTCGCCTCTGGTGAGATTCTCTGTGTG
>JAHWGX010000037.1 GCA_019323655.1 Candidatus Woesearchaeota archaeon | reverse complement strand
ACAAAGAATAAAGTAACAAAATCACAGTATTTTGAGAGCATTGATGATATGCAAGAAGCTCTGGAGTCCTTTTGGGAAGGGCATATTTTTATGCAGAATTTTATGCGTTATTTATGTCCGTAACTAAATCATAGAAAAAAATATAAAGGTAATCATTTTTCTAGGGTGATATGGCAGGTCAACCTGGAAAACCGGGAATATATAGGGAAGGACCGAATACAAGTTTTCTATTAGAACATCAAGAGATAGGAGGATATTCGCCTGTCCCTAAGAGACCATCTGATAAGCCACCTACACTTAAAGAATTTTTTGAGATACAAAAGAGTCAACGAAGAGCCGAAGAGTGGAATGAGGCTAGACAATTACAAACTGAGTTTACCGATACTTTAAATAGTCGTGGATATAAAGTTGAAGCAAGAAATAAGGAAGATCCTATTTTTCATGGAAATCACACTTTAGTATCAAAAGATAATGTTTATGTAGATGTAGGCTGCAGTGGTTTAAATAGTGTTGGTGTTTCAGCATCAGTGCTTGTTCAAGCGGACCCATCAGCAGACAGGCTTTCTTATGTGCCTTCAATACTTGAGGGTTATTCACTATTAAACACTTTTGTGCTCAAACCTGAGAATAAAGATGAAGTTTTGGAACAGGTTCTTAAAACAGTAGAAGAGTATAACAGGAAACAACTGGAGACAAGGGAACATAGTCAAATGGGATTAGAGAAGTTTCTTTAATTCACTTTTTCTCAACCAACAACATCAAAAGCAAAGCTGCAATTATGGACAGGACAGCGGCATAGACAAATGGCGCATAGACATTTATGCTGTGACACAATATTCTTACGATGAAATTTGCAGGGAAAACAGTTATTCCGCCTATTTTATATTTTTTATATTCCCAATAAACTCTCTCACATCCTTCTCCAGCTCTTCTGTAATTGAATGAAAGACAATTTCATCGTCTATTTTTCCGTATTGGTGCGAGATTATGTTTCTCATTCCTTTTGCATTCTTTAGCCTGGCAGCCAGATTGCTGTTAATAATTTGGTTTTCCAAAAGGATGTTAAATGCGTCGATGTCATCTTCAGGTATCCTAAAACTTTTGTTTTTTATTATCAAGAAAGCCAAATCAGTCACTGCCTCAACTATTTTCTCCACATACCTTTCGCAGGCTGCCTTTTTCTCTATGCTTGACTTGTATTCGTCAAGGCTGGAAGGGGCTATTTCTCCAAGCTGATCCAAAAATTCATTAATCTGGCTTATCTTGTCTTTTATCCTTTTCATGCCTCTGCCTCAAATATTTTATTCATCCTTATAAAGTAATCCTCATCTTTTAGGTATTTTACTGAAAAATTTATGTTGTCATAATCCCTACCGTGGTAAAGAACCTTGTGGTTTCTTGCAATATCCTTTTTTATTTTTTGTGGGAGTACATTAAATACCTGAACATCAACTTTTTCAGGAAGCTGTCCGGAAATGCGTATTCTGAATTTTGTTGCCTCTTTCAACGGCAAATCTTTTTTGAAAACAGCGCAAATGTCAATGTCAGAGCTTTTAGTAAAGCTTTTGTCTGCAAAAGAGCCGAAAAGAAGTATTGCCTTAATGCTGTCCTTCAACTCGTCTTTAAGGATTATATCTACTGCCTTTTCAATTAACTTTTTGTTGTCCTGATTTTTCTCCAGCTTAAACTCGTCCCTAAATTCGGAAATTTCTTCAATAAATTGAAACTTTGGCCTGATGTCCCTGCTCAGCCTGTTTTTCTCTGATTGTGTCAGAGGCATGCCTTCCAATTGTTTAAAGATAATTTCCAGTTCTTTCCTGCCAAATATTTTTCTTGCGTTTTTGTTGAGTTTTAAGTAATCTTTTAAGTTCAACATAACCACCATTGAGGTAATTATAACTATAATCAAGGTTATATTTAAAGTTTTTGGTTTTTGTTATGTCAGAAATCGTAAAACTGACCGGATTTAGGTTCAAAATAATGTATTACACTGTTATAGCTCTTGATGTTTTCAGCGAATTTTGATCTTAATTCCTTTATCATCTCGTGGAATTCTTTATTTGACTGCGTCATTACCTCAAATTCAAAATCAAAGTCTCCAATCGGTGTTACAAGGTAAATCGTGTTTGCAAGGTTTTTAAGATGAGCAGACAATAACTTAACTTTATTTTTTGAGGCATCATTTAGTTTGAGCAGGACTTTCCTATGGGTGTATCCCAGCATGTTGTGATTAAGCTTAAGGTTATATCCAATTATGATCCTGTTTTTTTCAAGTTTGCTTATTCTTTCCCTGATAACTTTTGCTGAAGAATTGTACTTATTGGCAAGCTCAACAAGTGTTGCCCTTCCATTTAGATTCAATTCGTTGAGAATAATTCTGTCCAGCCTGTCTAAATCATAGGAAGAAAAACAATCCCCAAAAATTAAGGATGATGTGTCTTTTCTGTTATTCAGGAATTTGTATCTGAGGTACTCAATCTTTGTGGCGATAGAAAAATATTTCTCTTGGAAATAAACTCCGAATTTCTCTTGTATTTTGGAGAAGGTTTCTTCGAATTCCCTGATATTCTCCGCCCATATAACAAAACCTGCGTCAAAATCACCGTCAAAATAAGCATTCCAAACAATTTTTTGGTGGCTATTCAAATAATTCATAAACTCTTCTTCTTTCTCAGAGCTCATATTCTGATACTTGACAAACAGCCTATAGTGAGTTTTGCCGAGAAGGTAAACATTAGTTATGGCGTAATAGCCCAAAATAACCTTATTTTTCTCTAACAAGTCAAGCCTGTAGCTTACAAATTGTTTTGACGATTTTACTCTTTTAGCTATTTGTGTTCTTGTCGCCCTTCCATCAAGGCTTAGCTGAAAGAGTATATCCCTGTCTTTGTCTGTAAGCTTAAATTCAGGCATTTTATTTATTATTTTACTTATTTTATTTAAATTTTACTCTTTTGTCAGAATATTCTTCAATAAATTTGATATATTTATTATGATTTTACTACTTGGTGATAAAAATGAAATATAAAATCCTAAGGGCTTATGAGAATCCCCTTTATGTAATTGAAACAAAATTAAGAGAAGGACTGAAAAAAAGGTTAGGCTCTTTTTTAGAACGCAAACTAGGCGAAGACTGGATGTATGTTCCTGGAGGGGAATTAGAGAAGAAGATGGATTTCATTGATTCTATAGCCTACTGGGTATATTCTGATATTGGATACTCCACCTTTTTTTCAGAAAAAAAGCGCAGAATACAGAAAGCACAGGCCGATGACATAACAGCGCTACTGAAAGAAGAACCTCATGATCCAAAGCTACTTGAAATTTGGTGGCAGATTGAAGATGCCAGAAGAAACACAGCAAAGATACTTATTTATCCTCTAAAGCCTGCTGTAGCAGAATACAGTTTTTGGGTCTTAAACAGTGATGGAGAAGAAGGTTGTCTAACATTAGGAGTCAAAGATGGTAGAGTTGGTTCTACAACCTATCAAAATCTAGGCAGCACAGTCCCTCTAAAAATTCCGGAAATATTTCTAGATGATGAGACTATTAAAGAAATTGCTAATCACGTTGGCGGTATTGAGAAGCTGTTTCCAAGAGAATGCGTAGAAGTTAGCTGAATGGTAAAAATCATTCACCTTTGCAAAGAAAGTATGGTGGTAGTTCACTTCAAAGCCCCAAGCTCTTGTCAATCTCCTCTGCCATCTTTTTAAGTTCATCACAAGTTCTGCTTAAGTCCTTTTCAACTTCGTCTATAAGCTCCCTTAGGGTGCTTACTCTTAGTATATAGCCTTTGTTTGCCTGGATAACAATTCCGGAATCAAGCAGCCTGTGGATGTGATGGACAACAGTGCCCCTGCTTAAGCCAAGCCTGTAAGCCAGCTCATCGCTTGATATAGGAATTCCTTTTTTTGCATTCTTAACCATCTCAATAAAAACCCTGAAGCAGCTTTTGTCCTTGTCCCTCAGATTAAACAACCCTAAAGAGCTGCCCAGCCACTGCAGCTCCTGGTTTATGTTCTTATGCACAGGCTTCCTGATATTCATTATGGTTATTCTTTGTATAAATCTCATGCTTAAAGCCAAGGCAGCGCTTCTTTATAAATATTTTGGTAATCTATATACTTCAACATAGAAAACTTTAAATATTTGTTGATATTACTCCTTTTCTGTTGACTTTAAATCAACAAAACAGGAGGTGAAACAAAATGGCTTGGGACCCTTTTGAGGAAATAAGAAGAATGCACGAAGAAATGGACAGGCTGTTTGGCAGAATATTTACAGGCAAAATGCTGCCTTATGGCAAAGGAAAGGAGCTTGCAAAGTACTCTGGCTTCAGAATGCCTGTCGCAGAAATAAGGGAAACAGAAAACAGCATCATAGCAACATTAGAGCTTCCGGGTGTTGACAAGAAAGACATTGACCTAAATGTAACTGAAAGCTCAGTGGAAGTAAAAGTGGAAAGCAAGGCAGAGAAGGAAGTCAAGGGAAAAGGCAAATACTCTTATGAAGCCAAGAGCCAGCAGTTCTACAGAAGGCTGCCATTGCCGGCAGAAGTCAAAGCAGGCGATGCAGAAGCAGAATACAAAGACGGCATTCTAAAGGTCGAGATTCCGCGGGTAAAGAAGCTGGAATCCAAGAAAAAGAAAATAGACATTAAGTAAGCTTTTATTTTTTGTTTTTATAATTTAACCAGGCGGGGCAATAAGAATGGAAAAACAGGAAACAACAAATGAATC
Source organism: Candidatus Woesearchaeota archaeon (assembly GCA_019323655.1). Classification (GTDB taxonomy): domain Archaea; phylum Nanobdellota; class Nanobdellia; order Woesearchaeales; family GW2011-AR4; genus JACPJP01. Next base: position 6,756 of record JAHWGX010000037.1, on the reverse strand, counting down.
CAAAGGATTTGAGAAGCTAAAAGAGAAAATATCGGGGAAAGCAGGAAAAAAGGAAAAGCACCATAAGGAAAAAAAGCCCACTGACGAGGAGGTTATTGCAGAGCTTACAGAAACACTGCAAAGGCTGCAGGCAGAATTTGAGAATTACAGAAAAAGAATTGACAAGGAAAAGGAGGAATTTGTAAAATATGCAAAGGCAGAGCTGGTCTACAGGCTGCTGCCTACACTGGACGCTTTTGAGGTTGCATTAAAAAATACAAATGGCGGGGAAAAGTTCATCAAAGGAATGGAAATGGTTTACGCACAGCTGTTTTCAGCTTTGCAGTCAGAGGGGCTAAAGCCCATAGAAGCTTTTGGGAAAAAGTTTGACCCCTATATGCATGAAGTTATGCTGAAACAAAAATCAGACAAAGAAGATGGAATCATCTTGGAAGAGCTGCAAAAAGGCTATACGCTGAACGGCAGGGTTTTGAGGCACAGCAAAGTCAAGGTCAGTGAAAATTCAGAAGAAGAAAACAAGGAAAAAGAAACAAGTGATGGCAAAGACCACTAAATGCTGCAGCGCTTATTAATAATCATAAAATTATTTTTCAATGCCCAGATGATTTTGAAATAAAATATAAAAAATAATCAGCAAATAATTGTTTACATAAAAAACAAAAAATAATGCAAAGAGGAGTTAAGTGGAAAAAATAAAGCTGGCAAAAAACACCCCCCTAAAAGAGGTTTTGAAGCTTGCAAACCCGTGCAAATGCGAGGCCTGCACTAACGGATGCAGGTATGGAAGCGGTTTTTTGGATGGCAAAGACATTTCAAAAATCGCAAAATACCTGGGAATAGCAGAAGACGCATTAAAAAAGGAATTTTTGGAGGAAATTGAGAAGTTCAACACAAAAAAATTCCGCCCGAAAATATTAAGGAAAGGCAGCAAGCAGTACGGAAATTGCATTTTTTTTGATGAAAAAAGAGGCTGCAAAATCCACGAAGTAAAGCCGTTGGAATGCAGAATTTCAATGGGATGCAGGCCTTACGGCGAAAAGCTAAGCCTGTGGCTCATGCTCAACTATTTTGTGGATGAAAATGACCCTGAGAGCGTAAGGCAGTTTGCGGCTTACCTCAAAAGCGGGGGAAAAACATTAGAAGATGCAAAGCTTGAAAGCCTGGTTCCTGACGAGAAAAAGCTCAGGAAAATACTGAGCTTTGAGCTATTAAAATAATAAAAAAAATAATAATTTTAAAATAAAAATAAATTGGTTTAAAATAATATTGGAAGCAAAATTAGTGGAAAATAAATTTGAAAATGAAAATTTTGCAAAGTGCAAATATTAAAAATCAGACTAATGAAGGTGGTTAACAATGGCTGAACAAAAAACAAAAAAGGAAAAAATAATCGGGATTGATTTGGGCACAAGCAACTCTGCTGCTGCCGTGCTGCAGGCAGGGAAGCCTACAATAGTGCCAAGCGCAGAGGGGACAACTGCTTACGGAAAGGCATTTCCAAGCGTGGTTGCTTTTACAAAAGACGGGCAGATGTTAGTAGGGGAACCAGCAAGAAGGCAGGCTGTTTCCAACCCTAAAGGAACGATAACTGCTGCAAAAAGAAAAATGGGCACAAGCTTTGAGTATAAGATTAACAGCAAAAACTATACTCCCCAGCAGATTTCCGCATTTATCCTTAAAAAAATAAAGAAGGATGCGGAGGAATTTACCGGAGAGCCGATAAAAAAGGCAGTGATAACAGTCCCGGCTTATTTTGACGACAACCAAAGGCAGGCTACAAAAGACGCAGGAACAATTGCGGGCCTTGAAGTAGTCAGGCTTGTTAATGAGCCTACAGCAGCCTCAATGGCATACGGCCTGGACAAGATGGACAAGGAGCTCAAGATTCTTGTCTTTGATTTTGGCGGAGGAACATTAGACGTTACAGCAATGGATTTCTCCGAGGGAGTTTTTGAAGTCAAGTCCACAAGCGGTGACACACAGCTTGGCGGAACAGACATGGATGAAGCCCTGATGAAGTTTATAGTTAAGGATTTCAAAAACAGGGAAGGCATAGATTTAAGCGAGGATGACACGGCAATGCAGCGCCTGAGGGAAGCTGCGGAAAAGGCAAAGATAGAGCTTTCAACCACGCTGGAAACAGAAATAAACTTGCCGTTTATCACATCGCAGGACGGAAGCCCAAAGCACCTGAGCATGAAGCTTTCAAGGTCAAAGCTGGAGCAGCTTGTAGAGCCTATTGTGCAGAAATGCATGCACCCTATGGAGCAGGCATTGAAAGACGCTAAATTGTCAAAAGATGCTATAGATAAGATAATACTTGTAGGCGGCCCAACAAGAATGCCTGTTGTGAGGAAATTTGTTGAGGATTTTGTCGGGAAGAAAGCTGAACGCGGCGTTGATCCGATGGAATGCGTTGCAATGGGTGCTGCAATCCAGGGAGGAGTTCTTGCAGGAGAGGTTAAGGATATACTGCTGCTTGATGTCACGCCTTTAACCTTAGGCATAGAGACATTGGGGGGTGTGTTTACAAAGCTTATTGACAGAAACACAACTATCCCAACCAAAAAAAGCCAGATTTTCTCAACTGCCGCAGACAACCAGCCGGCTGTGACAATAAGAATCGGCCAGGGGGAAAGGCCTATGTTTAATGACAATAAGGTGCTTGGTCAGTTTGACCTGGTCGGAATACCGCCTGCACCAAGGGGAATTCCGCAGATTGAGGTTACGTTTGACATTGATGCAAACGGGATTTTGCATGTAACCGCAAAGGACCTGGGGACAGGAAAGCAGCAGAGCATCAAGATAACAGCTCCGAACAAGCTGAGCGATGATGAAGTGGAGAGAATGAAGAAAGAGGCAGAGCAGCATGCAGAAGATGACAGGAAAAGAAAAGAGGAAGTGGAGACAATAAACAATGCTGACACACTAGTCTATTCAACAGAAAAGCTGTTCAAGGACTTTGAGGGAAAGGTTGACAGCAAGGAGCTCGAGACAGTAAAGGGAAAAATAATGGAATTAAAGGAGCTGCTTAAGCCTGAAAAGAAAGATGTAGCAGCAGTAAAGAAAAAGATGGACGAGGTTAACCAGCTTGTGCAGAAAATGTCAACAGAGATGTACCAGAAAGTTGCAGAAGAGCAGGCAAAGAGGCAGCAGCAGGGCTCTGCTGCAGGATCGCAGTCAAAAGAAGGCTCTGAAAAAAACGATGACAACGTAGTGGATGCGGAGTACAAGGTAGAGGATGACGACAAAAAGAAGAAATAGAGTTTTTGAACTATAGTATGCTTGTTAGTTTAAACATGTAAAAGATAGGCTTCTGCCAATAGGGCAGCAACCCCCCTGAAACTAGTTAGATTGAAAGCAATCCAAAACCTTTATAAACTAAAGTTTATATCTATAAACTAAAATGGATATATATAAACTAAAGTTTACGAAATTGCAGCAGGAAATCCTTAGGTTCCTTTTCATTAAGTCCGGAATGTCTTTTAATGAAAGGGGGCTTGCAAAGCACCTTAAGGTTTCACCCACTGCAGTCTCCAACTCACTGGTGAAACTGGAAAAAGAAGGGCTGGTAAATGTGGAAAAGGACAAGGAGTCAAAAAGGCTTTCAATAGGCCTTAACAAGGAAAACCCAAAAGTATTTGCGTTAAAAAGGGCTGAAAACTTGAAATTAATCTACGAGTCCGGCCTTGCAGATTTCCTGTCTGAACAATTCCCGGGAACAACAATCATTCTTTTTGGCAGCTATGCTTTTGGCGAAGACACAACTTCCTCAGACATGGACATAGCAATAATAGGCTCGAAAGAAAAAGATGTAAACACAACAAAATATACGAAAATGCTGGAAAGGCAGATTTATATTAATTTTTACGATGACTTTAAGTCAATACATAAGAACCTTTTGTCAAATATTGCTAATGGCGTGGTTTTAGCAGGGGGCATTCGATTATGATTCCATTGAGGCAATTCGAAGAATTTGTTGAAAGGGGAGTGGTAGCCAGAAAAACCCCGGATATTTTAAGGGCAGACTCTCTGGTGAAAGAAGCTGAAAAAAGAAGACGATTCATAAAAGAGCTGTTAGAGAAAATAAAAATTTCCGATGAAAATGCAAACTACTACGTAGAGTCATCTTATGACGCAGTCATGGAACTGCTTAGGGCAAAGCTCCTTACCGATGGCTATAAGTCTCAGGGGGAAGGGGCGCATGAAGCAGAAGTGTCTTACTTAAGAAAGCTGGGTTTTTCAGAGCACGATGTAAGATTTATGAATGGGCTGAGGTTCAACAGAAATGGGATTAAATATTACGGCAAGAGTTTTGACAAGCACTATGCTGAGAGTGCCGTCTCTTTCCTAAATACAATTTATCCAAAACTAAAAGGTTTACTGAAACAGGTATAAGCTTAAAAATGGCGATCCCCTCAAAAAAAGAATGTTTAGATATTCTGAATAAAAACAAGGCTCCCCCTAATGTTATTGAGCACTGCAAAACAGTATGCCAATTTGCCGAAGAGCTTGCTGACAAGTTGATTAAGAAGGGGAAGAGTGTAAATAAAGAGCTGGTAACTGCTTCTGCCATGCTGCATGACATTGAAAGGGAAAAAGATGACCATATTATAGCAGGGGCAAAGTTATTAAAACAGCTGGGATTTCCGCAGATTTCTGAGGTTATAAGAAAGCACGGCCTTTACAAGATAGAAGATGAGTATGTGCGGCCCAAGACTATTGAAGAAAAAATTATCTTCTATGCCGACAAAAGGGTAATAAGCAACAGGGTTGTAAGCTTAAAGGAAAGGGTTGAGGACCTCAAAAAAAGGTACGGTATTGATTTGACAAAAGATTTTGAGTTCGCAAAAAAGGTTGAAAAAGAGCTGCTGCAATAAAAAAAAACAATGGAGCTAATAACCAAGAAAACAATTATCATGCTAATAGTTTAGTTCATCACAATCATAAAAAATTTGTTCAACGATTCAAAAATAAAATATCTATTCAACGATTAAAAAATAAAAATAATTATGTGTTTTGATTATAATCATTTTAATTATTTTTCAATGCCATAAAAATATTAAACGTAAAATAAAAAATAACTGAGCAAATAATTGTTCAAGTCAAAAGATAAATTCAATGCAAAAATGCATTAAGCTAAAAAAACAGCCGGACAAATAATTATCAAAATCGCAATAAAAAGTTAACACAAAACAAAATGCCAAAAGACTATTACAAGGTTCTTGGCGTGGACAAAAACGCCACTAAGGAAGAAGTCAAGAAGGCCTACAAGAGGCTGGCAAAAAAATACCATCCTGACTTAAATAAAGGCGAGGATGCTGCAGAGAAGTTCAAGGAGATAAACGAGGCTGCTGCTGTCCTTGCAGATGATGAGAAAAGGTCGCAATACGACAAGTTCGGCACAACTGCGGACCAGTTCAGGGGCTTTGAAGGCTTTGACTTCAGCGACTTTATGTCTGACGTAGGCGGATTCGGATTTGACTTTGACAGCATCTTTGAAAGCTTTTTCAGGGGAGGCCCTTTTGGCTCCAGAAGGAGAAGGGGTCCGAGAAGAGGCGCTGATTTAAGGTATGATTTGGAGATTACTTTGGAAGAGGCTGCTGCAGGCACGACAAAGCATGTCATAATTCCAAGGCTTGAGCAGTGCACAAAATGCCATGGCTCCGGAGCAGAATCAGAATCCGATATTGTAAACTGCCCTGAGTGCAATGGAAGCGGAATCCAGAAAAGAACCCAAAGAACTCCGTTCGGAATTTTTTCCACAACTGCAACCTGCGGCAAATGCCGCGGAGAGGGCAGGTACATAAAAAACGAGTGCGCAGTTTGCGACGGAACAGGAGTTGTCAAAAAAACAAGGAAGCTTGAAATCAAAATCCCTGCAGGTGCGGAGGAAGGGACTAACTTAAGAGTCCACGGTGAAGGGGAGGCAGGAGAAAAAGGAGCAGAAACTGGTGACTTATATGTCATAATCCATGTAAAGGAGCATGAGACATTTGAAAGGCACGGGAATGATATTTACGTAAAAGTAAAGATACCCTTTTCAATTGCAGCTCTTGGCGGGGAAATAGAAGTCCCTACCCTGGAAGGGAAAGCGAAATTAAAGATACCTGCAGGAACGCAGAATAACACCATTTTCAGGATGAAAGGAAAAGGGATACCTTACCTTCATGACCATGGAAAAGGAAATGAGAATGTGGAAGTTATTGTAGAAGTCCCTGAAAGGCTGAGCAAGAAGCAGAAAGAGCTGCTTAAGGAATTTGAAAAAGAAAGCAGGAAAAAGGGGATTTTTGGGAAGATATTCTAGTTTGAATCAGTCGATTCTGCAAATCTCTCCAAAACTCTTGGCGTCCAAAGAAGCCCCTCCAACCAATGCTCCGTTGATGTTTTTCATTGACATAAGCTCTTTAATATTGTCCGGCTTTACGCTGCCGCCGTAAAGTATTCTTGTATTTTGGGCTGTTGCCTCATTATACATTTTGGATAATAAATCTCTGATAAATTTATGGACTTCCTCTGCCTGCTCCGGAGTTGCTGTTTTTCCAGTGCCGATTGCCCACACAGGCTCATAAGCAACAGCTATATTTTCCATTTCCTTCTCTTGAATATCTTTTAAGCAGTTTTCCAGCTGGTTTCTTATGACATCCATTGTTTCATTGTTTTCCCTCTGCTCCAGGGTTTCTCCTGCGCACAATATTGCCTTTAACCCATTCTTTAATGCTGATTTTATTTTTTTGTTAATAATCTCATTGGTTT
>JAHWGX010000036.1 GCA_019323655.1 Candidatus Woesearchaeota archaeon | reverse complement strand
TTTGGGCTTCTTTTGTTTCCTTTAATATAATCGTGTCCATTTTGTTTTTTCCGCTGATTTTACCTAAAGTCCTTTTGCAATGCATTAAAAAGCTGATGTAAATAGTCTATGGAAAATATTTAGTTTTATTTTACTGCGCCTGCACTTTTGCCTTTATCCTCTTCATCCTGAATATGTTCTCCCTTTCAAGCTCCTCAAGCCTTAGCATTATAAAGGATTTTATTTTTTCCAAATTGGGCATAACGACAAATTCAAGCGCATTTACCCTCCTTTTTGTTTTTTCAATCTCATTAAGCAGCTTCCTCATTGACGTCTCGACTTCCGCTGCAAGCAATATTTTTTCCACAACTTTTTCATATGCGGCAGCTGCCTCATCAACAGCAGATGAATTATAAACTCCGTAGCCTCTCTCCATAAACGCCTTCCTTATCTCAGAAGACTCTATTTTCGGCACTTTAATTCCCATAATGTTCCTGGTCATCAGCTCAATCTTTGGTATTTCCTTAATCGCCATTGCAATTGAGTTGACTTTTAAGTCGCCTTCCATTGTCCTTGCAATGTTTATCTTCTCCAGTGCAATCTTGTATTCATTGGCCAGCTCTTCCCTCAATGTCTTTGCCTTCTTCAGTATCTCAAAAAACTCAAGAATAAGCCCGTCTCTTTTCTTCTTCAGCAGGCTGTATCCTGACATGGCTAATTTTATCTGCTTTTTCACCTTCAGCAGTTCGCTTCTTGTTGGTTTTATGTCTTGTGCCATAAAATTATTATTGTTTATTCTGTATTTGTATAAATCGGTGCTACGAACCCATCAACTATTACCCTCCCATTATACTTGTCTGCAATTGTTTTGAGTTCTTTCATTAGTTTATCTAAGGATAGTTCTGGCTCACTTGGGTTTCCGACAGCAACCAAAACATGAGGCTGTTCAGGTGTAATTCTGTCTCCGAATCCGTGGTCCCCAGTAGAAATATTTATACTTACAGCCACTTCAACTCCCGTTTGTTCAGCTCCTAAATAGTCTCTACTTATCACAAACCCTTGTGGCAAACCTTCAACACCATCGGGGTTTAATTTTCCAGTACCATCAACATAGGTGAATCTTGTTATATGTTTTCCTCTTGGTCGAGCCATTTCATTGATTTTCATACTGCCTTTGTATTCTACCCCTAGCTTTGCTGATAATTCTTTAGCGAAATAATCACCCAACTCATCTGAACTTTTTATTCCATGCTCTTTTTCCAATTGGGACCTGAATTTATCAGAGAATAATCCATAAATTAATTTTGCTGCGCCGCATTCCTCATGACTAAATATACCTTCCAAATTAGCATCCCTAAATGCGTCAGCAGCTGCGTCAATCCCTGCATTTATAGCTGCATAACCTTCCCTACCTTTATCCAAACCAAATGTTTTTACGTAAGCAATACCTTCGCCAGCAGCACGAAGACCGTTTGGTGTCCCCTCATCGATACATCTTAGTATTCTATCTGCTTGGAAAGCACTAGCTAAATCTGGCACCTCATTAGCAACATAAGCTCCAAAACCACCAGCTTTCTCAATATTTTCAAACGTATCAGTTTGTCGCTTCCAAAAAGAGTCGATGTCTGTTTTCATCTCTTACATCCTCATTTTATTCCCCAGCCTCATAGTAACCCTATTACTGTTGATTTACAGGTCATTGTTTTTCTGCTTCTCTCTCTTTCTTTTCCTCTTCAGCAGCCTTGTAATACTTCTTTTTGAACTGCGGGCTTATTCTTGTCAGCTCGTTTTCAGGAATTATTCCCAGCAGCTTCCATCCAAGGTCAAGAGTCTCGTTAATGCTTCTGTCCTCGTCACGGCTCTGCCTCACAAACTTGTCCTCATACTCAGCAGCAAACTTAAGGTATTTTTTGTCCCGCTCGCTTAACGCTTCTTCCCCTACAATTGCAACTAAACCTCTTAAGTCTCTGCCTTCTGCATATGCAGCATAAAGCTGGTCAGAAACCTGCTTGTGGTCTTCCCTTGTTTTTTCAGGGCCTATTCCCAGATTCATCAGCCTTGATAAAGACGGCAGGACATCATTGCACGGGTAAATTCCCTTTCTGTGTAATTCTCTTGCCAAAACAATTTGGCCCTCGGTTATGTATCCTGTAAGGTCAGGAATAGGATGGGTTATGTCATCCCCTACCATTGTCAGTATCGGAATTTGCGTAACACTTCCTTTCTTGCCTTTAATAACTCCTGCCCTCTCATAAATAGTAGCAAGGTCAGTATACATATACCCGGGGTATCCTCTTCTTCCGGGGATTTCCTCACGCGCAGCGCCTATTTCCCTTAGGGATTCACAATAATTAGTCATGTCAGTCAGAATAACAAGAACATGCGCATCCTGCTCATAGGCAAAATACTCAGCTGCTGTCAAAGCCATTTTAGGTGTAACTAATCTTTCAACAGCAGGGTCATTTGCAAGATTAAGGAAAACAACGCTTCTTTCCAATGCCCCTGTTCTCTTAAAGTCATCAATGAAATACTGAGCTTCCTCATTTGTGATTCCCATTGCCGCGAATATAACTACAAAATTTTCTTTTTTGCCGAGAACTTTTGCCTGCCTGGCTATCTGCAGAGCCATCTCGTTATGGGGCAGTCCTGAGCCGGAAAACAAAGGCAGCTTCTGTCCCCTGACCAAAGTATTCATCGCGTCAATTGTTGACATCCCTGTCTGAATAAAATCAGAGGGAGATGCCCTTGAATAGGGGTTTATAGCAGCTCCTCCGATATCGAGCTTTTTTTCCGGAACAACCTCCGGGCCGTTGTCTATGGGCTTGCCGCTGCCGCTTAAAACCCTCCCAAGCATGTCTTTTGAAACGCTTAGCTTTAAGGTGCTTCCCAAAAATTTTGCTCTGGTGTGGACATCTATTCCTGACGTGCCTTCAAACACCTGCACCACAACAATATCATCGCTTGTGTCAAGCACTTGCCCGGTTTTTGTGCTTCCGTCGGGCAATGCAATCTCCACAATATCGGCATAGCCTATCGGCTCTGTCTTCTCCACAAAAATTAATGGGCCTGCAATTTTTGTTATTGTTTTGTATTCTTTCATCAAACCACCCTCATCTTGAGCTTAATTCTTTCTCCATCTCTTTTGTTATTTCCGCAAGGACTTTTTCATAGTCCTTTACGAACTTTACCTCGCTTAACCTGTCTTTTGATTTTGTCAGCAAAATCTGCTCTGCTCTCATTCCGCTGTCCAAGGCGCTGTTTGCCAGTCTTGAAAAATGCATTATGGACTTCATTATCTGGTACGTTTTTTTCAGGTTGCAGTATGTGTCTACTTCGTGCATTGCATTCTGCTGCAGCAAGACTTCCCTTATCAGCCTTGCAACCTGAAGTGTTACCTGCTGCCTTTCCGGCAGCGCATCAGAGCCAACTAACTGCACAATCTCCAGCAGTTTTTCCTCTTCCTGCAGGATGCTCATCATCTCTCCTACTTTCTCGTGCCAGTCAGCTGCAATGTTCTTTCTGTACCATTCGTCTAATGTATCAAGGTAAAGAGAGTACGATGTGAGCCAGTTTATCGCCGGGAAGTGCCTTCTTTGGGCCAGCTTTGCATCCAAAGCCCAAAATACTTTTGTAACCCTTAATGTTCCCTGTGTTACAGGCTCTGAAAAATCCCCGCCGGGCGGGCTTACAGCGCCTATGACGCTGACGCTTCCCTGTTTTTTCGCTCCAAGAGGCACTACAACTCCTGCCCTTTCATAAAATTGCGCTAATCTTGTGCTTAAGTAAGCAGGATACCCTTCCTCACCAGGCATCTCTTCCAGCCTTGAGCTTATTTCTCTCATAGCTTCTGCCCACCTGCTTGTAGAATCTGCCATTAAAGCCACAGAATAACCCATATCCCTGTAATATTCTGCAATTGTTACACCGGTATACACTGAAGCTTCCCTTGCTGCAACAGGCATATTGGATGTGTTTGCTATAAGCACTGTCCTGTTCATTAAAGGCTTGCCGCTTTTTGGATCTATAAGCTCCGGAAATTCCTCAAGAACTTCTGTCATTTCATTTCCTCTCTCGCCACAGCCCACATATACAATAATATCAGCGTCTGACCATTTAGCAAGCTGCTGCTGCGTTACAGTCTTTCCACTGCCAAAAGGGCCGGGAATTGCCGCAACGCCTCCTTTTGAAACCGGAAACAGTGCATCCAAAATTCTTTGCCCGGTTACCAGAGGCATTTCAGGCTTTAGCTTGGATTTGACAGGCCTCTCAATCCTCACAGGCCAGTTATGCTTAAGCCTCAGCTCAAAGCCGTTATCGAGCTTGCCTATGACATCATTAACAGTAAACTTTCCTGATTTTATTTCCTCAATTTTGCCTTTTTGTTTTGGAGGCACCAGGATTTTGTGCATTATTCCGGCGCTTTCTTCAACCTCCCCTAAGATGCTTCCTCCGGAAACATTATCCCCTTTCTGGACAGAAGCCTTAAAGTCCCATTTCTTCGACTGGTCAAGGCCGGGCGCATCAACACCCCTCTTAATAAAATCACCCATTTGCTTGGCCAAGACAGGCAGCGGCCTTTGGATGCCGTCGTAAATGCTGCCCAGCATTCCGGGCCCAAGCTCGACCTTCAAAGGCTCTCCGGTATTCACAACCGGCTCGCCAGGCTTTATTCCCGATGTATCCTCATACACCTGAATGATTACTTTGTCCCCTGCTATCTGGATTACTTCCCCCATTAATTTTTCATTGCCCACCCTGCAAACATCATACATTCTTGGCTTTATACCCTTTGCCACAACAACAGGGCCTGCAATTCTGTATATAATTCCTTTTTCCATTTTAACACCTACTTCCATAAGTCAACACCTATTGATTTTTTTATAAGCCTCCTTAAGTTTCCCTGCTCAACGCTGGTTGACACAGGGATAAACACAGGATCAACAGAGTCCTCAATTTCAAGCCTTTGGTGCCTGTCCAGGGCTTCCAGTATTTTTTCCTCCACCACAACAACTCCGGTCTCTTTTCTTTTCTTCAGGCTCTCCAAATCCCCCATAACATCCTTGCCGGCTTCTATTGTATCTTTAATCCCTGCTAGCTGGAATCCCACAATAAATTCATTGCTTCCGAGGACAGCGATTTTTACCATTTTATTTTAATGTTTTTAGTTAGTTTTGTTTAATTCTGTTTTTTAGTTTGCTTATTTATCCAGCACTAACTGCCTTTCAATAAACTCCTCTCTTAGCCCGAGCTGCTTTCCTTTTATAATCACCCTTAAATTCCTGATTTCAATGTCCTTTGCGAGCATATAGCCCAGTATTACTTCAATGCTTAACGGGTGCTGATGCAGCAGCAAAATAGACTCTTTCAGCAGGTATTTGCAAAGCTCAGTTTCAAGAGTTATTAAAGAGCCGCTTTTCCTGTAGTCTTCAATTCCTTTTTCAATTACGCCCTTATATTCTGTTTTTTCCAGGGCCTCTGAAATCTGCTCTAAGCTGTCAGCGCCTGCAAGGCTGATTATTTTGGAGTACATGGCACCGGCGGAAGGGATTATAAAGCTCTTAATGGCATCTTTTCCAAACTTGCTCTTCTTCAGCCTTAAGAGGGTTAATATGTTGATTATCTCAACCTCTTTTGTCAGAAAGCCCCTGAACAATGCCCCCTGCTTTGGCAGGATCTTTGAAAATTCTTCCAGGGATTGGTAATAGTACTTATCAAAAGCATTTTCTATGCTTACTAATGTGTTTTTTTCCGCAACATCCCTTAACCCCTGCCCAAGGAGGTAAAAGGGCACAATTTTATTGCCCTTTAGGATTTCCTCAACAGATTCCTTTTCCAAAAGCGAAACTAAAAAATCCATGCTTAATGTGCCTGCTGCTGTTATTGAGTTTACAATCATCTTCTCAGGCGCTTTGGTGAACTTGCCCCTTAGTATTGTTTTAATGTCCTCTATGTCTTTTCTTATAGCATATTCTGTAATCAGCATAGCAAGCTTTGGAGGGGATATCCTTATCAGTTTCTTGAATGAAGCAGCAAGGTTTTTGTTTAGCGCAAGCTCAAGCAAATCTGCCCCGGAATGCGCTCCAGCCAGCTCATTGATTTCTTTATTGTAGTGGGACTCCTGCAAAAACTTTGCAATTTCGCTGAAAGTCATCTTAAGCATTTTCTGGTAGTCCTCTTTCCTGAAGAGCAGCGATTTCATTACTGTGCTTCTTACATAGGTGTAAGGGCAAAATCCAAGCTTCAATTTTTTCGGTTTTTTTGCTTCCTCTGGTTTCAGCATTTTTACCCAAACACTATCTTATTCACAGTCTGCAGCTCGCTTTCCTTTATGCCCTGCAGCATTGTGTCAAAGCTGTAATCCACTTTTATTGTCCTGTCGTTGTTTTCTGCCATAAGGCCTCCGATTATG
>JAHWGX010000035.1 GCA_019323655.1 Candidatus Woesearchaeota archaeon | reverse complement strand
ATTTTTTAACCAAATTTCATGCCTTTTCAAACAATCCAACAACCTTTTCCTTTCCAACAGCGAGTATGAACGGAGCTAATTTAGGCCCTCTGTCCTTGTTGAGCAGGACATTATAAGCGGCTCTGAAGAAATCAGTGTTCTTGATTTCTGTTTTCTTGCATATATTATAGAATTCCTCAAACAGGGCTTTTTCACCCCATTCTTTTTCCCTTAAACCCTTGGCAACAAGATGCAAAGCCTCTTTTTCTTTTGCGCTTAATTTTAAATCCCTTGAGACTTCATCCTGTAATTTAAATTTAACATCTTCCGGAGCATGCTTTTCCAGCCACACTTTTGCCTTTTGGATTCTGTTAAAAACCATTTCTTCTGTTTTCTTGTCATAATGCCCTGTTTTTTCAAGGCTTTTTACAATATCATCGTCATTCGGGCTTATCTGCGCAACCATGGCTGCATGGGAAAAGCTAATGCCTGCGGGGCTTATTTCTTTGCCGTGGCTTATCTCAAAAAGCCTCTTGATGTGCTGCTCTTCCTTCTTGTTTTCCAGCTTAACACTGCCCAGATAAACATTCATGTGCATATCATAGTCATCATAAAGGTTTGGCAAATCTTTCCATGAAAAGCTTCTTGTCTTCATTACCCTCTTATTGTAAAAAAACTTCAGCAATTCCGGAGGAGCAACCTCCAGCCAGTCTTTGGGGTAAATGACATTGCCCAGGGAAGCTGACATCTTTTCCCCGTCAATCATCAGATGCTCGTAAAACAGTGGCACTGGCATCGGAAAGCCTAAAACATTTTCAGCGATTTCCGCGTTGACCCACCATGCCGAGTTTGGGACCTGGTACTCTTTTCCAGCGCCTTCGCTTGCAATTTTCCAGTGCGCCCATTGCGCTGACCACTCTGACTTCCAAAGCAGTTTTCCGTTTCCCTTTAGCGGGTCATTTTCCCCTTTGTGGCCGCAGCCTTTTGCCGTTGCTGCCTCAAAATCATAATCCTTGCAGCGGTATTTTACAATCCCATCGGAAAAATCAGTTACATGAGTTGTGACAATTTTTCCGCAATTTTCGCATATGGGCTTCCACGGTATGAACCCCTTCTCAAGCTTGTTGGTCCTGTACTTGTTTTGTATTTCCCTTACCTCTTCGGATTTTTCAAGGATTTTTTTTACGTATTTGCTGAAGTTTCCTTTTTGGTATTCCTCCCTCATTGAAAATTTCTCCATTTTTGCCGTGACAAACCTGTCCAGAACCTTGAAGTACTCAGCCTTAAAGCGCTCTGCATAGCTTTTGTAATTTCCGTCAGGGTCAGGAACATCAGTAACAGGCATTCCAATATACTTCTCAAAATCCCCCGGAACATTTTTCGGTATCTTCCTTAAAGGATCCATGTCCTCTGCAACCCAGATTAATTTTGACTTAACCTTCGAATCTTTCAATGCCCTATAAACGCTCTCCCCCCTTATTGTATCGCTTAATCTTCCAATATGCAAAACACCGGACAAAGAAGCAGAAGTCTTTACTGTAAAAACATCGAACTTTGGGATTTTTTTGCCAGTATAATGGAACTTTTCCCTGCCGATGATTTGCTTTGCCAGCTGGTCTGCCCAGAAAAGCTCTTTTTCCCCATTATTTTTTTTATTTTTATCCATTAAAAACAAAGAAATAATTTGTTTATATAAACATTTTGAAAAAAATATTTTTTAGAGATGTATTTAACCGCTTTAGCATATAGTTATTTTATTTTTAGTTTCAAAATACTCCCCATGCAAAACCTTTACTGCTTTCTCTGCGTCTTTGCCGTCAACACTGAATGTTATGTTTATCTTTGATGCGCCCAAGGATATCATCTCAATATTCACATTGTTTCTGCCCAATGCAGTGAATGTCCTCCCTGCAACTCCTGGCGTGCTTTTCATGCCTTCCCCCACAACACAAACTATAGACTTATTCTTTAAAACGTTTACCTGGGCTATTCCACTTAATTCCTCAATGATGTGGTCCATCTTATATTCATCTTCCACTGTCAATGAAACGCTTACCTCGGATGTTGCAACCACATCAACGCTTTTTTTGTACTTGTCAAAAATATTGAAAATTCTGGCCAAAAATCCGTATGCTCCAAGCATCCTCGTGGAGTCTATGTTTACAAGGGTTATGCCTTTCTTGCAGGCTATTGCCTTTACTATCTGCTCGCTCTTATTGGCCTTGTTTAAAATAACAGTCCCTTTGTTTTCCGGATTAAAGGAGTTGAGGACTTTTACAGGTATGCCTTCCCTCATGGCAGGCAGTATTGTTTTTGGATGCAGGGCCTTGGCTCCGAAGTAAGCAAGCTCAGACGCTTCTGCAAAAGAAATCTCTTCAATAGTTTTTGCATTAGCGACAATTCTTGGGTCTGCGGTCATTATTCCGTCAACATCTGTCCATATCTGTATCTCATCAGCATTAATTGCAGAGCCTATGATTGCTGCTGTGTAGTCTGAACCTCCGCGGCCTAAAGTAGTCACATCCCCTTTCTCTGTCCGGCCTATGAACCCGGTCACAACAGGAACAGCACCAAGTTTTTTTATGCCCTTTCCGAGATTCTTATAGGCAGTTTCAAGAGGCTCTGCCTTTCCAAATTCCGAGTCTGTAAAAAAACCTAGTTCCCACGAGTTAAATGCCTGCGCTTTTACTCCTATGTTGTTTAATTGTGCCGCAACAATTTTTGATGACATGCGCTCGCCAAAAGACTGCACATTATCCAAAGCTTTGGCATCAACAAATTTATTATTTTTTATTTCATCCAGAATTTGTGATAATTCTGCAATATCCTTTTCAATTAGTGATTTATTTATTCCTAGATTTTCAAGAATTTCATAATGGATTTTTTTTATACCTTCCAAGATTTCATTGCCTTTGCCTTTAGCAGCGGCATTTGCCAATTCTATTAATTTGTCAGTTATTCCTGAGACAGCAGACACAACTACAACAGGATTTTTTTTGGCATAATGCTTAACAATATTTGCTGCATTTTTTATTCTGCCAGCGCCCCCCAAGGATGTGCCCCCGAATTTCATTACGATCATTTTAAAATTTATTGGTCTAAATTTTACAAAAATTCTTTCCTTAGCTCCTCGGGAGGATTTATTGAAAGGTAGGAGGCAGGGACGTCAAGTACTGTTTTTGCCCCGGTCTTCCCTTCTTTATTCAGCCGGTATGCTGCCCTTGCATAAGCCGCAAGCACGCTTCCCGTGAACTCGGGATTGCTGTCCAGTTTCAGCGAGAACTCCATCAGCTGGTTATGAGTGCCTGTCCTGCCGCTCACCAAAACATGCCCTCCATGAGGCATCTCAGAATGGTTTTTGTTCATTTCTTCCTGAGATATGAATTCCACTCTCGTATCATAATCTGCAAAATAATTTGGCATTGACTTAATCTCATGTTCTATCCTCTGCAGATTAGCACCCTCTTCAGCGACAACATAGCACTGCCTAAGATGCTTTTCCCTTGTTGACAGCTTGGGATTATCACCTGCCCTCACTCTTTTAACAGAAGCATCTATTGGTATGGTGTACTGCCTTCCGTCTTTAACCCCTTGGATTCTTCTTATGGCGTCTGAGTGCCCTTGGCTCACTCCTTTGCCCCAGAAGGTATAGGCCTTTCCTCCGGGGAGAACTGCATTACCTATAACCCTCGCCAAAGAAAACAGGCCGGGGTCCCAGCCTGTAGAGATTATGCTCGTTTTTCCGGATTTTCTGGACGCCTCATCAACTTCGTTAAAGTGCAGGGGAATTTTCGCATGGGTGTCGTAGCTGTCTACGGTATTAAACATAGAGGCAAAAAAAGCCCCCTGCTCAGGAAGGTCGGTTGCAGAGCCGCCGCACAAAACTGCAACGTCAATAATGCCCGTAAACTTTTTGGCATCGGAAATATGAAAAAACTTCGAGCCCGGAAATTTACTTTGCAGTTCCGCAGGATCCCTTCTCGTGAAGATTCCTTCCAAAACCATATCGGGGTTTTGCTTTACTGCAAGCTCCACCCCCCTTCCTACATTCCCGTAACCAATTAATGCTATTCTTATTTTTTCCATTTTTTACTGAAAATCTTGAAGAGACTCCCTTTTTCTTATCAATCTTGCCTTTTTTTTCCCGACAATGACTTCTGCAGGCTTTGGCCTTGAATTGTAGTTTGATGACATTGAAAAGCCGTATGCCCCGGCATTGCATACTGCCAATACATCCCCCTCTTTTATCCCAGGAATTTCCCTGCCTTCAGGGCCATATTCGTTTCTTGTGAAAATGTCTCCTGACTCGCAAAGATTTCCTGCAATAACATATTTTTCCTTTTCGCCTTCTGCATTTGAAGCGTTGATTATTTCATGATGCGAACAATACATTGCAGGCCTTATCAGATGGTTGAAGCCCGTGTCGGTCCCCGCAAACTTATGCTTAGGGGTTTCCTTAATATTATTGGCTGTCGCTAATAAAAATCCTGATTCAGCCACAAGGTACCTTCCGGGTTCTATCGCAAGAATTAACTTTTTCCCATACTCGCTGCAAAAATCATTAAATCTTTTTGAAATTTTATTCCCCAGCTCATTTACATCAATTGGTTTTTCCCGGGGCCTGTAAGGGACGCCTATTCCCCCTCCAAAATCAACAAAGTCCAGGTTATTAAATTCCTTGGCTGTCTTAAGCAGAATATCCGCCGCCCCTATAAAAATCCCGGCGTCTAGTATTCCTGAGCCGATGTGCTGGTGTATTCCTATAATATTAAGGCCATATTTTTTTGCCTCTTTTTTTATCCCATCAACTTTGTCAAAATAAATGCCAAACTTGCTGTCAGGGCCCCCCGTTATAGTATGTTTATGGTGGCCTGCGCCAACATCCGGGTTTATCCTTATTACAACATCTGAGTCAGGGTTTAGCCTGCCGTACCTTCTAATCTGGGATATTGAGCCAAGGTTAGCAAGGATATTGTTTTCTATGCAGTACCTAAAATCTTCATCAGTGCAGTTACTGCCTGTAAACAGGATTTTATTGCTCGGAAATCCTGCTTTCAGTCCGAGGAACATCTCCCCCGGAGAAACAGCATCCAAATAACTGCCTTCTTCCTTCAGTATCCTCATTATCTCAATGTTTGTGTTTGCCTTGCACGCATAATAAACCCTTAGATCAGGGTACGAAATGGCGTTCCTTAACTCATTAAATCTCATTCTTATTGTTTCTTCCTCGTAAGCGTACAATGGACTGCCGAATTCCTTTACAAGCCTCTCTGCTTTTACTCCCCCAAGATACAATTTGTTTCCCTTTATTTCTATTTTTACCACCTTTTAAAATTAAGAATGGATGGCCACGGCGGTTAAGGCAAAAGCCTAACCAAACCTCTGCTTTGCAATTAACTCCGCTATCTGGACAGCATTCAGCGCAGCCCCTTTTAAAATCTGGTCTCCGCATACAAAAAACTCCAGTCCATTGCTTCCAAAAACAATGTTCTGCCTTATTCTTCCTACTTCCACATTGTATTTTTTTGTTGCTGTCAGCGGCATTGGGTATATATTATTTTTGATATCATCCCTCACAACTATGCCTTCAGTGTTTTCAAATATTTCCCTTGCTTTTTCAGGGTCTATCGGCTTTTTTGTCTCGACAACAATACTTTCAGAATGAGCCCTCATTATCGGGATTCTTACGCAGGTGCATGAGATTGGTATGCCTTCATCTCCAAAAATTTTCCTTGTTTCCCAGACTACTTTCATCTCTTCCTTGGTGTATTTGTTTTCCTGAAACACGTCAATGTGGGGTATTAAGTTAAAGGCTAT
>JAHWGX010000034.1 GCA_019323655.1 Candidatus Woesearchaeota archaeon | reverse complement strand
CGCAAAAAGATTTAATAAGTTCTTCCAATCATTTGGGTATGGTAGTAGGTTCTCTTTCATAGATTATCACCAAGATTTCTATGAAATGCCTACTACTTAATGATTTTTAAAAACACGAAAGTCCAGGTTAAGGATAAATTTAAATAGCGTAGTAGGACTACAGACTTGATAAAATGGTAGAGCCAATTAAAGAGCTAAGGAAAATATGCTATAAAGGTGTAACTAAAAAAAGGCCTTTGTATATGGAACTGTTCACTATGAAAATTTCAGTCTATGTGACAAAGCTGTTCCTGTATACTCCAATACATGCGGACCAGGTTAGCATACTTATGCTGTTATTGATGCTGTTTGGCTCTGGGATGATGGCCTTTGGCTCAGTCTGGACAATGTTTGCAGGAATAACATTGATACACTTTACTGTAGTTTTGGATAATGTCAATGGAGAAGTCGCAAGATACTACAAAGAAGGGAGTTTGATAGGATCCTTCCTGGAAGAAGTGTATCATGTTTTATCTATTCCGTTTATTTTCTTTTCATTTGGATTTGGAATTTTTATGCATACAGGAATAAAAGCAGCAATTATTTCTGGATTTCTCTGTTCGGTGTTCTCTTCGCCTGTGATTCTAAACGCTGTAAAAATAGCGGTTGTGAAAAAAGGCCTGGACAGATTAAAAAGTGAGAAAGGAATGCTGCCGAAAAAATATACCCTGCTCAACGAAAAAATAAATATTGAGGGCGGAAGCACGGAATCCGGAAAAAAATTGTATGCCCTCTACGAAAAAATAAAGGAGTTGTGGGGTTTTCCGGCCAACATAGCCCATATCCAGATTATAATTGCAATAGAGCTTTTCAACCGCTACTTTAATTTCATGCCTCCTTTCTTGCTGTCTTTGGTTTACATAATCATTTATGGTGCGGTATCTGTTTTAAGGCAGTTTATGTCCTTTGTGGTGCATTACAGGGGAAAGACAATTTTCCATTACTATAACGCATTATTCGGAAAAAAATAATACCGGGTGCAATAATGAACACTGCCAGAAGGATAACAACGAATTTCCTAAGCTTGGCTGCTTCTGAAATTTTATCAAAAATTATCCAGCTGATAATCTTTGTTTATCTTGCCAGAGCGCTGGGAAATGAGGATTTTGGGATATTCAGCTTTGGAATTGCATTTGCCTTATTGATTGTTATAATCGCTGATTTTGGCTTAAGCACTTTCATCATAAGGGAGATAAGCCGCAATAAAAAGGCAGCCTCAAAATATTTGTCTAATTCTGTAGTGCTAAAGATGTTTCTTTCAGCAATCACCCTGGTAGCTGCCTGCCTGTTTCTCAGCATAATGGATTATTCCGGAGAGGTAAAGATAGTATCATACACTATGCTATTGTTTGCAATAATCCAGTCTTTTACTGATTTGTATTACTCCATATTCCGTGCTTTTGAGAAGATGCATTATGACGCATTAATCAAGGTATTAAGGATGGCAATTCTTGGGGGTATGGTTTTTTATGCAATAAAAGCAGGATACGGTGTTATTGCGGCTTCATTGGCTTTTCCTCTAACAGAAATAATTGTGTTTATAATTACTATTTTGCTGGTTTACAGCAGGTTCATTAAAATAAGCTTTGAGTTTGACTACGGGTTTTCAAAAAAATTGTTGAAAAAATCCTCATTATTCTGCCTGTCCTTGGTTTTTTCGGGCTTATTTATGTACATAAGTTCCATTATGCTCTCAAAAATCCGCTCGACAACCGATGTAGGCATTTATTCTGCTGCGGCTAACATCATGCTTGCCCTTATTTTCATACCGGTAATGTACGGAAATGCCATTTATCCTGTAATATCCAGGTGGTACATAACCTCAAAAAAATCGCTCAAATTTGCCTATGAAAAGTCATTTAAGTATATGCTTATTATCGGCTTGCCTCTATCCGCAGGGATCTATGTTCTCTCAGACAAGATTATTCTGCTTCTTTACGGCAAGGAATATATAACATCTGCGGTAGTATTATCAATACTGTCGGGGTATCTTTGTTTAAGGTTCCTTAACGTAGTGTCCGGATTTACTTTATCATCGATAAACCGGCAGGGCTCGAGGGTTTTTAGCCAGGGGACTGCTGCTTTGACTAATGTAGCATTAAACTTTGCATTGATTCCTTTTTTTGGCTTTATAGGTGCTGCTATCGCCACTATAATAACAGAAATTGTTTTCTTTTTTGTATACACCTCCTTTATAGTAAAATACGGGTTGGGGATAAGATTCATAAGGTTGTCCGTTAGGCCTGTCATAGCCGTCAGCATTATGATATTTTCGCTGCAATACATAGAGAACATGTTTGCAGCGATAGTCTCAGGGGCATTGATTTACTCTATAGCATTGTTTATTCTTGGCACAATAGACAAAGAAGACAGATTGTTAATTGACAAAGTTGTAAAGAATCTTTAATTTTCTTTGAACCACTTTATAGTTTCCTTTAAGCCTTCCTCCAGATTAACTTTAGGCTCCCACCCCAGCTCTTTTTTTGCTTTTGTGATGTCAGGCCTCCTGACATGAGGATCATCTGTAGGTAATTTTTCAAACGCAATTCTGCTTTCGCTTTTTGTTAATTTTTTAACAATATCTGCAAACTCAATTATTGTATACTCATCCGGATTCCCCAAATTTACAGGCTCATTTATACCGGACATCATCAGCTTGTATATCCCCTCCACCAAATCGCTGGCATAGCAAAAGCTTCTTGTCTGCTTGCCCTCCCCATAAACAGTAACAGGCTTATTTTTTAATGCCTGGTTTATGAAATTCGGAACAACCCTCCCGTCATCTTTTCTCATCCTGGGGCCGTACGTATTGAAAATCCTGGCTATTCTCACATCAACTTTGTGTATCCTGTGGTATGCCATAACAAGCGCCTCTGCAAACCTTTTAGCTTCATCATAGCAGCCTCTAATCCCTATAGGATTGACATTCCCCCAATAGCTTTCCGGCTGGGGATTAACCAGAGGATCGCCGTAAACCTCCGATGTAGAAGCCAGCAGGTATTTTGCCTTTTTTGCCAGAGCCAAGCCTAAAGTGTTGTGTGTCCCCAAACTGCCTGCTTTTAATGTCTGTATCGGAATTTTCTGGTAGTCTACCGGAGAGGCAGGAGAGGCAAAATGCAGCACATAATCCAAAGGCTCCTCAATCTTAATATGTTTGCTTACATCATGATTAATCAGTTTAAAGTTCTCATTAGCCTGCAGGTGCTCAATATTTTCTTTGCTTCCGGTTATAAAATTGTCCATGCATATTACTTTAAATCCCTTGGCAATCAAAAAATCGCATAAATGGCTCCCGATAAATCCTGCTCCGCCTGTTATTAGTACAGTTTCCATTTTTAGCCTTTAAAGTATCTGTTTGCTTTTTCCAGCTGCTCAATGCTCCCTATGTCATACCATGCCTTGCTGGCAACATAGGCATAAACTTTGTCCCTCTTGTAAAGCCACTCGATAAAATCCCCTGTTTTGTCCGCGTTGTTGCCCTGGTCAATGTATTTTTTAATTAAAGCTAGTGTTTTTTTTGGGAAAAGGTATATTCCTGTGGAAACCAGGGTGGATTTTGGCTTTGCGGGCTTTTCCTCAAAATTTACAACAATATTGCCTTTAACTTCGACAACTCCATACTTCTTCGCCAATTCAAAATCTTTTACATCATACAATGCAATCACATTGGATTCCTTTTTTTTAAATAGATTAAATGCGCTATCCAGCGAAAACTCGAAAATATTGTCTCCGGCAATAACCAGGATGTCATCTTCTATTCTCTTTGCATTTGCCGCATAATGCACATCCCCTAAAGCACCTAATCTGTCTTCATTGCTTTCGGTGCCGTCATTAATTACCTCTATCGGTTTTTTTGCGTCAAAATTTTTAAGCCATCCCGCAAAATGGTTCTCAAATTTGTCATTTGTCACTATATAGAGTTTGTTAACTCCCCTCAAACCCTCAATCCTGTTTATTATATGCTCTATAATCGCCTTTCCAGCGACTTTCAGCAGCGGCTTCGGAGTGTTTTCTGTCAGCGGATACAGCCTTGTTGCATAGCCTGCTGCCAGTATTATAGCATCCATTTACAACACACCCTCCCTCCCAATGCTTATGTAGGTGAAGCCTTCTTCTTTTAGCTCTTTTGGATTATAAATATTCCTCCCGTCAAAAATTAACGGCTTATTTAGCAATGACTTGACTTTCCCCAAATCAAGCTCCTTAAACTCATTCCACTCTGTCAGTATGAGCAGTGCGTCGGAATCTTCTGCAGCGCCATAAGGGTCAGTGCAAAATTCAACATTATCCAGAACTTCCTTTGCCTTTTCCATTGCCTCGGGGTCATAAGCCTTTACCTTGCCCCCTTCCTTCTGGAGTTCCTTGATTATGTAAATGCTCGGAGCAAACCTCATGTCGTCTGTGTTTGGCTTAAAGGACAATCCAAGAACCCCGAATGTCTTCCCGCTAATATCCATTTTGTTTTTGATTTTTTCAATAAAATTTTTCTTTTGGGTCTCATTGATTTCGTTGGTGGCCTTAAGCATTTTGAAGTTATAGCCGTATTTCTCAGCTATTTTTACAAAAGCCTGTACATCTTTTGGAAAGCAAAAGCCCCCATAGCCGATTCCCGCATTCAGGAAATTCCTCCCTATCCTTTTGTCATAGCCCATCCCTTCTGCAACCTTTTCAACATCAGCCCCTGAAAGCTCGCATATGCTCGCTATGGCATTTATAAAAGAGATTTTAGTGGCAAGAAAGGAGTTGGATGCGTGCTTTATGAGCTCCGCGCTTTTTATGTCTGTCACAATAAAAGGGGCTTTAACAGGGCTGTAAAGCCTCCTCATTATTTCTGCCGCCTTTTTGCTGTCTGCTCCGATTACAATTCTGTCAGGCTCCATTGTGTCCTTTATCGCAGTCCCTTCCCTTAAGAACTCCGGGTTGCTCACAACATCAAAATCAATATCTTTTTTTATATTGTCCTGGATTATTTTCTTTACTTTTTCGCCTGTCTCCACAGGCACAGTGCTCTTATGGACAATAACCTTGTAAGAATTAATGCTTTGCGCAATCTCTTTTGCAACCGCCTCTACATACTTAAGCTCTGTCTCCCAGTTTTCTTTTGGTGGTGTCCCAACGCAGATGAAAATAACTTCTCCGTGCTCTATCGCTTCCTTATTGTCATGAGTGAACCTGAGCCTTTTTTCCCTGGCATTCCTTTCCACCAGTTCCTTGAGCCCAGGCTCAAATATGGGCATTATTCCCTTGTTAAGATTGTCAATCTTGCCCTTATCGGCATCCGCAGCCACAACACTGTTTCCAAGCTCGGCAAATACTGTTGCTGTCGATAATCCGACATACCCGCAACCAATTATCGAAATTTTCATTCTATTTACCCTTAATAATATATTTTCCTAAATCTATAGTTTGTAATTCTTTTTTCTTTTTCATAAAGTGTACCAATTGTCTTGACCTTAGAGAAACATTGAAGTTTGATTTGTAATGTCTTCTTATTTCATCTAAACTTATAATTTTATTTCTATAATTATTTAATAGGTACTCTCTAATTGAAACAGATTCCTCCTTTAGAGGAATTTTATATAATGTTTCTTTAGCCATTTTTACTTTTTTTTGAAATATTTCTTCTCTATGTAATAAATTGATATTATGTTTTTTAAGAGAATAAAATAACTCTGGTAATTTAACAACTCCTTCGGAATTGATTCTTATACACCATTTATCTCCTTTCTTGTTCTTAGACCATTTGACATCAAATCTATTTAACAAATCCCCAATTTTTTCTAGAAGGGGTAAATTTCCTTCTTGATGTAAAGTTATTTCAGAATTTGACTTAGATTTACCCATTCCAGCTTCATCTATAAAAAACGCGCATAATAAAGCTACTTCGTAATCTTTTCCCAATTTCTTAGAAACTTCAATTAAATTAGATTTAATCGACTGGCTGGAATCTAGCTTAGTGGCAAATGACCCCACTTTTCTAATTAATTGCGGAATAGTTATTCCATGTTTGGCATTTTTTATTTTAGGGCTATAATTAAAATTAATTTTATTTAATAGCTCAATTATTTTTTTTTGGCCTTCTGGTTTTTGGTACCATACAAATTTTTTCTTATTTCCCTTTCTTATATAGCCATCTCCAACAGAAAGACAAAAAATAAAATGCCATGAGGGCGTATACTCGATGGGAAAGTTGCCTGTGAAAGGAATGGAACTGCTTCCTTTATCATCATTAAATTGTATTATTTCATTCAGAAGAGTCTTATCATTTATCATATCTACAATTTTTTTAAAAGTGTGGGTATCTATTTTCTGGTTCCTTATAAAATTATAGAACCAATAATCTGGAGCATTCAATTTTTTAGTTATATCAGACTTAAATCTATGATTGTTTATTAAAAAGTTTACTATCCTAGTTTTAGCTTTATTACTAAGTTCTACGTATCCTTTAATATCCCAAGGAAATACTAAAATTTTGTTTTTTATTTGATTTTTCATGATCAATCCTTCCCCTTTTGAAAAGTCAAATAAAAAAGTATTGGATTGGGATTTGGGATACTGGTAAACTTGGGCTGTCAACATTTTCATTTTGTATCTAAGAATAAACCTTTTTTTAAATATCTTACTGTTACAAAGCTAGAAGCCATTAATATAGAAAGGTGGACAGCTTTCCTAGTTTCCCATGCAAAAGCACAGTACACCTAGAAACGGAGGCTTGCTTAACTTCCGAGTTCGGAATGGGATCGGGTGAACCAAGCCCCTATGGCCGTCCAATAACAGGTAATATTGATGGTTTTAAAAAGGTTGTGGAAAAGCAAAACATAAAACAGCTTCCCAGCCAGATGGAACTTTCCTAAAAAGCTGAATACAAGTGGTAGGGAAGCCTAAAAAAGATAAGTTCATATGACAGATTTTAGTTTCAATCGGGAAAGGGCTAGACTTTGAAGGGGCAAAACGAAAACTTTATATCATTTAGACATCCTTAATTTAAATATGGCTTGTCAAATATGTGGAGCAAAATCGGGATTCTTTCCTTTATGTAAAGATTGCAATAAACTAAAAGAAGAAGGAAAAGTAACCCCCTGTAAAGAATGTGGAATATGGAAAAAAGGGGATAAACCTCTATGTTATGAATGTTGGCTTAAAAATAATGATGCACAGAAAAAATCAACTCCCCATAAAGCTTCTGAATTAGAAACCGAAGAAAATAATTTCCGTTCAAAATTTCCTGCTACAATCAGAGCAGAAGATGGTCATATGGTTCGTTCTAAAGCAGAACAGATTATTGATAATTGGTTATATCATAAAGGAATTGTTCACGCATATGAAAGACGCGTTCCTATTGAAGAAGAAGTTTATTGTGATTTTTTCATTCCTATTGGACAGAAAGTTTGGATAGAATTTTGGGGTTTGGAAGAAACCAAATATCTCAAAAGAAAAAAAATGAAAAAGAAATTCTATGCAGCACACAAAAAGAATCTAATAGAACTAACTGATAAAGATATTGAAAATCTTGATGATAATATGCCAATTAAATTAAGAAAATATTTACCGCCGACATTCAGTTTTGACTAATTTTGCCTAGGAAAAATCAAACCTCCACCACTACCTTCTTCTCCTTCACATCAACGTCCTTCACAACCTTATGCTCTTTCAGCTTTTTCTTTATGTCTTCCCAGGAATACTTTTTGCTTGCCTTGTTTATCTCATCCAGAACTTCTTTAATTAAGCTGTAATTATTGTAAATCATTTCTGCTTTCTTCCTGTTCTCTGCTTCTTTTTTCTCCATGCTTCCTATTGTTTCTTTCTGCTCCCCAATTATCCTCTTAAGCTCATTAATCTTTTTCTCATAAGCTGTTTCTTCTTTTTTTTCCAGCTTAACCTCTTTTGTAAAATATTCGTCCAGCGCCTCATTAAAGCTGGAAAACCTCTTTCTTTCATAATCTTTATAGAACTCCAAATCCATTGGAACAGCATCAACTGCTTTTTTATCCTGGTACGCTATTTGCGGATTTTTCTTGTTTTTAATTACTTTTTTTATTGAATCTACTATCTTTGAAGCTAAGTTTTCATTGATTTTTCTTGGCATTGTATCTTTATTAATTCCGCTTAACAGGCAAACCTCTTCTGAATAAACCCCGCCCAAGCCAAGCTCGACAGCAAGGCACGTGACAATCTTGTCTTTCTCTGATTTTTTAAGCATCTCTTTAAGCTGGCTTTCCTGTAAACTAAAAAGATTGTACTCCATCTGCGGATGCTTGTACTTCTCTTTCGGAAGGATATACCTGTCCCTGAACTTGTGCCTGATTAAAGAGTCAATTATAACATCATCTTCGCTGCATAAAATAACATTTCCCTTCCCGAAAAATTCCAGATAAACTTTTTTTATGCCTTCCTTGGACTTAAAGACAAATTCCAGTATTCTCTCTGGCCTTAACTGCTCAACAAGCTCTAAAAATCTGCCTTCAAGTTTATTCCTGAGCGCCATGCAAAAACCGGATGGCGTCTCATCAGCTGCTTTATCCTGAGTAAGAAAAACAGCCTTCCCCATAATAACCCTCAAAACCCTCTTTCCGGCATTGCTCTTGTAAAGCTGGATATAAATCTCTTCTTTCCCTTTATTATAGACTCTATCAACCTTAGAGCCTTCTAATTCCTTAAACTCCTCAAGCAAAAAATGCATGTCCAAAGAGCTTAATTGCTTTACCATGGCAAAAGAATTGCTTATCGTCTATTTAAATTTAATTAATATCTATTCCAAAAAGACGCTGATACTATCAGATATTTTATCAATAGCAATACCCTTAGTTGTATCCACTACTATAACTCCGTGTTTGTACTCTTTGGCCTCATTAAGGCAAACATCAAAAATCTCGGCATCAAGGTTTTCCCTGACCTTGCCTTCAGAATATTTTTTCTTCTTTAGCCTTTTTTCCAGTTCCTTTAGGCCGCATTTGGTGACTATGCATAAATCAGCATATTTGTTTGGCAAATAATGGGAAAGATGAGAATCTATAATTACTCCTTGTTTTATATTTTTGAAATTATAATTTTTATTTTTTTTAATAATTTTTTTTATATTATTGGTTTTTTTGTTTATTGAATATTTCTTTATTGTACTTTTCATTGTGTTTTTATAAGTATTGATTTCTTTTACCAATGCCCTGCTAAGCTTATTAACATCAATAACCTTGGTCTTCCTCTTCAGGTCATAGCCCTCTGAAACATTGTATTTTTTAACTACCTTATTCACATCAACATAGTATAAGTTTAGTTTTTTAGCTAATTCTTTTGATAATGTTGTTTTTCCTGTCCCGGGAGTTCCGGTAACAATTAGTGTCTTCATAAGGCCTGATTAACCTCTGCTCTTTTTAAAGATTAGTTTATTTTCAATAAAAAAGAAAACATTTTAAAATTAAAGGGTATTAATTAAGCCTCAATGCAGGAAACAATTGCTTTATCTACCTCCAAAAAGCAGGAATTAATAGACATAACAAAAGAAGTCGATGCAATAGTGCGCAAATCAAAAGTAAATGAAGGCTTATGCAATATATTTGCAATGCACGCCACAGCGGCAATAGTAATTAATGAAAATTATGACCCTAATGTATGCCTTGATTTAATTGATTCCTTAAACGGCCTTATCCCCAAAGGCAAATGGAAGCATGACAAGGTAGATGGAAATGCAGATGCCCATATAAAATCTGCAATTTTGGGGCCAAGTGAAAACGTTCCCATTAAAGACGGCAAACTGCAGTTAGGCCAGTGGCAGTCGCTGATGTTCGCAGAGCTGGACGGTCCAAGAAGCAACAGGAAAATTGTCGTCAATGTCATAGGTGATTAAATGGTATGCGATATGTGCGGCTCTGAAGGAAGATTATACAAAGCAGTTATAGAAGGGGCAAAGCTGAACGTATGCACAGAATGCAGCAAATTCGGAAAAGTAACTGGGATTGTTAAGCAGGAAGAGCCTCCCAAGGCTAAGCCTAAGAGCGGGTGGGCCAATGAAAGCAGAGAGCCTCAAAAAGAGGTCATAGAAATTGTATCAGCAGACTACGCGGAAAAAATAAGGAAAAAGCGGGAGCAGCTCGGATTAAAGCAGGAGGAATTTGCAAAAAAAATAAGTGAAAAAGAGTCCTTAATCCAAAAAATAGAGTCCGGGCATTTTGAGCCTTCAATAAGCCTGGCAAAAAAAATTGGAAACTTCCTAAAAATAAAACTGGTAGAAGAGCATGAGGAAACACATGAGCGCCGAAAAGAAACAAAGGCAGATACCTTTACAATAGGGGACTTTATTAAGATTAAGGAGAAGTGAGAACATAAAATTATTGCTTTTTTAATTTATATTTTTGTTAAAGTATATGTAATAGGCTCTGTCGCCATAAACTTCTGAAAATGTGAGTTCATTTTCATTTTCTATAGAATTGGACAGTTCCTTTAATTTTTTATTGCATCCTCCATCTTCTTCGGCGCAATAAAAAGACTCGGGGCTAAAGATTACAGCAAATGCTTTGTCTTTATTTGACATATAAATTTTATACCCTAGGTCGACAGAAAAGTAGAAGGGTATAAATTTTGAATCTGCATAAGCTACAGGCACCGGGTCTGTTGTCAGTATTGGTCCTTGGACAGCTTTACCAGCAAAAAATTTGTAGTAATCGCTCACTATTGGCGGTTCCTCTTTCACTCTCCAATCATAATAATTTAAGTCCCTGGAAATAATGCCTATTAAGGATATAGAAACAAAAATAACTATTAGGATTCTTAGTCGGTCTTTATCTGTATGAACAAAACTTTGATAGAACCCGTAAGCTCCTATTAGGGCCGCGTAGGGCAGAAAAATCACTAAAAACCTTGTTTGTTTGTTTAATATGCATGTAAAATAAAAAAAATAAAGAAAGAGTGTTATCATGACAAAATTAAGGCTTTCCTTTTTGTAAAGTTTCTTCCTAAAAATGAATATTAATCCGGGGATTATGAAAACCATAAGGGTGTTTTCTTTTAATAGTTGGGCAGCATAGTAAAAAATATTGTATAGGTACGAGCCCAAGGTGCCGCTAATTACGCTCTCTGCAGGATTGAATTGAGCCCATGCCCCCAGTATCCAAGGTCTAAATAAAGAATGCCAAAGCTTTGAAGTTTCTTTGTTGTAAAAAAAATAATTAAAAATAAGAAACGGCAAATGAATGAATAAGAAGCCGGATGAGAATAAGATAGCTTTTTTAAAGAAAGATTTTATATCTCTATTACCCAATAAAGAAATAAAAAATGTGAGGATGAAAGATATCAATATAAGAGCTTGGGGGAACCGGAATAATGCTCCTGTCCCGCAAAGTATTCCAGATAAAAGCATATTATTTCTTATAATATAGATGTAGATGCCGCATAAAACAAAAAAAGTTGAGGGTATTCCTGTAAGGATGTAATTTGTGTACAGGAAAAAAACCGATGTAATTGCTAGTATGAATGAGGCTACCAGTCCAACTTTCTTGTTAAATATTTTTTTGCCTATTAAGTATACAAGTATTAGGTTTCCTGTTGCGAATAATATTGATGCCAATTCGGAGAAGAAGACATAATTAAGTCCTGATTTCCAGATTAATCCTAAAATTAAAGGGAGTCCTATTGGCCTCACAATCTCCCAAAAACCAATATCGCCAAAGGAAAAGAGATATTTCCCCATCCCCAAGTATACTGCTTCGTCCCATATTAGATTATGGGTTTTAAACAAATATGGAACTTTGATCATCAAGAAGAGTGTTATCAGTGTTATAATCAGAAAATTATCCTTCAGAAAGTCTTTTATTCTATTTTTTGGGGCATATTTCTGTTTCATATTTAAAAGAAGCGCAAATAATCTTTTTAAGTTCATTATTGCTGATAACCCCCTCATATTTTTTATCTCCAATAATTATGGTGGGATAAGCAGTTATTTTATACTGTTTTTTTAAAATAGTTATTATGGGCTCATTTGTCTCGTAATCGACATCTATTGGGAATATTAGTAACTTGTCGCCAAAAATCTTTTTAAAATAAGTTAAGATAACCCCTTGGTTGGGGCATATCGGACAATTACTTTCAGAATAAAAATAGAGTATATTTACGACATCCAAATCACACTCTTCTTTTGTCCTTTTAGCGAGTAACCAATACTTGAGATTATCCAGGATATATTTCCTACCGACTATCTCATATTCTTCTTTATTCACTCTTGTTTCATCTTTATAGTTTATAAAAGTCTGTAGCGAGTCGCTAAGATCCCCTATTGATTTTTCCATGGCGGTGTATAAAACGGAACAACTGGCATTTTTATCTTTCAATGTTGTTAAGTATAAATATTGAAACTGTAGGCTTAAGTAATCTACTTCTTTTTCTTTAGTTTCCGTTTCTGCCCATTTAATTCTCAAATTATCGAATAACATGCCCAATGTTAGCCCTAATACAAATATCATAGAAGTCAGAATAAAAGCAAGGAGGTATTTATCTTTGCTTATCTTTCTTTTAACGGCCATTTTGTAAAATGCTAGTTTTTAGGGATATTTAAATCTATTGTAAATTATTTTAACGGCTAAAATTACCATTTGTGTTTTTTCTCTAGTAATAGCTCAAAAAATATTACGACTATAATAAATGACATTACCAAATAATAAATAAAAAAATAGCCTAAAAGAGAGAATATATTTTTCTTTTTAAGTTTCTCATTTGCATTTGTGTGGGAGAAATATATAAGTGTAAAAGAGAGGAGCAATAAAAGGTACAGTATTATTGCCTTTTCCAAATCAAAACTTAAAAATACGAAATCAAAATCGATTATGTCTGCTATAAAAGGCCCAACATCAAAGCCTACTAAATACAAGTTCCTAATAAATATGTAAATGGGTTTTAATACATAAAGGACGAAAAAAAATAGGGTGGTTACGCTAATAAAAAAAATAAGGGTGTTTATGCTCATTTGCATAATGCCGAAATCTCCATATTCCCGGTTCCAAATCAATTTTTTGTATTTTAAAATATTTAAAAATCCTCCTTTTAACCATCTGTTTCTTTGCTTATACAACTCCTTAAAATTTTTAGGTGCTATTGTATAGACATACCCATTATAACATTGCTTTATTTTATAGTGGCATTTTTGCGCCCTATAAGCTATTTCCTGGTCTTCTGTTAGGTTTTCCCTATCAAAACCGCCTAGTTTTTTAATTATGCTTGACCTATACAGAGAGAATGGTCCTGGTGCAACAAAAATGCAGTCTAAATGACTCATCAACCTGGACAGGAATAGAGAAACTAAGTACTCAAGCCGTTGTACCCTCTGTAAAAATGTTCTTGGTGCCTTTACCTTCATAGCAGGTGTTACAATAGCCAAATCTTTACTCCCCTCTTCATACATCTTTAACATTTTCTTTAAGGTACCCGGACCAACAAAAGAGTCTGCATCCAAACAAGCAAAAAATTCTCCTCTTGCTATTTCCAAAGCGTTATTAAGTGATTGCGCTTTTCCTTGATTTTCCTGATTTATAAGCTTAATTTTGAGCGCCTTATTTCTTTTTATGAAGTTTCTTACTTTTTCCTTAGTTTTGTCTGTGCTCCCATCGTTTATTACAATAATCTCAAATTTATTTTTGGGGTAATCGATCCTCAGAATATTTTCTAACACCCCTATAATGGTGCCCTCTTCATTAAATGCAGGCACCAAAATAGAAACAAAGGGAAAATTCAAAAGGTTTATCTTTTCCTCTTTAACTGCAAAATCTCCTTTTTTTGTAAAGAATATGATAAGCCAATAGATTACTATATACAAGGATAAAATATAGGTTATCCATAATAATATAGTTAGTGCTATATTCATGGATTTGCTTGATTTTGTGGTTTATTTAAGCTTTTTTATTAACTTCCCCCAATAAATTTATAATTCAAATTAAATTTCCTTCATTCTATGGACAAGCTACCCACCGGCAGCAGGATTCTGGACAAAATGCTTGAAGGAGGCTATGAGAAAGACATAATCACCACAATATACGGCCCTGCCGGCTCTGGCAAAACAAACTTATGCATCTTATGTGCAATAAACACCGCAAGGCTGGGCAAAAAAGTAATTTACATTGACACCGAGAATAATTTTTCTTTGGAGAGGTTTAGGCAGATATGCTCCTCAATTAACCTAAACTACGCAAAACTATTGAACAACATTGTCTTCTTAAGGCCTGCTTCCTTTGAAGAGCAGAAAAAGACTTTTGAAAAGCTGAAAGACATTATAAACAGCAAGATAGGCCTGATTATAGTTGACACAATAGCAATGCTGTACAGGCTGGAGCTGGGAAAAAATGAGGACATCTATGAAGTAAACAGGGAGCTGGGAACTCAGCTTGCTTACTTAAAGGAAATAGCAAGCAAAAAAATGATTCCTGTCTTAATCACAAACCAGGTTTATGCCGACTTTGAAGACAAGGACAAAGTAAACCTCGTAGGCGGTGACTTGTTAAAATATGGAAGCAAGTGCTTGATAGAGC
The DNA here is from genome assembly GCA_019323655.1 of Candidatus Woesearchaeota archaeon. GTDB lineage: Archaea > Nanobdellota > Nanobdellia > Woesearchaeales > GW2011-AR4 > JACPJP01. The sequence continues at coordinate 7,552 of JAHWGX010000034.1, read as the reverse complement.
TGCAAATAACACCTTCTGGCAATAGAAGAGCCATATTAAAAAAAAGCCGCTCAATACAGGAGGACAAGGAAATAACATTCAAGATTGTCGAAGGCGGCATTATAGGAACAAAAGAAGGGAAAGGGTTTAGGCTGTTTTGAAAAAATAAAAGAAATCAATACAAACTGCCGCATTCTCAAAAAATAGTTTTCAAAATTTCCTGCCAGCAAGTTCTCCTAAAAATCCCTTAATAATAAATATGCGGGGCGGAGCGATATGCATGAAGAGCGACGCCCCGCACTAAACTTGCAGAGCATAATTAAAAATAAGGAAAAAATGAAATGTAATCCGGATTTACTGTTTATTTGCTCACTCTCCTTTCTATTTTCCACAATCTTTTTAAACCACTATGCCTAACTTCTAGGCTTAGGGTGGTTTAATACATGGCAAAAAACAACTCCGAGCAGGAAAAGGAAGCAGTAAAAAAACAGCATGATAAAGGCAAATTAACAGCAAGAGAGCGCCTAAGCCTATTGCTGGACAAAGGCTCTTTTGTAGAGTTAAACGAGCTTGTTGAGTTAAAATCCCCTAATTATGATTTACAGCAAAAAAAGAAGGCAGGGGATGGTGTTGTAACGGGCTATGGAAAAATAAACGGAAAGCCAGTCTGCATATTTGCCCAGGACTTTACCTTTATGGGAGGCTCAATGGGAGAGATGCACAACCTGAAAATAGCGGAAATAATGCAGCATGCCTTAAAGACCGGCTGCCCGATAATCGGTTTATTTGACTCTGGCGGAGCAAGAATTCAGGAGGGCATCCTTGGCCTGGATACAGGAGGATTAATATTCAAAACAAACACCTTTGCTTCTGGAGTAATACCCCAAATCTCAGCCATATTGGGGCCATGTGCAGGCATAGCTGTTTACAGCCCTGCATTGACTGATTTTGTTTTTATGACAAAAAAAATAAGCAACATGTTCATCACAGGCCCGGATGTAATCAAATCAGTAACAGGAGAAGATATTGACTTTAATGGTTTAGGAGGACCTTTAATCCATAATCAAAAAAGCGGAGTAGCGCATTTCATCGCAGAAAGTGAAAAAGACTGCTTTGACACAATAAAGCTGCTGTTAAGCTATTTGCCGCAAAATAATATGGAGAATCCTCCTTTGATAAGAACAAATGATGCTCCTACAAGATCAAATGATAAGCTAAACGGAATAATACCCAAAGACCCAAGAAAAACTTATGATGTGAAAGAGGTAATAGAAGAGGTTGTAGACAAATATACTTTTCTGGAAACTCAGGAGATGTATGCCCCAAATGCAGTGACCGGGCTTGCACGGCTAAACAGCAATACAATAGGAATAGTAGCCAATCAGCCAAAGATGCTCGCAGGATGCCTGGATATTAACGCCTCTGATAAAATAGCAAGGTTTGTAAGGTTTTGCGACAGCTTTAATATTCCAATAATAAATTTTGTAGATGTAACTGGCTATTTGCCCGGTGTTGAACAGGAGCATAACGGGATAATAAGGCACGGCGCAAAAGTGCTTTATGCTTATTCTGAAGCTGCTGTCCCAAAAATAAGCCTTGTCATGAGGAAGGCTTACGGCGGAGCGTATATAGCCCTAGTCTCAAAAGACATGGGATTTGACAAGGTAATAGCGTGGCCATGCGCAGAAATTGCGGTTATGGGTGCGGAGCAGGCAGTAAACATTATATTCAGGAAAGAGAAGGACAAAGCAGGAAAAATAAAGGAATACCAAGAAAAATTCCTCAACCCTTACGAAGCGGCAAAGCATGGCAAAGTGGATATAATAACTGAGCCTAAAAACACCAGAAAAACACTGATTATGTGCCTGGAAATGCTGTTGGCAAAAAGGGAAAAGAGGCCTGCAAAAAAACATGGCAGCATGCCGGTTTGATATTTTGTTTGTTTCCATTCCGGTGAAATTGCCCGTTGCCCTCTACAGGCTAAACAGAAAATATTTTTAAAAAACAAATAACGACCTGAAAAACAGGTTAATCAAGATGGAAGACCTTCTGATTAAAGTTGATGGCAAAGAGTACCATATCCGGGTAGAGGAAACAGGGGAAGGGAAAATTCTTGCCCACCTTGACGGGGAGACTTATGAGATAGACTCAAAACAGGATAAAGCTGAGATATTTGAAAAATTGAGGAAAAAGACAGCCAAAGAGGAGTATTCCGGAACCATAACTTCTCCCCTGCCAGGAACAATATATGATATAAAAGTGAAGAAAGGGGAAAAAGTCAAGCAGGGCCAAACCCTGATAAAGCTTGTGGCAATGAAAATGGAAAACAGCATAACAGCCCCGAAATCAGGGACAGTAAAAGATATAAAAGTAAAAAAGAACAGCAGCGTCAATAAGGGTGATGCCCTGATAACTATTGAGTGATTTTCTCAGCTCCCTTCCACAGGTAGGGAAACAAAGCAACTGCCCCTAACACTTTAAGGATATCACCTATAACAAAGGGGATAAATCCCAGCATCAAAAGCTCTGCCAATGAAACTCCACCCAGATAAAGCCACAGCCCTGCAAGACCAACTGTATAAAGGACAGCTTCTCCAACAAGCATGCACAGCGCAACACTCTTCTTAGTCCTTCCATAGCCTTTCTCAATCATCCAGCCAACAATCACTGCCATAAAAACAAAGCCTGCAATATAGCCGCCGGTAGGCCCTATTAATGCCCCAAAACCTGATTTATAGCCTGAAAAAACTCCGAAGCCAAACAGCCCAGCAAGAATATAAGCAATAATTGCTAAAAATCCCTTTCTTGAGCCGAAGAAGAAAGCAACCACAAAAACTCCAAACGTCTGCATTGTTATTGGAACCGGCCACAATGGAATCCTAATATTGGCCATAACTGCCAAAAAAACAACACTAAAAAGAATCATAAATGTATCAAAAAAAATGTTTCTTTGCTTAAAGAGTGCCTCATACAAAGTTTTATTTTCAACGAGCATAATATCACTTTCTGCCATTAGTTTTGTTGCCAAATAATATGCCTGTCAAAACATTCAGTGCCCATGCCTGCAGGACGCTAATATTGTAAATGCTTCCAAAAACAAAGTTCCACAGCCATTTTACAGGGAAAGCAAGAACCAGGCCAACTATGCCGCTTATAAGCACAACTAAAGCTATAGTATATGCCATCTCCAGCATCCTCTTTAGTATAGGGACTTGATCTAAAAACGCCATTTGCCTATTGTCTTTTTGTGCAATATTTAAAAGTTTTGATTAAAAAACCGAAAACAGTTACTGGCAAAAGGTAAAACAATAAGGTTATACCAATAAAAAGCCGTGAAATCTGCTAAACCCCCTTCCGCCTCTTTTAGCAAATCCGCTGCAAAAAATTAAACAACAGAAATGTCTCCTTCATTTATTCTTTTAATTCTGCCATTATTCAGCCTCAGCATCAGATTGCAGTTACTGTCAATATCAAAAGCCTCCCCTGTATAAACTCCTGAGAGCGTTATCACTTTCACTTTCTTGCCGATAGTATGGGAATACCTCTTCCAAACAGCCAATATTTTCTTGTAATTTTTATTTTTATAATAATTGTAATGCAATTCAAAATTTTTTATTATTATTTTTGAGAGTTCCCTGATGCTATAGCTCTTATGGGTCTCTATTTTCAATGATGTGGATTTTCTTGCAATGCCCTTGGGAAATTTTTTTTGATTAACATTAATTCCGATGCCGACTAAAGCCCGCTTTTCTTTAGAAAAAGTCTCTGTCAAAACCCCGCAGATCTTTTTGTTGTTCAGCAAAACATCATTAGGCCATTTAACCTCTGCAGTAAGCCCTGAAATTTTTTTTATGCTCTCCGCAGTTGAAATAGAGGCAATTAATGTAAGATACCTGACAGCATCTAAATTCCCCTCCTTAAAAGCGAGTGTCATATACAGCCCTCCCAAATCAGAAAGCCAGTGCCTGTTAAAGCGGCCCCTCCCTTTTGTCTGCGTTTCAGCTAAGATAGCAAACCTGCTCACACCTTTTTTAAAGAATTCTTTGGCCTTTTCATTGGTGGACGTGACGGTCTTAAAACTATAAATCTTAAGCATCAGAAACCACTATTTTCCGTTAATTCCTGTCTTCCGGCCACAACCCAGGGATTTTGCTTGTCTTCAATGCCTTTCTTCTCCGCATACTTAGATACAGCTGTTGTAACAATAACTGTCTTTTGTTCCTTTGTCAATTCTTTTTTCTTTTTTCCGCAATATCTCTTTACACTCTTAATGATGCTGTTCGCCTCTATAAACTCTGTCGTGAAATTCCCCCTGACAAAATTCTTGTTGTGCAGAATAGCCAGATGCAAGGGTATAGTTGTATTTACCCCCTCAATGATATACTCCTTAAGGGCATTTTTCATTCTGGAGAGAGCCTCATGCCTAGTGTTTCCATGGCATATCAGCAAAGAAAGCAGGGAATCGTAATGTGGAAGCACCTTGTATCCTGAATGGCATATGCTATTGATCCTTATGCCCGGGCCGCCCGGAGGGAGATAATTAACTATAGTCCCTATGGAGGGTGTAAAATTGTTCAAGGGGTCTTCTGCATTGACCCTGCATTCTATAGCCCAACCTTCCATTTTGATATGGTCCTGGTTAAATGCGAGCTTTGCGCCTGCTGCAAGCTTTATCTGCTCCTTGACTAAATCAACGCCTGTAACCATTTCTGTGACTCCATGCTCCACCTGTATCCTCGTATTCATCTCCATAAAATAGAAATTTTTGTTTTTATCAAGTAAGAATTCTACTGTTCCTGCTCCCTCATACTTTGCTGCTGATACGGCTTTTATTGCCGCTTCCCCCATTTTTTCTCTTAAATCATTGCTTATTGCCGGGCTTGGGCTCTCCTCCACAAGTTTTTGATGTTTCCTTTGAATGCTGCAATCCCTCTCCCCTAAATGCACCACATTCCCGTACTGATCGGCTAATATCTGGAATTCTATATGCTTAGGCTCCTCGACATATTTTTCCATATAAAGGGTCTTGTTTCTGAAAGAAAGGTATGCCTCTGCTTCCGCACTTTCATATGCTGCCCCCAGCTCGTCTTCGCTTTTTATCATTCTCATTCCCTTTCCTCCTCCTCCTGCTGCAGCTTTTACAATTATTGGAAACCCGAGCTTCTTAGCAACCTTAAATGCGTGCTTCTTATTTTTCAAAGCTATTGTTGTCCCTTCTATAATTGGGACCCCTGCTTTAAGCATAGTCTTTCTCGCCCTTACCTTATCGCCTAAAAGCTCAATTGTCCTTGATGAAGGTCCTATAAACTTGATCTTGTTTTTCTCGCACAGCTTTGCAAACTGCACGTTTTCTGCAAGAAATCCATAGCCAGGGTGTATTGCATCGGCTTTAGCCTTTTTTGCAATGCTTATTATCTTGTTTACGTCCAAATAGCTAATAACAGGTCCTAAGTAATGAGCCTTGTCTGCAAATTTGACTGCCAAAGTTCCTTTATCAGGTTTTGAATAGACAATGACCGTCTCTATCCCCAGCTCTCTGCAAGCCCTGATAACCCTCAAGGCAATCTCCCCCCTATTGGCTATCAAAATTCTCTTAAACTCTTTTTCCATTGGCAGCACTGTATAGTCCTTTTCAATAAAACTCCCAACACTCAGTCCTTTAGTAAGCGTATCAATAAAAGTCTGGGAAGATCTGCTGCTCACTATCTTCTTTAGCTCTTTCTCATCCATGCTGGGTATTTTTTTAATCAGGCTTGATGTTATTGTATCTCCAAGTTCTGCAATGCCTGTTTTCCTGAATATTCTTTTTCTCTTATCAATCTGGACAATATTGCTTTTAATTAAGGCCTCTACCTCATTATAAACCAAAGGTGCTGATTTTTTCATGGTTTTGAAAAGCTTTCTTAGAACCCTATAAGAGTACTCCACTGGCACCAGCCCCTTATTTAAAGACGAAACCACTTTTTCCTTAATCCTTGTTGACAGATTATTTTTTCTCTTTGCCATAGCTTGATGTATTGTTTTTCATTTTATAAACATTTGTATATTTCGGCATTTGACCTTCATCGGCTTTGTGTAAAAAGTGTGTCTGTGCCTTGGCCAGACGGAGCTGACTACGTCCCTAAACGAAGTTTTGGGTTGTAGTCAGCGGAGTAGGACTTCTTACACCAAGTCACCTTCATCGAAACTTATTTAAATGCCTTTAAAGTCCATAAGGGGTATGAAATCCATAGACAAATTTAAGGGCGCTAAAGGGCAAATAAACAGAGAGAACATTAAGAAAATAATACCTTATGACGAGCCTTTTTTAATGATTGACAGAATTTTAAAGCTCAATAAAAAAGAAATAGTCGCTATAAAAGACGTAAAGAAAGAAGAAGACTACTTCAAAGGACATTTTAAAGGCTTCCCCATAATGCCCGGAGCTTTGATTGTAGAGGGCCTTGGCCAGGCAGCCACCCTTCTAGTAAGGTACAACATAAAAAACCACGAGCAAAAAGATATTTTAGCATACAAAATAAGGAGCGCAAAGTTTTTTAGGCCCACTTTCCCAGGTCACACTTTAAGGTTTGAAGCTAAATTGCTGTTTATATTTAGGAATATCGCGTTTGTTAATGCAAATGTTTTCAGGAAAGAGAAGTTAGTTTCTAAAGTGAAAATGATTTTGGCAATTGTCGATAAAAAAAGGTTTAGGGAAAGATACTCCAAAAAAATAGCCGGTAAATAATTCTTCAGAGTTAAGATGCACTATATAAAAGGAATAGGAATGACTAAATTTAGTATTGAAAGCAGGAATAGCCTAGACCTTGCCAAAGAGTCCATAGTAAAGGCTCTGGACGACTCGGGATTAAGTGTGAATGACCTTGACGCCGCTGTTGTCTCAAACTCCGACAGCAGAGTAAGCCTTGAAAGGCAAAGGCATTACAACTCATTTTTAAGCAGCTTTTTCAAGAAGAGTATGCCTATAATAAGAGTCCCTGCTGTATGCGGCGGAGGTGGTGCGGCTTTATGGACAGCCTTGAGGCTTGGTTATAATAATGTTCTTGTCGCTACTGTAGACAACCTCGTAGCCGGCCCTTCCAACATAATGACAGACTACATACTGGAGGCTGCCGATAAGACTTACGAACAAAATGAGGGCCTTATTTTTCCAGCGCAAAATGCATTGGCTGCCCAGCAGCATTTTCTCAGGCATGGCAGCAACTCTGATGACCTTGCTTTGATTGCATTAAAGAACCATGAAAACGCATTCATGAATCCTAAGGCTATGTTTTACGGCAAGAAAGTCACGCTGGATATGATAAAATCAAGCCATATTGTTGCAAGCCCGTTAAGGCTTTTTGACTGCAGCATTACTGTAAACGGAGGAGCTGCGTGTGTAATAAGCAGGGATAAAAGCAACATAAAAGTCTCTGCATCCGGTTTGTCAGTGGACTACATGGCAATTTTTGAAAGGCCGGATATGGTAACGTGGAATGCAACAAAAAAGGCTGCAGAAGACGCTTACAGGCAGGCTAAGATAACGCCAAAGGACATTGATTTTGCGGAAATACATGATGCTTTTACAATAGTG
>JAHWGX010000033.1 GCA_019323655.1 Candidatus Woesearchaeota archaeon | reverse complement strand
TGCCTTGTTTCTTTTGCATCAAGGTAATGAACAAATCCCTCCTTAACCTGTGTTTTAAATTTTTCTTCAAGAAGCATTGCGTAAGCTGCAATCTGAATTCTATGACCGGGCCATGTTCCATCCCTTGGCATTTTTCCGGTTTTAAGCTCTATTGGGACATAACCATTTTCATAAACTTCTATACGGTCAACTATTCCTTTCAGCTGGAGCTTATCAGATTCAAGCCTCAGCTCAGAAATTATTTTTGGCGTTAATCTTTTCCACAGTTCCTTGCCATAAACATCGTGCTTCTGTATAAAATCAAAAATATTTTTTGACCTTGCCTTGGCTTCCTCCAGAATCAAAGGCCATGTTCTCCTAAAAACATCCACCATGTTTAAGCTTACAGATTTTATTTTTGACTTGTTCTTGATTATGTTTTCCCTTAAAATTTTTGAATAAAATTTTTTATAGATATCTACCAGCTCAGAATATTGTATTTTATTGGCTATTGATGCGACAATCTTTTCCTCTTTTTGGTTTATAAAATCGTAAATTTCGTGCCTCAAAGAGCCTAAAACAAGGCTTTCTTTTGGTGGCTCCTCCAAAGCCAGAACCTGCTGCAGAAAAAGCTTTCTTGAGCAGTAAAGGTAAGAGCAAAGCATAGACACAGAAACTTTCATAATTTGAGAGCAGGGTAATCCGGTTTAAATAGTTTATGCGCAGATGTCCAGTGGTTTTTTTACAATATTTATTGAATTTAAGTTTATTTTTTTATTGGCTGTGTTATGGATGAAGATGCTCAAGATACCCTTTATTTAATGGAATACGCTCTGCTAAGTATCTTACAGCTTTACAAAACCCCGGAACAATCCCTAAATAGTCTCCTGATGAATAATAAGCAAGGCCTGCACATCCCCCTCCGCAATTATCCTTTACCTTACAAGACCTGCACTGAGGTATTGATTTTGGATTGCGCTGGCGGATTCTGTTTATCTCATCCTTATCGTAAATTATTCTTTTTTCTTTTTTATCCCACCTGCCAAAAATCAATTCCTGCAAAGGTGTGCCTCCTGAAAAGGCCAGATCACAGCTTGACACATAGCCATCGGCCGTCAGCTGGGGCATAGGCAGGCAGGCCCTGCAGGCAAAATTACATTTTTCATCAAAATTCATAATAAAAAAATTCCCATAATTCATTCCTCTCTCTTTTGCATAAAAATATGCTTCTACAAATTTCTCTAAAAAAGTATCCAAATTTACTTGGGTGATGGAAGAGCCGCATCCAAATCCCTCCTTGGTGATGGGGTGAAACACAGGTTCCGCATAAACCCACTCGATGCCTAAAGAGCCAAAATAATCTATCATCTCTATTTGCTTGGTGACATTCTCTGGGGTGATTGTTGCTCTTGCACCAACAAATACTCCATGATCCATGATATATTCAATGTTTCTCTCAACAATCTTTGAGGTGGGTCTGCCGTCTTTCATCGGCCTGTTTTTATCTTGGATAGCAGGAGGCCCATCAATAGACACCCATAATTCGCTGATATGATCCGTAATCCATTTCGTTACACTACAATCAAAAACCCCATTTGTCTGCATTTCAACAGAAAGGTCCTCTTTTACACTCCGGGCATATTCTTCAATATCTGATACCAAATCCATTCTTGTTGTAGGCTCGCCGACACCGTAAAAACGGAGTTTATTGTTGCCTACCCCAAACAAGCCTGCCCTTTTAAAGAAGAAATCATCTATTCCTGCCTTTGCAAACTCCAGAGAAATTGACCTCGCGCCTAGACTTTTAGCTAGACTTTCAGGGCTGGTAATACAATAGGTGCAGCGGAGGTTGCATTTTTCTGTGACAAAAATAGTAATTGTTCTTTTTCTTTCGTGAGGCATCATGCACCTAAAAGTAATAACTAGGTAGTAGGGATATACTAAAGTTAAATTTAACTATGAAATTTTTTTACGAAAAGAAAAATTAATAAATATAAACTGCAAAATATAAAAAATATGTATGATTTAGACACCCTTAACAAAAAAATAATTTTCCTTCTCGACTTTGATGCGAGGATGCCCATATCAAAACTGGCAAAGAAGCTGCACATATCCAAACAACGGTGTGTGTACCGGCTCAAAAAATTAGAACATGATGGCGTCATCCAGGGTTATTACGCGGATGTTAATGCTTCAAAGCTTGGATTTTCAATATACCTTGTTTATTTCCAGTTCCATCATTTCTCCCCAAAGCTTGAACATGAATTTATCCTGCATGTCTCAAAGCAGGAAAGAGTGCATGTAAATGTTTCTGTAAACGGGTCGTGGGATCATTGTATTGGGATCTTAGCGGAAAGCGTAGTCCACTTCAAAAAGCACTATCAAGACCTGATGAAGGGTTATGAGCAGTACATTAAGAAAAAAGCAGTTATGATTGAGACTGATTTCTTTTATTTTAAGCCTAAGCAAATTTTAAACCAAAGCTCTGAAAATCAGATTACAATGACTGGGGAGATTGAAAGATGTTACATCGATGAAAAAGACCAGATTATTCTAAGTGCCATTGCTAAAGACTCGAGAACAAGTTTAGTTAATCTGGGGAAAATTGTTGGATTGACCCCGAACGCAGCCAAGCAAAGGATAAGAAATTTGGAAAAGAAAAAAATTATTCTGGGATATAGGATAATGATAAACTACCCTCTGCTTAATTTTCTTCATTATAGGGTTTTTTTGCATTTTGGAAACAGTGAAGAGAAGAATGAGAAAAAAATCATTCAATTCCTAAAGTATGCCAAAACATGCGTTTCTGTGACAAAAACCATAGGCTACTGCGGCATGGAATTCCGCGCCATTGTCAGGGATATACACGAATTCTATGAATTAATGGAAAGGCTAAGGAACGAATTTCCGGAAACAATCCAGGATTATGAATCGATATTGTACTACAAATTCCACAAAGTGCTAAATTATTTCCCAATATCCTGCAAAAAACAAGGAAGGTAAACTATGCAGTCTGGCGGTTTTTTATTAGAATTTTCTACCCTCACCAAAAACATTTAAATAGCCCAATAAAACTATTCCTATGATGGACATTAAAGAAAGGCTGGAACTGATAAAGCAGGTAGGAGAAGAGATAGTCACAGAGGAAGAGCTAAAGAATCTGCTTGAAACAAAGAAAAATCCTGTTGCTTATGACGGGTTTGAGCCAAGCGGGAAGATGCATATAGCCCAGGGAATTCTCAGAACTATTAATGTTAATAAGATGACTAAGGCGGGGGTTAAGTTCAAGATGCTTGTAGCCGACTGGTTTGCTTGGATGAATAATAAGCTTGGCGGAGACTTGGATAAAATAAGAACCACCGGCAAGTATTTCATAGAGATATGGAAGGCTTGCGGCATGGATGTTAAAGACATAGACTTTATTTGGTCAAAAGACTTGGTCAGGCAGGAAGGGCATTGGAAAACCACCATAGGCATAGCCAGAAATTCTACTGTGAAAAGGATTTTGAGAACATCCCAAATAATGGGGAGAAAGAGCACGGAAACGCTAAGCGCTGCCCAAGTGATATATCCGTGCATGCAAGCTGCAGATATATTCCATCTGGAATGCGATATCTGCCAATTGGGCATGGACCAAAGGAAGGTTAATATTCTGGCAAGAGAGGTTGGCCCTAAACTTGGATTTTGGAAGCCTGTCATAGTGAGCCACCATATGATTCTTGGCCTATCAGAACCTAAAACACATTATGAAGATCCTGCTGACAGGCTACTTGACTTAAAGATGTCCAAATCAAAACCGGATTCTGCAATTTTCATGGATGATTCTGAAGATGAAATAAAAAGAAAAATAAAAAAGGCTTATTGCCCTGAAGGGGTAGTTGAGGAAAACCCTATCCTAGAATATTGCAGATATATTATTTTTGAAAAATGTAAAAATGTAAAGGTAGAGAGGCCTGAAAAATTCGGCGGTAATATAGAGTTTAGCTCTTATAAAGAGCTGGAAAAAGCATTTTTACAAAGAAAACTGCATCCAATGGATTTGAAGCAGGCGACTGCAGATTATCTTAACGAACTGCTTGAGCCTGTAAGAAAAAATCTGGAGAAAAGCAAAACTGTGCAAAAGCTGGCAGAGGAAATAAAAACATTTGAAGTAACAAGGTAGCTATTTCTGCTCTATAACAACCAAGGTATAGTTGTAATTTAGATATTTTTCTGCCACTCTTTTTACATCATTAATACTGACTTTTTTTATATTTTTTATATAGCTGTTCGATAAGGAAGCATCTTTTATGGTTTCCCAGAAAGCTAGGTCATCTGCTGCCTGAAAATTATCCTCATTTTTTAGTATGGTATCCCCTTCAATGTATGTTTTTGCTTCATCTAATTCCTTTTTGGTTATATTTTGGAGTTTTTTGAACTGTTGGGATATTATTTTTTTTGCTTTTCCTATGTTTTTCTTGTCTAAGTTAGCAAAAACTGAAAAATAGCCGTAATCTGTATTCTGCTCGTTCTGAACTCCTACTTGATATGCCAAGCCGTGTTTGTTCCTGATTTCATCAAATAACCAGCCTGACTGGCCTCTGCCTAAAATAGCTGAGATTGCATCAAAAACATAGCTGTCTTTATGAAGCCTTGGAACTGTTTTGTAACCGAGAACCACATAGGAATTGTTTATCTTTCTTTTCTCAACAAACTTCTTTGTTTTTTTTTGAAGAGGCTCTTTTACTTGTTTCTTTAGGACTGGTTTTTTAGGCTGGAAGCTGCCAAAATATTTTTTGATTTTTTCTTTTACATCACTGACATTACCTACGGCAGAAATAACCAAATTATGAGGAACGTAATACTTAGGGTAATAGGAGAGTATTTTGTTTCTGTTAAGTGCCTTAACAGAGCTTACAGTGCCGTATGTTGGATTTTTTATAGGGTGCTTTTCAAACAGATTTTTTTGGAATAAAACCCACTGATGCTGTTTTGGGTCATCAGTAATCATATTTATTTCTTTTAATACAACCCTCTTCTCCTTTTCAAGCATTTTTTTGTCAAAAAGGGGATTTTTAAGCATATCAGAAAGTATATCCAAGGCCAATTCAAATCTTTTATTTATTATTTTAATAAAAAATGCTGTTCTTTCTCCGCTTGTGTAGGCATTAAACTCTGCGCCGTACTTCTCAATTTCATTTGTAATCTCCCTGCTGTTTTTTCTTTTTTTGGTTCCGTTAAACAGCATATGCTCAATAAAATGAGATATTCCGCTGATTTTTTTGCTTTCATTGTTGGAGCCTACCTTAAACATAGCCTCTACTGCAACGGAGTTAGAATTATTCTTTTTGAAGAGCACCGTTATGCCGTTTTTCAGCCTGTATTTTTTCATTTCAATAAAAAGATTTAAATTGTTTTAATATTTTTCTTTTTTGAATGAACATAAATGATTTAAAGGTAATTTTGGACAGAAATAAGGAAGATCTCGTAATTTTCTACAATCTTGATTCTGCGAAAACAACTCCTAATATGTTTTATTTTTCAGGCTACAATGGGATAGGCGCTTTAGTTATCCCCAGAAAGCAGAGGCCTTTTCTCATAGCCCCGGATATGGAGGTGGAGAGAGCAAAAAAATCAGGCTTTAAAGTTTATCCTATGGAAAAGAAGAGGTTTTTTGAATCTATACTTGCAGTTATAATAAAAAATAAAATTAAAAGAAAAAGGGCGGCAATAGACAACAATAATTTTACTTTGAATTCATACAAATATTTCAGAAAACAGTTTAAAGGCATAAAGACGAAAGATATTTCTCTGGACTGCTTGAAGCTAAGGCAGATTAAGACTAACAAGGAAATTTTAATATTAAAAAAATCATGCAATTATGCCGGAAAGATACTAAAAAAAGCAATATGCGGCTTTAAGGACTTTAAAACTGAAGCTGATGTTGCTGCTTTTCTTGAATATGAGACAAAAAAACTCGGCTTAGATATTGCTTTTAAACCTGTTGTCGCTTCCGGAATCAATGGCAGTATGCCCCATCACGAGCCCAAAAATGTAAAACTGAAAAAGGGGTTTTGTGTGATAGATTTTGGGGTTAAGTACAAAGGCTACTGCTCAGATATAACCAGAACAATTTATTTAGGAAACATAAGCAAAAGGGAAAGGGAAATTTACAAGTTTTTGCTGGGTGTTCAAAAAAATACAGTTAGGAATATAAAAATAAATGATTCCTGCAGCAGAATATATGAGGAATGTGTAAAAAACCTCAAAAATTATTCCAAATTTTTTAACCACGGGCTTGGGCATGGTGTTGGTGTTGAAATTCATGAGCTGCCTAATTTAACATTAAATTCCAAGGATAAAATACTCAAGAATATGGTTTTTACAATTGAACCGGGGATATATATACCCAATAAATTCGGCATAAGGATTGAGGATACTGTTCTTATGGAAAACAAGCCCATCATTCTGACTGGGGTTACGAAAGATTTATTAATTGTTTAAAAATCCGTTTTTGCATGAAATACGACGAAAAAAAGTTTTATTCTTCCGTGGAGGAATACAAAAAGATTTTGGGCAATATCAGCGCCAAATCATTTTTAATAGTTTTTGACATAAGCAACAAGAAGGCTTTTTTCTCAATTGCACCTTTGTCCAGGGCTATAGATGAGCTGAATTGTGATGTTAATGTTATGGGGGTAGATAAAAAATCTGAAACTTTGGACGCTTTATATGAAATATGGGATGTTTTTAAGCAGAATAACAGAGGAAAATTTGATGAAAAAACAAAAGAGCTTACGGGCTTTATAGAAGAAATGGAAAAAAGAAAAAAGGGGGAATTTACAGGCTTGTTTGAAGGGCCTGATTTTGTGATAGAAGCAAAGGAATTCGGCTTTGAAGGCAGTTTTACCCTGCCCTTTAAGGATGACTGGTTTAGGCAATACAGGGCAAAGGAACTGGATGAAACGTGCAAAAAAATATGGAAGGATGTGTACAATTTAAAAAGCGATGAAAGTGTTTCCATAGGCTTTGTTCTAATACAAAAAGATGAAATGCTTGGGCATCCTCTGGAAGATTACATGGATTCTTACGCAATAATTTGGCATATGAAAGAGAATTGCAATGCTGCTAAGGCTGCTATGGGGTCATGCACACAAAGAAGGTCTATGCTTGACAAAAGCGAAAATATCTCGGAGCTAAAGGCTATCTTATTAGGATGTGAGTTATGCAAAGATGTTGATGAGGAATTGTTTAAAAAATATAAAAAATTATCCCTGCTATTGAAACTGGATAGAATAAGGCCTGCTGACGCTTCGTTCTTCATATCCGGAAAAGGCTATCCCGGGAAGCATCTTTTCGGGGAAGTCATTGGGTATCCTTCCTTGAACAAAAAAACCAGGTGGCAGAGCCCTGGACAGATGATATACAAGCTTGATTTTTACCCCCAGGCAGCTTTGGACGACAGGGAACCTCTAGCAAGAGTAGGTTTTACAGAAACTTTGCCCATAGATGTTTTTATAGAAACTTGCAACATTGACTGGAAAAAGATGAGGGACAGAAACTGGAAAATCAAGGAAATTGCCGACAAGTGCGAGCTCATAAAGGTTTCCGGTGAAAAAACTGATGGCTTTAAGACCGAGTTTGAAGTTGGCCTTGTAAGGCAGGATAAGATTCATAGATGGGTAAGAACATCAGACACTGATGTGAGGGAAAAAATAAATTCTGAATACCTGAAAATGACCGGCATAAAGGCAGGAACAATGGCTAATTTCCCAGGAGGAGAGGCTTTTGTGACTCCTGAGTATGTGAAAGGCACTATTACAGGGGATGTTGTTATCAGCATTGACCAGAGCTATCTGCTTTCAGAAAAAGAGCCATTGGTAATAGAGGCTGATGGCCATGAATACAGGATAATTTCAGGCCCTGAGGAGATAATAAAAAAGCTAGATGAGAAAAAGAAGGAGGCATGGCAAATAATCCTGAACCAGGAGAAGTTTAAGAGCCTGCCAAAAGAGGTTATTGAGCTGAAAAAGAAGAATTTTAATATGATAAATGAGTTTGCTATAAACACCAATCCAAGCGCTAAGCTTTGCGATTACCTAATTGTAAATGAGAAAATAGCAAGGATGATACACATAGCCTTAGGCAGCGGATTTGAGCCTGACCGGGCAACAGAGTACCACACAGACATTGTCATCAACTGCCCCAGGCAGAAAATGGATATCTATGGTGTTGATAAAGACGGCAACAAGCACTGGATTATAAAAAAAGGGGAGTTTGTGGTTTGACTGCAACAAGTAATGGCCAAACACTAATTTTGAACTAAGATCTATAAAATGCCGAAACCTGCTGAAATTGTCCTGAAAAAATGCCTTGGCCTAAGGAAGGATGAAAAAGTTCTGATAGTTACTGATTCTAAGCTGTATGAAATAGGCAAGAAGTTTTTTGCGGAAGCAAAAAAAATAACAAAAAATGTTGAGCTTGTTAAGATTCCAATTCCGAATGTTCACGGAACCGAGCCAAGCAGGAAAATTTCTCAGGAAATGCTAAAATATGAGGTTGAGCTTCTGATAACAACAAAATCATTGAGCCATACAAACGCAAGAAGAAACGCTTCCAGAAAAGGGGCAAGGATTGTTTCTATGCCTGGGATTACCAGAGAGATTTTGGCGAGGTGCATAGATGTTGATTATGATGCTATGAAAAAAAGGACCAAAAAGATTGCAGATGCACTTACAAGAGGGAAAAAAATCAAGGTTATTACAAAAGCCGGCACTGATATAGAGATGGATATTAGCGGTTTGAAGTGTTTTGGAGAAAATTCTGGGATTTATGTTAAGCGTGGGGATTGGGGGAATCTCCCGGAAGGAGAGGCCTGCATGGCCCCTAAAGAAGGGACTGCAAATGGAATTTTTGTTGTTGATGCATCTATGAGCGGCATTGGAAAAGTAAAAAAACCGATTAAGATAACTGTAAAGAAGGGTTTTGCTGTTTTGATTGAAGGTGGAGAAGAAGCAGAACAGCTAAAAAAACTTCTTAAAAGGCAGAATGATAAAAGTGTTTATAACACAGCAGAGATAGGCATCGGGACAAACGATAAAGCGAAGATTAGCGGAATTACCTTAGAAGATGAAAAAGTCCTTGGAACAGCGCATATTGCCCTCGGCGACAACACAAGTTATGACGGAGGGAAAACGAAAAGCTCTGTTCATCTTGACGGGGTTTTTAATGGGCCGACAATAATTGCAGATGGAAAAAAGATTATGGATTATGGGAAATTATTGGTAAAGTATTAGTATTAATCGCAGATTCAGTAAAACTAAGGGATTTGGACTGGCTTGAGACCCCATTGAGGGTGGCTTTCTACCTTTTTAATAAAGTTTATAATTATTTTAAATACTTTTTCCTTATCAAAATCTATGGTAAGTATATGACCAGAATGTTTTAGGATGTGCATCTCTTTTTTAGGAGTTTTGTTACTAACACTATTAAAAATAATTTTTGCACTTTTATAGTAAGACACACTATCCCAACGTCCCTGTAGAATTAATATAGGCACTTGTATAAGGGGTAATTCTTTTTTTAGCCGGGAAATTAGTTTTGTTATTTCATAGGTTGCTTTAAAAGGCGTTATCTCAAAATCTATCCTATCAATAAGGGCTCTTTTGTTTATAACTGCGCCTTTGGCTAGAGGCCTTATACCTTTATTTATGTTAACAAAAATTTTCTGCGCCGCTTCTTCTAGTTCTCTTTGGGTGTAACCTCTTCTTTCACTTAGAGGTAATTTTTTCTTTAGTTTAGCAATTTCTGTCCTAAGTATATACTTTATTCCTTCTAATGCTACTCTCTCAAACTCTTTTTTGTCTTTTATCTCCCAACTATACACCTCAAGAGCCTTTTTGATTCGCGTTGCAATCTTATCTTCAGAGTCTTTGTAGAGGGATACAGAACTTGTAAGTCTCATGATAGGTGTTTCAAGTCTCGTTTTAGAAGCGACATGCCCAACAACCCCCCCTATGTTGGATATTATAGTGGCTCCCATTGGAACCATTCCCTTAATCATAAATTGAAATGGAAACCCCCCGACGCTTCTTATAGCCATAATATGCAATGGCAACATAGCACCCAAAGATATTCCTGCGACATAAAACCTTCCATCTCCTTTGTTTACACCACACAGATACCCATAAAAATGCTTGAATGCTAATATCAAGAAAGCCTCCATCTCATCCACATGTGTAGTCAAGAATTCTTCTTTAGTTAGACCATAGCCATGCCCAGGGAACCTTACATTATAAACAATATAGCCTTTTCCTTTTAATACACTTTCCAACTCTAAGAGATCTTGGGGTGTGCAGGTTATGCCATGAATTAACATTACCCCCACTCTTTTTTCTGTTTTTGATTCTGGGAGTGGTAGCTCGGGTAGCTCAATTATGTCTCTCTTGTCTTCCTCCAATTTAGAGGCTTCTTTTTCAAAATTTATTATTTTGTTAAGGATATTGGTTAGAAGGTCCCTGATGTCTACTAATATCTGGTCTTCATCTCGGATAAAGTGTTCAAATACTATTGTTCCTTCTTCTGTTTTTCCTTCTTTAAATTCATTGTTTTGCTTATCAAGTTCTTGTTCGAGGGTTGCATAACGTTCCTTAAGTTTTTCAAATTCTCCACCCTTTTTGTTAAGGTCTACTGCAATTCTTTGTATAAATTTTTCTCGTTCCCCTGATTCCATAAGAAGCTTTTTTAATACAATTCTTTTTTTCTCTTCAATGTAATAAGGCATGTTGTTTCCGGGTTTTGGGCTGATGACTTCCCCTTTTATAGGGTCCCAGCTTGGGGAATGTTCAGAACCATAAGCCTTTACAGTTGACTCAATTTCATGCAACCTTTGCATTGTCTCGTACAATATTTTTCTTATTAATGCCTCGAGCATCTCGTCGTTGTAGAGTACATTTCTAAAACACTTTAGAATTTCGTCATTAAGCTTTTGTATTTTTTTTGCTACTGCTTTTCTTGATTTTGGATTCAACAGCAAATTCCCTTTTTTGACTTCATTCAAATAGTCCCTTTTCTTTTTATGTGCATCCCATAACTTATTAAACTGCTTCATCTCTTTTCTTAGTTTCCATCCAAGGTCTTTTACTGCAGGTGTGTGCTTTTCCTTCAGAACTTTTCCTTCCGGCCTTGCCTTGAAAACCCATTCAAAAATATCCATATCCTTGGCTTTTAACAAGGTTGTTTAAATAATTTCCGAAAAGATAAGGCAACACCCAAAGGTATTTAAATTGAAAAAGAATCTGAAAGTGGATGGCAACAAAAGAAAAGAATATTATTGACAGCGTGATATACAGCTACAGCGCAAATGGGAATGGGATGAGCGAAGAAAACAGAATTCTCAGGGAAACTGTAAGCAAGCTGAAGGAGGATGTTGACAGATTGAAGGCTCTGCCTTTAATGGTCTCCGAGGTGAGAAATGTTTTCGGGGAGGAGGCTGTGATAAAGCTGCCAAACGGAAACCAGTTTTATGTCAAGATTCTGAAAGAGTGCGGCAAAGTCAAGCCGGGCGACATGGTTTTAGCTGACCAGAAAAATCTGGCAATCATAAAAAAAGTCCCAATCACAAAGAAGTTTGACATAGAGAGCTTTGTGATAGTGGAAAAGCCAAGAGTTTCCTGGGAGGATATAGGCGGCCTAGACCCTCAGGCGCAGGAAATAAAAGAGGTTGTTGAACTGCCGCTAAAAAAGCCGGAATTGTTCAAGAAAGTCGGGATTACCCCGCCAAAAGGAATTCTGCTTTACGGAAAGCCCGGCACTGGAAAAACTATGCTGGCTAAGGCAGTTGCTTCATCCACAAATTCAACTTTTATAGAGGTAGTGGGCTCTGAACTTGTGCAGAAGTTTATCGGTGAGGGGGCAAAAATGGTAAAGGAGATATTTGAGCTGGCAAGGAAAAAAGCCCCTTCTATTGTTTTTATTGATGAATTGGATGCATTAGCTGCCAAAAGAATGGAGATAGGAACCAGCGGGGAAAGAGAAGTAAACAGGACGTTCATGCAGCTGCTTGCCGAAATAGACGGTTTTAATCCGCTTGACAATGTCAAGGTTATAGGGGCCACAAACAGAAAAGACATTCTTGACCAGGCAGTTATAAGGCCCGGCAGATTAGACAGGCTTATACAAGTGCCAATACCCAAAACTGAAGCGAGGCTGGAAATTCTGAAAATCCACTGCAGGAATATGAACCTAAGCAAAGACATAGACTTAAAGAGCTTATCTGCGGCTATGGAAGATTTATCCGGAGCCGAAATAAAAGCTGTCTGCACAGAAGCCGGGTATTTTGCAATCAGGGAAAACAGAACTTCAGCAACAAGAAAAGACTTCTTAAAAGGCATAGATAAGGTAAAGCAGGAGGAGCAGGAAGAGGGGGAAGATTATATGAGGATGTTTGGTTAGGCTTTTGATTTTTGGGAAAAGCATTAAATACTTGCTTCACTTTCTTTTGTAATGTGCGCGATGATATCGTGAACACCCGTTGAGACGAAAGTCAATGATATACGGAAAGTAACTTCTGAGCGCACACATCTTTTCTAACAGGATACTATTTTACCCTAAAATCCACACATATCCTGTAGACCCTCGGAGAAAACTGCCCGCATTTTGTAATCTTTAAAATTTTGCATTGTTTTTCTGATTTTTTGCATTCCGTTTTTATTGAATTAGTTATGTGTTCATACTTGTTTTCTTCAGCAAAGGAGTAAAGGTGTATTATTCCGTTTTTCTTGATGCTGCCTAATGCTAAACCCAAAAAGTTTTCTGCTCCTTTTGGCAGGGGCATTAGTATCCTGTCGAATTTCTTCAGGCTGTGCTCTAACTCAAGGTAGCTCTTTATCATCTCTCTTGGATTATTTTCGTCAGCGCTTGTTATTTCTGTAACGCCTAAGTTTACATACGGAAGAATTTTTGAAAAATCTATATAACCCCTGCCTATCTGGCATGAGTGGGTCTTCAGGTCGCAATCGTTCAGATGAAAATAAGTATTGAATTCTTTCCTTACCGATGCTATATGGCGGGCTATCTTATTATTATCCCTGTAAGCCAAAAAAAGGTGGCAGGTATCTATGCACATGTTTTTCATTCCGGATTTCCTGCCTATCCGGATTATATCTGATGTTTTTGAAAATATACCTTTGGAAGAGTTTTCAAAATAAAAATAATCATAGTATTTTTCCAGCCTTTTAAGATTGGAGACGAGCATTTTCTTGATTTCTTTTTCCCCGGTATCCTGCGCGGGATGAACAATTGCCTTTATATGGTGTTTTTTGCACATCTCCCCCAGAGCACCGAGCATGATAAGCTCTTTTGATGCGTCTTTTTTTGCTAAGGAATACCTTTTTCCGCCAGAACAGAAAGGCATGTGCAGGACCACATTTATGCCCTTGGACTTTAGTTTTCCAATAGTTTTTTCCAGCCTTTCCTTTCCAGCAAATAAGTCATCGTCAAATAAGTGCAGTTCCATTACAACAGGATGATACTTTAACCTTTTTTCCAACTGGATTTCCTTATCTGATGACTTTAAACCTATGAGATAATGGAATAAGTGGGGCATTACTTTCCTGACATCACCGTTTATCAGGACAACATTATGTATTCTGTTTAGCTTAAGGTTCTCCATTCCGTACTTATGGCCCAAAGGATTTGTTTCAATCCCAAAAATTTCTCGGGCTCTGGTGTTTTTTGAGATTACACAGGGATAAGGGGCGCAGCCAGAGAACATAACAAGAATATCTTCATTTTCCTTTACCTGTTGGGTTATTCTTTTTCTTTCTTCACTCAATCTGGGGGAAAAATAGACTTTTTCCACGTTTAATTTTAACCTTATATTGTTTTCTTTGTATATTGTTTCTTTATTGTTTTCCCCTGCCAAAAGCTTTAATTTAGGTGTCCTGTATTTTCCTGAATAGCTTTCTGTTTTTTTGAATACGGATTTTATTTGTTTATGCTGCCCCAGTAAAGCTTCTCCGATTAATTTTTCTTTTTTAACCAGTTCCCGAGGGAAGTCTGAAAATATTAAAATTGAGCCGACTATGTCGTAGGATGAAGGTATTAAAGATAATTCTTTTTTTGTTAATTTTTTCCCTAGAAAATCCTTTAGTTTTTTTGGCATTCAGAAGTCTCCCAATGATTTTTGCTGTTTTTCTGCTGTGGTTTTGTTAAGTTTTTCCAGGGCGGTTTTTACGCGCTGCTCTGAGAAGTCGTGCTGCTCTACCAGAAGCCTACACAGCTCCTCACCATTTACTTCCCCCCAATCTAGTTTATAATCGCTTGTAACCGGCATTTTTTTGATTAGGTAATAAACTTCGGTCCACGGAAAATCAAAAAAATCCTCCCATCTTGCTTCCTTAAACAGAGAGTCAAAATCTGTTTTGTGCTGCTTAACAAGCTTTAATGCGTTTTTTGGGCCAACACCCTTGATTCCTCCAGGATTATAATCGGTTCCTATAACCATTGCAAGCGCTATAAGCTGATTAATATCTATGCCCAGACTATTCAGATTTTCTGGCAGGCCTATTAGCTCTATATTAACATTTTCATATCCTATTGCTCTTCCTTTTTTCCTTTTGCCGGATATAGACAAATTCCTGACCAAGTTTGTTGCACCATAAAGCAAGGAATCAAAATCCTGGCTTCCGACTGCAAAACCCTTATTTTCCTTTACCATATAAGCTGCCTGGGCTTCTCCTTCCGAAGGCGCCTGCACAATCGGAAGCCCTAACAGGGAAACAACTTTTTTTGCCTCTTCCACCATCTCTTTGCTCAGCCTTGAGGTTCTGGGAGCATATTTTTTCATTTCCTCCCTATCCTCTTTTTTCTTAGCTTCCAAAAATTTCTTTTCTGCCTCTGATTTTAATTTGTTCCTTTGCTCATGCACTTTTTGCTTTAATTCCGGAGGCTTTCCATCAAATACAAAAACTGGCTTGATTCCTTTTTGCATTAAACTTGTGGTTCTTGAGAATAAGCCAACTAAGTGTGATGTTATGTTTCCTTTTGAGTCTGCGAGCAGAGTTCCGTCTATCCCCCTTATTGTAGCCAGGAATTGGTAAAGAATGTTGTATGTGTCAATGGCTATAATTTTATTTTTCAAAAATCCTAAATCTATTTCTTTTGGTTTTATTAGGTCTTTGAATGCTACTCCCATTTTATATTTTTCTAAAGGTTATGTTTTTAAATTCCTGATTAATCAGTTCATTTGCTTTTTTTGTCAATTCCCCGTTAGCCAGCAGAAGGAGGGGAAGATTTTTTGACTGCGCCTGCAAGATGGCGGTGCTAATGTCTGAATCATTTATTTTTTTCTTGTTTTTTGATTTGCAAAAATATTTTACAGTGCCTATAGATGTGTGGAGCCCGATTACAAAATCAATTTCTGATGCCTTTTTTGTGTTGTAGGTTTCAATGATATTAATTTTGTTTTTGCCAAAGAAGTTATTGACTTCTTTCAAAAAGGTATCTTTATCTATAGTGCTCCTAAATTTTTTTGTTGTGTCTTTTTTCAGCTCTATCGGCTCTTTTCTTTCTTCTTCTGGCTTTTCCGGTAGTTTTTCCGGGGTGATTTTTTCTTTTGCTGTCAGTATTTCTCTTATCAGCAATTCCGCTTCTTTGCTGTCAGTCAGGTACCATTTCCAGAAAATCTCTGCTTTGTTCTCATAATTAACCTGCAAAGGCACTGCGAAGTCTTTTATTCCCCTCAGAGCAACTCTTACAACCGGGTCTTGATCAGAGTCTTTTAAGATTTTGCTTTGCTTCAGCAAGTGGTATGCTTTTTTCTCCTTTTCATGGAGGTTGTCTACAAAATCCTGAAGTTTGTGCTCATGCCCAGGAGAATAGTACAACGGAGAACCGCCGACCTTAAGGCTTGATATTTTTATCTGCTTTCTTGACAGCAGTTCTGAGAGCCTTGCGGAAGCCATTATTATACTTTCGTTGATTTCCTTTGACACCCTGACAGGCAAAACAGGGCCTTTTTCCCGGACAATAGCCAGAATTCTCTCATTGATATCCATAAGAGCAAAGAAAGAAGTGATTTTTTATATATTTTTTGTGTCAGGGCCTTACCCACCTGACCTCCCAGTAAGAAACGCTGTTTTCGTCATCAACTACTGCAATCAGCAAGCGTTTTCTTGTTGAATGTGCAACCCTGTTCTTGGCCGCGAATTCGTACCAGGTTAATGTAGACCCCTCATAAACCGGATAAACAATCCATTTTGCGTGGTCCTCGCCGGGCTTGACGCCGCGGTCATAAACCCTGAAGTCTGCCCCGAACTTCAATGCTGTTTTTATTATATAACCCCGGTTCCTTATGTCTTTATAGACGCAAAACCTAACCCAAAAATTAGGCTCTAGTTTTTTTGCTTTTTTGGAGAACTCATCCAAATTCATCTCTTTGTGTTTGGTTTTGTATATGGTTATAGTGTTCTTTTCCATAAGATAAAGCGCCTCTATAAGAGACAACTGCAACTTGCCGTTGTCAAGCAAAGTCCCGTATCTGCTTTGGTTGTATAACTCTCTTGACGCATCAGAGCTTTCAGTTAACACCTTGCCGCTGATTATTTCAGCCCTTATTTGCTCTTTTTCTTTGGTTTCCTTGGCCTTCTTCATTTTTAGTTTGAAGGTGTTCGGTTTTGCTTAAAAATGTTATTGTTTTTGGGTTAGCACATAACTTTAAGACCAAAAAGGTTATAAAACTCTCAGCCTCAATAAACAAAAAGAATTATAATAGGTTTAGTGTTACTTATTAAAATGGAAATACTGTTTTTAGGCACTTCTTCAATGGTGCCCACAAAGGAAAGGAACCAGCCAAGCATCTTGATTAGCTACGGCTCTGAGGGGATTCTTATTGATTGCGGGGAAGGAACGCAAAGGCAGCTGAAGATTGGTGGAGTTAAGTTGACCAAAATCACAAAAATTCTTATAAGCCATTGGCATGGGGACCATGTTTTGGGGCTGCCAGGCCTGATACAAAGCATGAGTTCCGCTGGCTATGAAAAAACACTACAGATTTACGGCCCTGCAGGAACAAGAAGATTTATGAAAAAAATGTTTGAAGCTTTCATATTTGACAGGAGGATAGACCTAAAGATTTATGATGTTAAATGCGGGAAATTCTTTGAGAGTGATGACCTTATTTTAGAAGCCGAGCCATTAGAGCACAACATAAAAACTTTAGGGTACAGCATAAGGGAAAAAGACAAAAGAAAAATAAATCTAAACTCAATAAAAAAGTTTGGTGTTCCGGAAGGGCCCTTATTGGGCAAATTGCAGGATGGCAAAAGCATTATATGGAAAGGGAAGAAAATAAGCGCAGGCAAAGCTACGTATGTCTTGAAAGGAAAAAAAGTGACTGTTATAAGCGACACTGTTCCCTGCAAAGGCGCCGATAAACTGGCTGAAAATTCTGATTTGCTTGTATGCGAAGCTACATATTCCTCTGAACTGGAGGATAAAGGGCTTGAATACGGGCATATGACGGCAAAACAGGCTGCTGAGCTGGCAAACAGAAGCAATACTAAGAAACTTGTTTTGACACACTTCAGCGCGAGGTACAAAGACTCGCATGAGCTTGAAGAGGACGCAAGGAATTATTTTGATAATGTTCTATGCGGGAAAGATTTTATGAAACTTAATTTATGAAACACAAGATAACAAAAAGAATATTGTTTATTTAGATTTCCAGGCGGATTTTTAACATGTCTCATAAAAGCAAGGGAATCAATGCAGAGAGGGACCTTTTGCATAAATTTTGGAGCACCGGCTCCTGGTCTGCGGTGAGGGTTGCCGGCAGCGGCTCTATGAGATACCCCTCTGCTGATATTCTGGCATCAAACAAATTAAGGATGCTGGCAATTGAATGCAAAACCTGCATAGGAAAAAGCAAATATTTGCCCAATGAGGATGCGGAGCAATTGAGAAAGTTTGCCAATGTTTTCGGCGCTGAACCTTGGGTTGCTGTGAAGTTTAAAGGCCATGATTGGTATTTTATCTCCTTAGAAGACACAACCAAGACAGGCAAAAGTTTTGTTGTTGATGTTGATACTGCTAAAAGCAAAGGGCTATTGTTTGAGGAGATGATATCAAAATAAATCTTATTTCTTCTTTAAAGATTTTTCAATCTTGACCTCTTCCTTCATTATCTTGTTAACAACCCTTTCTATGTGCATCTCTATTCTCGCAACTCTTCTCTCCATAAGGACAAGAACCCTTAGTGAGTATATTATGGCTCCTAAAGTCCCTACAATTATGGCCAAGGTAATTTCCTGGATAGTCAAAGGCAATTGAACCACCTCTTTTTGGTTGTGTACTGTTTGCCTTAAAAGACTGTTATATAAAAACTTTTCGTATTAACTTTTAAAAGTTTAATCAAGAAGACGATAACAACAGCTGTTTTAGGAATTTTGTGGTGTATTTATCTTTAATCCAGACACTTAAATCATAGTCAGGATGAACATCTTCCATTCTCATTGGGAATATGATTGTGTCATCTTCACCCACCAGACACATTCTTGGGCCGTTGCCAGGATTTTTTATTGTGATTTTTGCATTGTCGTTGGGTTTGTCTGTTACCTCTAAATGCTCTTTTGGCTGGGGCTCTCCAGAAAGCACTATATCCTTCTTAGCATTCTTAAACAGAAAGTTAAGGTGTTTGTAGATATTTTTTCTCCCCCTTAAGACAGCCACTAGGTTTTTGATTTGGTTTATATTTTTTTCGTGTATTTTTTGGAAGTTGTTTATAAGATCGTTGAAACTTTTATTTTGGATTTCCAATAGATTTTTTTTGGTGTTTTTTTCTATTTGTTTTTTGGTGTTTTCCAGAACATTTTTTGGAGGAACTGCAAGGTATTTTATCGGCTTGCCAAGCTTCATAACCACAAAGCCCTTTTTTTCCAAACTTTCAAGAACATCATAGCTTCTGCTTCTTGGGACATTTGCTATGTCAGAAAGCTCTCCTGCTGTTGAAACACCGCGGCTTAGTAAAGCTGTCCAAATCTTGGCTTCGTAGGTATTTAGACCAAATAGTTTTGTTTTCTTTATAGTTTCTGTGTCGCTTTCCATATTACATCAAGGTATTAGTTATGTATATTTAAAGGTTACTATTTTTATTACTATAAAATAACAAAAAGCTTACTAATATAACAACACAGAGTGGTGTGTTTCTTATGGAATGTGTAGTGGTGGTGTGAGTTGTTTTTTTTATTTAATATTTATTTTCTATATAGAATATAAATATT
>JAHWGX010000032.1 GCA_019323655.1 Candidatus Woesearchaeota archaeon | reverse complement strand
TTCAAAACCCTTACAGGATTTCCTGCATCATCTTTTATTGTTGCAGTGATTGAATCTTTATGCATGTCCAATCCCGCAAATAACTCCATTTGTTTCATCTTAAACACCTCCTTTTTACCTGGCTAAGTTGATAAAATCAGCTTAAAAGAATTCTCATCGCTTCAAAGCCCAGCTAAGCGAAAGGTTTATAAAACCCTATTGCCCCCTTATGATATGGTTAAAACTAAAGACTATAAAATTGTTACAATAGGATCTCATTCTGCTTTACAGATACTCAAAGGAGCGCATGACGAAGGTTTTTCTACGATAGCGGTATGCATAAAGGGCAGGGAAAAGCCTTACAGGCTTTTCAAGGTTGCAGATGAAATTATAACCATAAACAATTACGCTGAGCTGATTGGCATACAGGACATGCTGATAAAAAAGAAG
Organism: Candidatus Woesearchaeota archaeon; assembly: GCA_019323655.1. Lineage (GTDB taxonomy): Archaea > Nanobdellota > Nanobdellia > Woesearchaeales > GW2011-AR4 > JACPJP01. The sequence goes on along the minus strand of JAHWGX010000032.1, from coordinate 9,505 downwards.
GCAATCTTTATCCCCCACGCATCCTTGATTGCTTATTTAGGCACAGACAAGCTGGAGAAGCTGAAGATTCCATACTATGGCAACAAGAATATTCTGCGTTTTGAGTCTGACAGAAAAATTGAAAGAACATGGCTGAAGCAGGCTGGCCTGAAGCTTCCGAAAATTTTCAAAAGCCCAAAGGAAATTGACAGGAGCGTAATCGTAAAATTCCACGGCGCAAGAGGGGGCAAAGGCTATTTTCTGGCAAAAAATGAGAGGGACTTCAACAAAAAAATAAAGCTGCACCCTAAAGAGCAGGATTATGTTATACAGGAATACCTCTTAGGTGTGCATATGTATATTCATTACTTTTACTCTTCCCTGACGAATGAGCTTGAGGTAATGGGTTTTGACAAAAGGTATGAGAGCAATGTTGACAGCCTTGGGAGGGTTTCTGCAAGAGACCAGTTTGCTCTGCCTGCGCAAAAAGTTGACCCCAGCTATGTGATAGTTGGAAACATCCCTGTTGTGGTAAGGGAATCATTCCTTCCAAGGATTATTGATATGGGCGAGGGAGTAGTCAAAGTAAGCAAAAAAATGACTCCCGGAGGGCTATGGGGGCCTTTCTGCCTTGAAACAATAATGACTCCAGAGGAAGAGATTTACACTTTTGAGATTTCCGCGAGAATTGTTGCAGGAACCAACCCCTATATCGAGGGAAGCCCATATACATGGCTAAAGTACACCGAGCCGATGAGCACCGGAAGGAGGATTGCTAGGGAAATCAAGACTGCTATTAAGCAAAATAAGCTGAATAAGGTTTTGGGGTGAAAATATGAAAAAACTGCTATTGCAATTAGTGATTTTTATTTGTCTGATTAATATTGTTTGCGCTATGGACATGTCTGATTACCCGGATATGTTTATAGAAGGCGATAGATTTGATGGGTATATTGTCGTGGGAGACAAAGCTGTAGCAGAAGATATAATCGCTGCATCCGATATAGCATTAAGCATACAAAAATTGGGTATTAATGTTAAATCTACTAAACTCAGCAATGAAATATCTGACATATATGCTCAGAATTTAATAGTGATTGGAAGCCCCTGCAATAATCCCATTTCCTCAGAGCTAATGGATAACCCCTCAGACTGCTCTGCTGATATAGATGTGAATATTGGGATAATAAGGTTTACAAACAAAAAAGGGCATTATCAACTGTTAGTTACAGCCAGCTCTTATTGGGGTATAAGAAATGCTGCAAATGTTTTAGCTAACTTCCAAGACTATAACTTCAAAGGAACGCAGATAGAGGTTACTAAGAACTCCCAAGGGGAATTTGAATTAGAGTATTCAAATTTAGTAAAAAAAGATTTGTCTGATTTTCCTGAAATGTTTATTAAAAAAGGCAGCTTAAACTCTTTGATAGTTGTAGGAGACGAAGCGCCATCATCCGATGTCATTGCACAAACTAATTTAGCCTTATTCTTTGGAAAATACCTGGAAAAACCGGTAAGTGGCTACACTAAATTAGCAAGTGAAGTTGCCACTTTAGACCAAAATTTAATATTGATAGGCAGTGCGTGCCATAATCAGTTATCTTCAAAGATAATGGGCGAGCCTGAACCATGTGATAAGGGCCTTGAAGAAGGAGAGGCTGTTATCAGATTGTTTGAGGACAATGCAAATGTGTATGGGGTTATAATGAGCGGCAGCGATAAAGGCATACAGGAGGCGGTAAATGTTTTAACAAATTACGAGGATTACAGCTTAAGCGGAGAGAAGTTTGTGGTTACCATAGATGAAGAGGAAACCCGGGAAGAGGAAGAGCAGGCTGAGGCTAAGGAAGCGACTGATGCTGAAAAAGAAAAACAAAAAATAATTGAAGATTTAAACAAAAAAATCAGTGAACAAAAAGAGGATGGAAATGGTACGGATGAAGAACAAGAAATAAAACAAGAGCCTGAAGAACCGCAACCAGCACCTAAGGAAAAAAGCAACTTTTTTAAAAAAATTGTGGAATGGTTCAAATCACTGTGGGCCAAATAAATAAAAATGCTAACACAAGAAAAAATAAAAAAAATACTGGAAAGCTACGACAAGAGCAATATAACTATTGGCACTCTTGGTGGCCATTCTGCGCTTGATATATGCAGAGGCGCAAAGATTAACGGGTTTAGGACAGTTGCTGTCTGCCAAAAGGGAAGGGAAAAAACATATGAAAAATACTACAAATCAAGGGATAACAAGGGAATAATAGATGAGATTATTTTAGTGGACAAGTTCAGGGATATCGTTAAGAAGGAAGTGCAGGAAAAGCTAAGAAAATTAAACACGATATTTATTCATAACAGGTATTTCTGGGTTTACTGCAACTTTGACGAGATTGAAAACAAGTTTCTGGTGCCTATATTCGGCACAAGGGGAATGGTAAAGCTTGAAGAAAGGGACGTCCCAAAAAACCAGTATTATATCCTGCAGAAGGCCGGAATAAGGATTCCAAAAATCTTTAAAACTGCCGGGGAAATTGACAGGGCTGTTATTGTAAAGGTCGCTGAAGCCAAAAGGGGGTATGAAAGGGCATTTTTCTTTGCCGACAGCTATGAAACTTACAGGGAAAAATCCAATGACCTGCTGAACAAAAAAATAATAACAGCAGAAGGCCTGAGGAAGGCAGTAATAGAGGAGTATGCTGTTGGGGCGCATGTAAACTTCAATTATTTTTACAGTGTTTTGGATAATGAGCTGGAGCTTATGGGAACTGACACAAGGAGGCAGACCAACTTGGATGGCTTAATAAGGCTTCCGGCAACTGACCAGATGGCTGCCTTAAAGTTCATCAAGCCAAAACTGATAGAAACAGGCCATATTGCTGTAACAACAAAAGAGTCCCTGCTTGAGAAAATTTTTAGCATTGGCGAGAAATTTGTTGAAGCGGCAAAAAAGCTGCACAAGCCCGGGATAATAGGGCCTTTTGCGCTGCAGGGCGCAGTTGTTGCGGAAGAAGGCAAAGAAGATATTGTAATTTTTGATGTTTCCATGAGAATCCCTGGAAGCCCCGGAACAATGTTCACGCCTTACTCTGCATATCTTTACCAAAAGCCGATATCATACGGAGAAAGGATTGCAATGGAAATAAGAAATGCTGCAGACAACGGCAAATTAGATTTGATATGCACCTAGGCAGTTAAAATGGATGTGAAAAAGTTTATAGGGGAAAAAGTAAAGGAGATAAAGGAAGCAGTTGGCAGTGATACTGCAGTTAATGCTCTGTCCGGAGGGGTTGACAGCTCTGTTGTGGCTATACTCGCGCATAAAGCTCTTGGAGATAAAGTAAAAAACATATTTCTTGATGACGGAATGATGAGAGAAAATGAGCCGGAGACAATAAAATCCAGTTTTGAAAAGCTCGGGATAAAAGTGGAAGTCAAAGATGTTTCTGAAAGGTTTTTTGGCGCGCTAAAAGGCGTGGAAGAAGGAGAAAAAAAGAGAAAAATATTCAGGGATACTTTCTACAGGGTTTTGGGAGAAGCGGTAAGAGAGAAAAAGGCAAAATGCCTGCTGCAGGGGACAATAAAGCCTGACATAGAGGAAACCAAGGCAGGAATAAAAACACAGCACAATATCCTATCCCAGATAGGGATTGACCCTGAAAAGGAATATGGCTACAGGGTTGTTGAGCCGTTGATTGATTTGGTCAAGTGGGAAGTGAGGGAGGTTGGAAAAGCCCTGGGGCTTCCGGAAACAAGATTCAACACAATGCCTTTTCTGGGCCCGGGGTTAAGCGGCCGTGTAATCGGGGAAGTGACAAGGGAAAGGGTAGCAATTGTGAGAAAGGCAAATGCAATTGTTGAAGAAGAGCTGATGCCCTTGAAGCCATTTCAATGCCTGGCAGTTTTATTTAAAGACCAAGCCACAATGAAAGGCGAAGAAAATATAAGGGGAAGAAACTATGGGAATATAATTGCAGTAAGGTGCGTTGAAAGCAAGGATGCAAGAACTGCCGACATAACAGAAATTCCGTATGATGTTTTAAGAAAAGTTGTTAAAAGGATTACAACTGAAATTCCTTCTGTAACCAAGGTTGTTTACGACATTACCCCAAAGCCGCCAAGCACGATTGAGTATATTTAGTATTCTAAGAAAGGTGGCTACAAAAATAAAGAGATAAAGAAATGTGGTCACCTAGATAATTAATCTTTTATTTCCTTTCAAACTTTAGTACATGTTTTCTTGCAACAAGAACTGATTATAGAATTGAAGTCCTGTATAACGATTTAAAGAAAGCTGTTAAAAGAATAACAACGGAAATTCCTTCTATAAACAGTGTATTATTACAAAGCGCAATTAAAAAAACCGAAAGCTTAATAAACTTTCTTTGGTTTTTGTTTGTATGCGGCTAGTAAAAACCGGGAAAAATTTTGAGTTTGGAATTTCTTCTGATTTCTTAAGGAGGCGTTGTCTATGACTAAGTTTATCATTATAACCGGTGGAGTAATATCCGGGGTTGGAAAAGGGGTTACAACAGCAGCTATAGGAAAAATACTCCAGGAATACGGCTGCAAGGTAACTGCGGTAAAGATAGACCCCTACATAAATTACGATGCGGGCACATTAAGGCCTACGGAGCACGGCGAAGTCTGGGTCACTGATGACGGCGGTGAAATAGACCAGGACCTGGGAAATTATGAAAGGTTTTTTAACACAGACATTCCAAAAATCAACAACATAACGACAGGCCAGGTTTACAAGGCGGTTATAGACAGGGAAAGAAGCGGAGCTTACCTGGGTGAAACTGTTCAGCTAATACCCCACATTCCCAATGAAATAAAGCATAGGATAAAAAAAGCGTCAAGAGGCTGCGATGTCTGCCTGGTAGAGATTGGAGGGACAGTCGGGGACTATGAAAACATACCCTACCTCTTTACAGTAAAAAGCCTGGAAAGGGAGATAGGAAAAGAAAACATAGTTTACGCATTGGTAACATATTTGCCCATTCCTTCCCATGTTGAGGAAATGAAAACAAAGCCGACACAGCAGGCAATAAGAATGCTCTCAGAAAACGGCATAATACCTGACTTTATAATCTGCAGGGCAAAAAAACCCTTAGACAAAGTAAGAAAAAGAAAAATAGAGCTGTATGCAAACATAAAATCCGAGCATGTCATCTCAGAACCGGACATAGATACAATATACCAAATTCCATTGGATTTGGAAAAAGAAAAACTTGGCATAAAAATCCTAAAAGAGCTGAAGCTAAGGCCAAAGAAAAAGCCTGACCTTGGAAACTGGCAAAAGCTTGTTGATAGGATAAAAAAATCAGAAAAAGAAACAAAAATAGCAATAGTAGGAAAATATATTGACATAGGGGACTATAACTTAGCGGATTCCTACATCTCAATAAACCAGGCTTTAATCCATGCCGGAGCCCAGCTTGATACAAAGGTAAGCATTTACTGGTTGGACTCAAAAACATTTGAGAATGGAGACAAGGCAATAAATAAACTAAAGGAATTTGACGGCATAATAATCCCCGGAGGTTTTGGCTCAAGCGGTGTGGAAGGGAAAATAAAAGCAATAAATTTCGCAAGGGAAAACAACATTCCGTTTTTAGGATTATGCTACGGCCTGCAACTGGCTGTGGTTGAATTTGCAAGAAATGCCTGCAGTTTAAAAAATGCAAACACAACTGAGGTTGATCCAAAAACGCTTTATCCTGTTGTTGACATTTTGCCATCCCAAAAGCAGCTAATGCAGGAAAGCAGATATGGGGGAACAATGCGCTTGGGAGCATATGCTGCAGTCTTAAAAGAAAACTCGAGAGTGCTGCAATTGTATAAAGAAAGGCTTAGGCAGGACGCAGAAAGACTGAAAAACATTAAGGAAGGGTTTAGGCTCGGCATTATCCAAAAAGACAAGCCTGTTATTTTAGAGAGGCACAGGCACAGGTATGAGGTAAACCCAAAATACCTAAGCTTATTGGAAAAGAAAGGCTTAATTTTCTCAGGATTTCATATAAGGAGGGACAAGACTCATTTAGCGGAATTTATTGAGCTGGAGAAGCATAAATTCTTTGTTGCAACCCAGGCGCATCCTGAGTTTAAGAGCAGACTGGAGGACCCTGCTCCATTGTTTTTGGGTTTTGTCCAAGCTTGCAAAAAATGACACAGATAATCATCATAAATTTTGGCAGCCAGGTAGCCCATCTCATTACGAGGAGGGTTCGCGAGTTGGGAGTTTATTCAGAAATAAAGCCTTGTGATATAAAAGCTGATGAAATAAAAAGGCTGAAACCAAAAGGCATTATTCTCTCGGGCGGGCCTGCATCGGTTTATGAAAAAAACAGCCCGCAGATTGGCAGAGACATCCTGACACTGGGGATTCCGGTTTTGGGAATATGCTACGGCCTGCAATTAATCGGGAAGCACTACGGCAAAGTTTTTCCTGGAAAACTGAAAGAGTATGGAAAAAAGGAATTGCATGTTAAAAAACAGGGAAGACTGCTGAAAGAACTGAATGCAGAAGAGCAGGTATGGATGTCCCATGGTGATTTAGTCAATAGCCTGCCTCAGGATTTTGAGATTTTGGCAATAACAGAAACATGCCCTACAGCAGCAGTTGAAAACAGCAGGAAAGAGCTTTATGGGGTTCAGTTTCATCCAGAAGTTGCGCATACGCCGAAAGGCATGCAGATCCTGAAAAATTTTGTGTTTGATATCTGCAAAGCCAAAAGGGACTGGTTTATTGGAGATTTAAAAAATAAGCTTGTAAATGACATAAAGAATGAGGTGAAAGACGGCTATGTAATAGTGGGAACTTCCGGCGGCGTTGACAGCACAGTAGCAGCCATCCTGATGCATGAAGCAATTGGGGACAGGATTTACTGCGTTTTTATAGACCACGGCCTGATAAGAAAAAACGAGGCAGAAGAAGTAAAAAAGGCATTTAAAAAATTTAGGTTCAGGCATTTTCATATGGTGGAATCTTCCAAATTGTTTTTAGAAAGATTGAAAGGCATTAAGGACCCTGAGGAGAAAAGAAAGATTATTGCACATACGTTTATTGAGGCTTTTGAGGAAAAGGTAATGGAGCTTGAAAGGAAAAACCCGAAGATAAAATTTCTTGGGCAGGGAACAATATACCCTGACAGGATTGAAACAGCGCAGCCAAGCAAGCATGCTGACAAGATAAAAAGCCACCACAATGTTGCCTTGCCAGAAAAGATGAAGCTCAAAGTTCTGGAGCCGCTGAAGGAGCTGTATAAAGATGAGGTAAGAGAGCTGGGCAAAGAGCTTAAAATTCCGAAAAGCATTGTATTAAGGCACCCTTTCCCCGGGCCGGGGCTTGCAATAAGGATTCTGGGAGAGATGACAAAAGAAAGAGTGGAGATATTAAGGAATGCTGACTACATCTTTATTGAGGAATTAAAAAAATCAGGCTATTACGATAAGGTATGGCAGGCTTTTGCGGCATTGATCCCGGTAAAAGCGGTCGGAGTAAAAGGGGATGCAAGAACTTATGAGTACATAATAAGCCTGAGGGCAGTAACCTCAAAAGACGCAATGACAGCAGACTGGGCAAAATTGCCGCATGATTTACTGGAAAAAATTTCTTCAAGAATTTTAAATGAAGTCAAGGGCGTGAATAGGGTTGTTTATGACATTTCTCAGAAACCTCCTGCAACGATTGAGTATGAGTAAGTGGGATTATAATTAAATGAGATAAAATATGCTTAATGGGTGTTTAAGTGAAATATTACTCAAGGCAAATGTACTAATAGAAAATGAATGCGCCCAAACTCTTATTGTATAATCATCTCTTGGATTGGAGCAATTATGTCTTCCTCACCTTTTAATTTTTCAAATATAGTTGGATTAGGCTCCCAAGAATTTGCTACTTTCTTACTTGGTCTTAGAATATCAATTGACTCTAATTGTAACAAATATCTAGGTACTTTACTAAGCTTTGCTTTATCAGACGGATAATACTCAGTTATAATCTCTTTAAAACCACTCTCACTAATCGCAACTATTTCATTACATTCGACAGATTCTCTAAAAACGAATCCAGACAATATTAAATGTGGGCCTAAAAAAGAAGTAATTGTTTCTAAATTCTCATAACCATTTTGATAGAAATAGGTTAAAGCAGTTGCCAATTTTTCTGATAAAGCTAAATCTTTTTTCATTTCAATTTCAATAAGTGGGTCTCCTGGTAGAACTAATCCATTTTGTGTTTTAACAAGTTTAACAGATTCTAAAATTTTGATATTCTGTAAATATTTCTGTTTTTTTATATCATCATAAATATTTCCTAAGAACTCATCAAGTTTTATAGTATCTTCAACAATTAACCATGCAAGAATATCTTGTATTGGTGTGAACATATGGTCTGGAAAACTCAATAAGGAAAATTTGTCAGCAGCTACTTTAATTAGTGCTTTCTCAACAGATTCTTTAACTTCTTTTAACTTTTGTTGAATTGAACCTACAATCTCATAATATTTTGGTTTTGAAATTATTTGTCCAGAATCTGATAGAGTTAATTCCCCTAAATTTTTAAATGACATGAATCTAACTTTATCTGGCATTTTTTTAATCTGATTAAACAAAACCCTGGGGTAATTAGCATTTATTGATACTTCCCATTTACCATCTTTAAGAATAGGTTCGCCTATAGAGGGTATAGTACCATAGTTCTCCCTAATAAAAAAGTGAGATACTTTCTTAATATCTTCCTTCTTAGGTTTTTCAAGAGGTATTTGGGTTTGCATCTTTATCGAAATCATCTCCATTAAAATTTGTTTGAAGGTTTGGTTTAATTAATAAAACTTGATTGTATTCTATCTCCCAACAATCATTAAACTTTACCTTATCTATTTCCACTTCAGCACCAAGCCAAGGATTATTCAAATAAATTGAATTATCATCAACTCCAATTACAACACCTGCATGCCCTACTTGACTTGGAATATTATATAGTAAAAATCCACAATCATAAATAATAATTGAAGGACATTTATTTTTTGAAATAACTTCTTTTAATTGTTTCATATCATATGAGTAGACCAATTCGAATTTAAGGGATTTAATATTGTCATTTAATGTTTTTACTAATTGAGCATTAATACGTGTTCCAGCTCTTTGGTCAGTTTTACATAATTTCACTATTTCTTCGATATCTAAATTTGGTGTATTTTTATTGATTAATTCATTTTCATAAACATTCTTATAAAACTGAATTACCATCCATAGTGAATAGGGGAAACAGTAGAAACTCTGTTCTTGTTGTGGATACCAGGGAACACAAAGCACGGTAGCTTGCTGATTTGAAGAGTTTGGTATCTGTCGTATCATTATAGTATAGCTAATATTAAGATATATAAAACCTTTTCTTTTTTCTGGACTTTCGTGTTTTTAAAAATCATTAAGTAGTAGGCATTTCATAGAAATCTTGGTGATAATCTATGAAAGAGAACCTACTACCATACCCAAATGATTGGAAGAACTTATTAAATCTTTTTGC
>JAHWGX010000031.1 GCA_019323655.1 Candidatus Woesearchaeota archaeon | reverse complement strand
CAAAGAAAAACAATATGATTGAAGAGGCGCGAAGAAAATTTGTGCTGTATGAAAGGATGATGGGGTTTGCTGAAGCGTAATTATCAACAAGGGGGGAACTTATGAAATAGTTATGCAACCAAACACATTATTTGAACAAGTGCCCTTGTAACCATAGAATACCCAAAAAACGATGATTGCGGATAACCTCCGCAAAATTAATAAATAGGTAGCTTAGTCTTACCTTGGCTCAGTTGCGGGGGGTATAGATTGCTATTGTTGCCCAGATTCCTAAGGGGTTTGGTTAAAATGCAGGAGAAACTAACAAATCATATGGTTAATAGTGAATTGGATTTCTATTTTATGATAAACCCCTATTTTCCTACAAAAGAGATGATTGGGGCTATTAACAAAAAAATAGAAAATCTTTTGAAATATTATCCGTCAAACCAAAAAGTAATTGCTGAAAAGATTAAGAAACTTGAGGGCATAGACCTTCCATTAATTGCAGTCAATGGAAGCTGTGAAGCAATCAGAGTTTTTATGCAAAACTTCGCAAAATTAGCATTAGTAACTGTACCAAATTTTAACGAGTATGAAATAAGCAATCATGTGCCTATAGCGTACAATGCTTCGACGGAGGAGATCAGACAAGCCATCAGGAAGTACAATGTTGACACAGTAGTCTTTTGCAACCCAAACAACCCTACAGGATACTACCGGGAAGATATTGAACTATTGGCATCAGAGTTTAATAATGTCCAATTTGTTGTGGATATCTGTTTTCTTGATTTTGTTGATACAAAGATTCCAGATATACCTCATGGCAAAAATATCATCTTAATAAAAAGTTTAGGTAAGACCTACGGTATTTGTGGCATAAGGCTCGGGTATATCGCGTCAGAGAATAAAGAGCTTATTAAACAGATACTGGATAAGATACCTATTTGGAACGTAAATTCAGTTAGTGAAGCACTTATCGACCTTATCATAACCAACAAAGATGAATATGAAAAATCCAGAATAAAAATAATTGAAGGTACAAGGAAAATGTATGAACTTCTAAAAACATTTGATTTCCTTACAGTTTATCCTACACGGGCAAATTTTGTAATGGTAAAATCAAAAAAACCATTACACTTCGAAGTTAAATGCTGTGATAATAAAACCGGCTTAGACAAGACCTACTACAGAATCGCATATAACGGCAACTATAAAAAACTTAGAAAACTGATGGAATAGGAATAAAATGGCAGAAAACAAAACATTTGAAATAGCTCCTGTGAGTAAATTAAGGCCTCTGGAACTGGTTTTCCCGACACATCTAAAGAACTTGTCCAAGATGATACTAAAGGACAAAGTAATAAAGAGTCCTATATTGGCTGACAAAAAAACCGGGATTGTCTTGGATGGCAGCCATAGATATGTGTTTTTTCTGGAATATGGCTATAAAACAGCTCCGGTCAAGTTTGTTGATTATGATGATGAGAACATAAGGGTGGGTACTGTTCTTATGCATAAGCATATAATTAAAGGAGACGCAAATATTTCAAAGAAAGATGTTAAAGAGAGGGGCATGAGCGGTAATTTGTACCCCCCGAGGACGACCAGGCATTTCTTCCCATTCAGAAAACCAGACATTTCTGTCCCATTATCCCAATTGGAAAAAGGGAAAAAAACAGATGTAACCCGATATATAATGAAGGCAACCCTCCAGGAAGAAATTGACCATAACAAAAAGTACATAAAAGAGATTGAAGCGGAATTTGATGAGGTAATAAGGTATTTAGAAGAGCAAAGAAATGTGAAAAAATACTTAGAGAAACAGATAAGCAGGATGGAAAAAATAAAGAAAGGCGTTGCATTTTTCCCCGGAAAGTTCCAGCCGCCGCATCTTGGGCATGTTATAAGCTTAATGCAGTTATATCCTAAATATGACCAGATAATAATCGGAATAACCGAAGATGGTCCTGATGTAATATCTCAGAAAGAGAGAAAGGCAATTTTTGAAAAAGCTCTTGAGCATCTTCCCAAATTTAAGGTTGTATTAATAAAGGGCATTCTTACAAAAATGGACTCGCTTAAAAACCTGCCTAAGTTCGATGTCTGTATTTCAGGCAATGAGAAAGTCATAGAAAAAATAAGGGGCCTTGGAAAGGAAACTGAATTTTTGCCTAGAAGTGAAGGAATGTATTTTTCTGGCACCAAAATAAGAAAGCTCCTTGACTTAGAAAAATAAAGTGTCTTATAGCCGGCAAAACAATAAAAATGCCTTATAAACCAAGAGTTTGTGGATTTCTTCATTAGCGGCAATTAAACACAAAACTTATTCCATATAACCAATTTTTCTCAATAATCTCTTTGATTTATCTGTCAAGTCCATATCTTTATCTTCTTCTGAGCTCTCCATCCATTTAAATAGCTCTTCTTTCAGCATTCTGGCTATCTCTGCTTCCCTATCTACCAGATTTATTTTCTCTTTTGGATCGTTTTTTAGGTTATATAATTCGTAAATATCCTTTTCCGGATGAGGAATGTAAATCAGTTTCCATTCATTGGTTCTTATCATCCTCCATTTGCCTTTTATTCCCGGAATAAATATTCTGTTATTCTGTTTAAAAAGCAGCTCCCCATTTTCTCCGAACAGATACTTCCTGTTATCTCCACCCCCGTTTACCAGAGGAATTAAACTTTTTCCATCAATAGTCTCTATTAAGGTTATACCTAAAATATCTAAAATGGTGGGCATTATATCTATTGACTGGACCTGAGTTTCTATTTTTTTTGGTTGCTTAATATCAGGACTGCTTATTATCAGGGGTATCCTTATTCCTTCCTCATACAAGCATACTGTATGCTGAAAATGAAGATTATGCTCTCCTAGACTTTCGCCATGGTCTGCAGTTATTACAATCAAGGTTTTATCTTTCAAGTTCATCTCTTCAAGGAACCTTATTAGATCCCCAATTTGCCTGTCTATAAACCTTATTAATCCGTCATAGTGGGCTATTGCGTGGTAGATCTCTTCTTTGGGCAAAGGATTATTAAAAATCATGTCTCCTCTCTTAATCTTGTTATCCCAGTCATTAAAGATATGGTCTCCTGTATAATCCGGATCAAACATTTCGCCGAAAGGTTTTGGAGGTTCATAGGGCCAATGCAAATCATCATAATGCAGATATAAAAAGAATTTTTTGTTTCTGTGTTTCTTAATCTGTTTTTTTGCAAAAAGAGTTAATTCTTCTGCTTGTTCTATTTTATAGTTCCGGTAAAATAATTTTTTTATTGTTCTCCTTATTTTGTTTGATATTCTCCAGCGTAATAAAGAAAATTCTTCAAAACCCTTTTCAATTCCATCTCCCACAGAGCCCAAATCATGACCTATAGTCTTATATCCGTGCGTCTGTAAAATTTCTGCTAAAGTAGTTATTTTGGGGTTTAGTTTCTGCCTATGAATAAACCTAAGCCCGTGTGAGTGGGGATACAGCCCAGTCATCATTGAAGCTATAGACGGGGTTGAACTCGGTGTTGGGGTAATAGCATTACTAAACAAAACACCTTCATTAGCAATCTTGTCTATATTTGGGCTTGTATCCCTGCTGTACCCATTGATGCCCAGATGGTCGGATCTTAAGGCATCTATGACAAGCAAAATAACGTTCATATTAGAAAAGCTAAATCAGATATTTTTAAAAAGCTTTCGTGCTTTCTTTTCAAATGTGAATAAAGTTAAAAATTTAGCTGGAATTGGGTATTTTCTAGTATTGATCTTAGTACTGACTATTTATGTGCATGATAATTTGAGAGATGTAGATAAGGCTAAAGAAGGTTTTACTATAATTAACTATCTCAAAAATCCTCAAAAATATGGTGACCACAAAGCAGAGAGTATGGCAAAAATTATTAACATAAGCCAAGACCATTTTTATATTAATGTAGGCAATACAAATCTTAAGGTTATGGGTTCAGGTATCAGAAGACCTGTTTTAGGAGAAACGGCTGTTTTCTTAAATTATAGGAAAGATGGAATAATAGAATTGGTTGATTATCATAACTACAACTGCAATTATGTTTTATATTTTGTTTCATTTTTTGCTATTATTATTTCTATAATTATTTTCTTCAGGGAGTGGAAAATTACGGCAAGAGGTTTTAAAGATGCCTGACTTAATGTCCCATTTGATTATAGGGCTGTTATTGGCAGAAGTGTTTAACATAAGGAAGAAAAGCCTTATTGTATTGGGGGCATTAGCACCGGATATACTGTCAAAAATACCGCTAATCTTTTTTTATTTCGGAACCGCTTCACCTGTTTCATTTGTTCCTTTTCATACGCCTTTTATGTGGCTTCTGTTAAGTATACTCCTTGCCCCATTATTCAGATATGATAAGCTTAAAACTGTTTTATTTTTTAACATAGGGTCTATAAGCCATTTTTTATCAGACTTAACTATGAAACATTTTGATATAGTTGGAACTCGTTTATTCTTTCCGTTCTCAAATGCTAATTATACGCTTAATTGGATATGGCCTGAGCAGTCAATATATATTTTAATTGTGAGTTTATTTGTTTATATGGCTGTTAGGGTCATAAATAAAAGCATAAGGTATAAAAAGAGTGCAAACACCTAAAAACCAAAAAGATGAAAAGGAGATATAAAGAACTTAGATCCGAACAAAAAAAAGATTTGGATTCAAAAACTGCAATGTATAGCATTTATAGAAAATTCTCCACCCCATTCACCTATGCTTTTGTCAAACTGGGGATTTCCCCCAGTACAATTTCTGTAATGAACTTTTTTCCCAACCTTATTGGGTACTTTTTCTTATCTTTAGGGACCTATGCTTTTATTATCCTAGGGCTTTTGTTTTTTATTTTATTTCAGATATTAGATATGTCCGACGGAGAGGTTGCAAGAATCCAAAACCCCAAAGCCATGACAAAATATAGAAAATGGGAAGGAGTATATTTTGATACTGCTGGGCATTTCATAGAGCCAATATGCCTGGGAGCAGGATTAGGGGTAGGGCTTGCTCATCTTTATAATAATGGGATTTATGTTACATGGGGGATAATATTAGCAATTATTTTCACATTGGAGTATGCATTGCCTGAACTAGTAAAATCTTATTTTAGGAGAGGTATAATCGAAAGAGGAATCGGGCTCAAAGAAGGATTAAAATCTCTTCAAAATAGGTTAATTAAAAGGATAAATAAAGGGCGTTCCTGGTCAGACCAAAATATTTTCTTAAAAGTATTTGGTGTTTATCCTTTTGGAGGTTTAATATTCAGTAGGGAATTTTTTGTTCCGATATTAATTGTTTTGGCTGGAATTGAATATCTAATAAGCCCTTATACTAATCTTCCTTTAGTCTTATACGGGCAGGCAGTTGGCATATTATCAATATACTTATTTGTTGTGGGCATCATAAAATTAATAAAAATTGCCGGATTTATTTTAAGCTTGAAAAAGAATACGCCCATATCCGACTTTTTAAAGGAGTTGTAATAATTAAGATAATTCTTGTGGAGATTATGGGCCAGCAGATTATTTAAAGTATGCTGGGGCATAGTAATTTTTCCAGCTGATTGTATTATTGTTAATATTAACTACGGTGATTAAAAACTCATTTGACACTAAGTAAGGTATATTTCCAATCCTAGAGTCGTAAGACTTTACTCCATCCCCTGCCAATACTAGTTTAACAGTGGGAGGTTGCAATTGTTCAATAATATCCTGAAAAACATTGTTCTTCTGGCCGCCTAAAAGCACAATTATTTTATCATTATTTCCAAGTTCCTCCACAAACCAGTTAATCTGCTCTCCTGAAGTCTCCATGTAAGCAAGGACAATAAAATGATATTCTCCTACATCAAATGAATACCAAAGTTCATCCCTTAGAAATAAGCGATAATTTTGGTAATTATCCGAAGCTTCATGGTTGGAAGGGCTAATATATATAGGCACCTTAACATCCTTAAAAAGCTCGAAAAATTGAGTTTTCCAATCATTCAAATCATAAGCATCCTGGATCAAATCCCCGCTATGCAAAATAAAATCTGGCTCAACTTTATTTATTAGATCTTGTATGTGATCTAAATTTTTTTCGCGCAGGTATAAGTCTCCCCTAGTATGGCCCATATGCATAAAACTAAAACTTGCTCCGAGATCTAGATCTTTCTCCTGTGTTTGGAGGCTGTATCCCCCGGCCAAAGAACTAGGATCGATTAAAAAATTGTTAACTTTGCTATATTTTATTATTCTTTTAATTATTTGTGTTTCGTTATTTACAGAATAAAGAATAAGGAACAGTATGAGAAGCAATAAACATAATATTAAAAATATGGCTTTAGTCTGTTTGTATTTCTCTGTCATTTTCCTTAAATTTTCTTTTTAGGTATCATATTTCATTTTAAATATGTATCGAAATTAATGGAATTTGCAGTAGAAAGGCATAATAAAGTTTTTAAAGGGGCTAAAATTCAAGAAAGCTGCAAAATGAGAATATTGGTAACTGGGGGTGCTGGTTTTATAGGAAGCCATATAGTAGACAGGCTTATACACAGAGGGTTCAAAGTTACAGTTGTTGACAGCCTTTCAACAGGCTATTTAAGTAACATCAATCCTAAAGCGAAATTTTACAAAGTGGATATACAAAATATTGAAAGTTTAAAGAAAGTATTTAAAAAGGAAAAGCCTGCTAAAGTGATCCATGCTGCAGCTCAGATAAAAGTATTGCTTTCTGTAAGCGACCCAGTCTATGACGCAAAAGTCAATATTATAGGAGGACTAAATGTCCTTGAATGCTGCAAAGAATTCGAAGTAAAAAAAATTGCATATCTTTCCACAGGGGGAGCACTATACGGAAATCCAAAATATATCCCGGCAGATGAAGACCACCCAATTAACCCAATTTCCCCTTATGGGATATCAAAACGCGCGTTGGAACTTTACCTACAAAACTACTCCATAAATTTCAATCTTGATTTTGTAAGCCTGAGATTCTCTAACGTATACGGTCCGAGAGATGAACCAAAAAGTTGCCATGTCATTCCCTTATTCATCCATAACATGCTTAACAATGAATCCCCCACCATATTTGGGGACGGATCCCAGGGTAGGGACTTTATTTATGTTAATGATGTTGTAGATGCTGTAATGCTGGCCTTGGATAAAAATCCGAAAGATAAATTTCTTAATGTAGGAACAGAAAAATTAATCTCTATCTATAATTTATTCAATAGTATAAGAGTCCTGCTTAAAATGAAATTAGAGCCGAGATATGTTGAATGTAGGAAAGGGGAGGTCAAAGAAATATACCTAAATGCCAAAAAGGCAGAAGAACAGCTTGGCTGGAAAGCAAAAATAAACTTAAGAGAGGGCTTAATGGAAACAATAAAATGGTTCAAAGAAAAATAAAAGTTCTTGTAATAACCCATGCATTTCCAACAAAGTATAATCCAATATCAGCTATATTCATTCCTAACCAACTGCAAGAACTAAAAAAATATTGTGATATAAAGGTAATGTTTCCATTTGCCTATGTTCCAAAAATAAAATTTTTTAATCCCTACCATAGGTTTTCAAAAATAAAAGAAAGAGAAAAAATTTACGGAATCGAAGTATACCACCCAAAATATTTTATGTTCCCCCGTATTTTATTTTTATCAAAATTGTTGAATATACTTTTGGTCATCGAAGCTTTTTTATCCTATAATTTTTCAAAAAAACTTGTAGATAAATTAATGAAAGACTGGAATCCTGATATTGCCCACATGCATGGCCCTCTTGGAGATGGTTTGATTGGTATAAGGATAAAGAAAAAGTATGGAAAGCCGTTATTACTGACAGTCCATGGAGAAGATGTTACTAGATACTTAAAGAGGATGTTTTCAAAAACATTAACAAAAATTACACTCAAGAATTCTGATGCTGTTATCTGCCAAAGTAAATTCCTAGAAAATGAAATAAAAAAATCTGGTGTTAGGGATAAAAAATTCTATGTAATTCCGATGGGGGCAAAGACTGGAAGATTCAAACCCAGAGATAAGGAAAAAGTGAGAAAAATACTGCGGCTACCAAAAGATAAGAAGATTATCTTATTTGTAGGCCATTTATACCCAAGAAAAGGTGTTACTTATCTGGTTCGAGCTATGGAAGAGGTTGTCAAAAAAGAAAAAAACATTTTATGCTGTATGATAGGAAAAGGCGATCAAGAGCAGCTTTGCAAAAAAATGGCAGCCCAATTAAAACTTGAACCGTATATAAAATTCCTGGGGATAAAAACGAATGATGAAGTTGCATTGTACATGAATGCGTGCAATGTTTTTGTTTTGCCAAGCTTAATGGAAGGGCTTCCTGCTGTCTTATACGAAGCCTTATCTTGCGGGAAGCCTGTTGTTGCAAGTGCTGTTGCTGGAATACCTGAATTAGTGACGGAGGATGTAGGATACTTAGTAAAGCCAAAAAATCCCGGAGATTTGTCAAAAAAAATAATTTTGGCCCTTAACAGAAAGTGGGACTTAAAAAAACTAGTAAAAAGAGGTAATGAATTTAGCACCGAGAGTTCTGCAAAAAAACTCTTTGATTTGTATAATCAAGTGTTAAAAATATAAATTAGTATACTTTAAAAAGTAAAAACCCGTTTGTTTGCTGCGCCAGATTAAATAAGCCTGAAGATGTTATATCATTTACCACCCTGTTTGTTTCATTTATGCCATACTTATTGGCAAACTGCCCGTCAATAATTAGATACGGGTAATCTCTTGACTTCAGGAAAGAGTTTATCTCAGAAGCACTTTGATTGATTCCTTTTTCCTTAAATGCCCTTATATCCTCGCACCAGTAGCATATGAGCTTATCCATCCCGATTACAGGCCCGTTCACAACAAAACCAAAAACTTTTGTTTCTGGTGCAATATTTTCCCTGAGCCATAGGTATCCCTGCAGCTCTTCCATAGAAGTCCAGAAGCCTCCGGGAGGCCATTGCGCGGTATTCACCGCTATTTTCTGCTGGGTGGATGTAAAAAATATTCCGAGTATTATTAAAGACAATACAATTGCCTTGCTTACCCCAAACCTCTTTAAAAAATTCATTAAAGATAACGCCCCATAAGCAGCCAACATAGATAGAGGTATTGCGAGAAGTAGCCATGCCCTGAAAGGCGATAGCTTATAATGGAACGATGCTGCATTTACAGCATAAAAAGAAAAAATAAGCCACACAAGCGCCAGGATTAAGTAGCTTTCCTTGGGTTCTTTATTTTTATAATTAAGATAAGCCAAAGTAATTAAAGCAAAAACTGCAACTGACAATACTACTATAAGAAAACTTTGATTTGACAGGAATGTAAAAAAAGGCACTTTTTCGTTAAGTGCTGAGCCTTCCCACCACACTCCCCCAACATAGGTTCTTGAGAGGGCAAAAATCATAATTCCACCAGATATCAAAAACAAAGAAATCAGCGGTATATAATATCTCTTTAATGAATCTAAGTTCTTATAAATAACAAAAACCAGAGCCAAAAAGACAAGCAATGATAAAACTACGCCTATTCCTACAGGGTTGTTAATCATATTCTGGCTCTGGGCAACAAAAAAATCTGCAAAGCTGTAAATTTTGTCTCCTGTTCCCCCTCCTGAAGTAACTGCGCCTGCTTTTGATATGATTCCCAGCCCCTGCAATGTTCCTGAAAATCCGTATCTGATTATCATCGGAAGCCACCAAAAGGCAAAAGAAAGGAAAAGCCCAGTAAATCCTGCCAGTGCATGATAAAAAGGTATTTTTCTCTCTGAAATAATCTTTGCAAATATGTACAGGGCAAAAAATAACCCAAAATAGGTGCTATGTGTAGGGGAAGAAGTAAAGGCCGTAACCGTAACCAAGCCGGCTAAAATCCACCATTTTCTGTCATGCTTTATTCTCTCAACAGCATAGAAGCCTGCAAAAAACAAAGGCACTGTAAGTGCCAGAGCCCAGATGAAATGGCTCAAGAAACAGGGTATAGAAGCTAAAGCAAATGAAGCAAACAAAGCTGTATTCCTGCTGCCGCTTAATTCCTTAACAAAAAAATAAAAGAAAACGATGCTTAAGGAAATTATCAGGGAATTAAAAAACTTTAAGGTCCAATACACAGAGTCATTAGTCTGGTGTAATATTCCCATTAAGATATCGTAGCTTGGGGGATAAGGATTTATGTAGCGCACATACTTGGTTGTATCTTTAAATGCATTCTTCTCGATAGAATAGTATTTTACTCCCTCGCTATGCCCCCAGGGGTCTTCATCTTCAAGATAAGGATAACTGAACGAGCCGGAAGCATAAACATAAAATGTTCCAATAAAAACAAGCAGCATAACCAAGATGCTTATGTTGGTCTTGGTTATCCTCAGTTTAGTAAATCCGGATAAATCAAGCTTATTATAGTTCCTGAAAATAAAGTAAGCAGGATAGGCAATGCTGATAAGCAAGATAATTCTCCAGTCTCCGGGTATTTTAATTATGTTTAGCAATAATGCCAAAAAAGGCAATAAAGAAAGCCCAAACCCTACTCTCATCAAATTCCTCTCAAGAAAATTGTCTGAATTTTTGACAAACGAAGACACAGTAAACCCTAGCCCGTAACAATACACAAAAAACAATAAAACGGTTATAATGCTCATAAAACAAGCTAAAAAACTTTATTTTAAAAAGATTGTTGTTTTTAAATTAAAATTTAATTAGAAACATATTTAAATTAATATCTGTTAGTTTGCACTATGCAGATAGTTATCACGATACCGGCATATAATGAGGAAAAGACTATAGAAAGCTTAATCAGGGGCATTAATGAAACAATGAAAGGCAAAGGCTATGATTACCAAGTC
Source organism: Candidatus Woesearchaeota archaeon (assembly GCA_019323655.1). Taxonomy (GTDB): domain Archaea; phylum Nanobdellota; class Nanobdellia; order Woesearchaeales; family GW2011-AR4; genus JACPJP01. Next base: position 12,221 of record JAHWGX010000031.1, on the reverse strand, counting down.
CTTGTTGTTGATGATGGCAGCAAAGATAATACAGCTAAAGTCTCAAAAAATGCAGGTGCCGTGGTTTTTTCCCACCCAAAAAATTATGGTTTAGCCGAGACTTTCAAGACAGAGGTAAGGAAGTCATTGGAAATGGGGGCAGATGTTATCGTGCATATAGACGCAGATACGCAATATAAGCCTATAGAAATACAAAAGCTGTTAGCCGAAATAGAAAAGGGCTATGACCTTGTGCTGGGAAGCAGGTTCAAGGGAAAAATTGAGAGTATGCCCCTAATAAAAAGGCTGGGAAACATTGCATTCTCAAAAGTAATTTCAAATGTTTGTGGAATAAATATCTCAGACGCCCAAACCGGATTCAGGGCTTTTACAAGAGAAGTTGCTGAAAAAATAGCAATAACCTCGGACCACACATACACCCAGGAGCAGATTATAAGGGCTGTAAAGGAAAAATTCAGAATAAAAGAAATCCCGATTTATTTTGCAAAGAGAGCTGACAAAAGCAGGCTGATATCAAACCCATTCGGATATGCTGCCAGAGCATGGATAAACATAATAAGGATATACAGGGACTATAAGCCCCTGAAATTCTTTGGTGTGATTGGATCGTTAATATTTTTCTCAGGTTTTATTCTGGGCCTTTACCTGGCCTATGTCCAGCTATTCGGAGAAGGCGTCAACAGGCACTTAGGGCTAATGATGCTGGACATCCTAGTGCTAAGCATTGGCCTGCAGATAGTAATATTCGGCTTTATAGCAGACATGCTCAGAAAATAATATAAGCCCTAAATCTGTTTCAGCCTTTCAGAAGCCTCTTTTAATGTAACAAACTGGACATTGTATCTTTTTGCAAATGAAATAAAACCGCCTAAATCCTCCAGAGCTTTTGTTGGTTTCCCGTCAGAGTAAGTTGCTTCTGAGGTGTGGGTCATAACAACAAATACAAAAGGCTTTCTTGATCTGTCTGCATTTTTGTAATACTCAACAAATGCCTTGTCAAGCAAAACAGAATTAACGGGGTCTGCTTTTAATCCAAACCCGAAAAAATCGAAAGTGGCAATAGGAATCTCCATAATCCCGGAATTATTGTGGTTTGTTGCCTGGTAATCCTTTATGCTCAGATTCCAGGGGTAATGCCTGCTAACTTTGCTCCAGTCATACTTCATTGTGTCATTATCATGCCCTTTAATCCCTGGTACAGCAGAGCTATCAACCTTAAATCCCAGTCTGTTTAATGCTTTTGCTCCATCTGTGTCAAGGGCCCAGTTTCCCCACCTGAAGCTCACAAGCTTTTTCTCAGCATTTTCTCCTAACTCTGAGCTTATTACTCCCCTGGTTGCTTTTATTATTTCGAATTTTTCTTTGTAACTGTAAAAAAATGCGCTGGTCGCCTTAAATTGCTTAGAAAGTTTTTTCTGAATTGTAAAATCAGAATCTGGATGAAGATGCAGCCCAATTTCATGGCCTTTTTTTATCATATCCCCCATCTCTTTTTTTATTTTTTTATTCTCGATGCCTTTGCTGGAGAAACACTGTGTAGAAAGAAAAAAGGTTGTTTTTATTTTGTTTTTGTCAAATAATTTCAAGAGGTTTTTAATTCCATAGTAATAGCCAATAAATGCTGTAGGCTTCTCCTTTTGCCACACTCTTCTTTCATTTTTATCAGCATATCCGGATTCTGTATCAATGGTTATTGCAACCAAAAAGGGATGTTTTTTTTGTTTTGTCCCACCGCCCAAGCCCCTTACCCTGGCGCCAAAGGACAGAAACCGTAAAAATGCCCTTCCGCAAGCAGTGGAAAAAAGGCGGTAAAAAAATAATTTAATTTTTAGAGCGCTCATTGTAAAGCCTTCCCATAGATTTTCGCAAAATCCTTGGCTATTATTTTCCATGAATAATTTTGCCTTGCAAATTTTGCGGCATTTCTTCCCAAATTCTTTGATTTTTTTCTGTCTTTGAGCAGGGTTATTATTGCATTAGACAAATCGTTATGGTCCTTTTCCCGGACTAGTAGGCCATTATAGCCATCCTTAATAATGTAGGGTATGCCTCCGGAATTGGTTCCTATAACTGCGCATCCTGAAGACATTGCCTCTATCAGCGACAAACCCAAAGCCTCTGTGCCGATTTTGCTTGAGATTGACGGAAGTATAAATATGTCGCAAAAATTGTAGTGCCGGGCTACATCTGATTTTGGCAGTGACCCTAAATATTGGATATAGGATTCCACGCCAAGAGTTTTGGCTTTTTCTTTCAGGACTTTTTTATATGGCCCGGTTCCTATGATCAATAACTTTACTTTAGGCTCATATTTAACAATATCCCTCATAGAATCAATAAGGTACTGCAGCCCCTTCTGTTCGCTTAACCTCCCAACAAAAAGCAATAGCTTCTTTTTTTCATATTTTTTTGGCCTTGCAGCTTTTCTTTGTCTGAACAGCTCAGTGTCTATGCCCATAGGTATAACTGATATTTTTGGAGAATAATCCGGAAATCTCTTTATCAGCTCATTCTTTGTCGCAATGCTGTTTACCGTAACATAATCAGCATTCTTTATAACAAAGTGCTGTAAATTTTTAAAAAAGATGTTCTTCAAAGGAAACAAATCACTTCCATGTACTGTAACTAGCAGAGGAACTTTAAATCGCTTTTTAAGAAAAACCCCGACAAAGCCCTGAGGAAGAATCCAATGTGCATGAACCATGCCTATCCCCTCTTTTTTAATAATTTTTGATGAAGAAAAAAGCTCTGAAAACATAAGCGTAACCATCTGAATTTTTGCCAGAAAACTCTCCTTCATGTTGGGTATAATGCCTCCGCCATAGCATAATTTCTGCAGTCTTTCTGGCCTGAAGTAAACAAATCTCTTAACAAGTAATCTTCCCATCATTTCTTCTTTTTTGGCATTCTTATGATGGGGAGCAAGAACTACAATCTTATATTTTGACGCCAGCCTTTCAGACAGGTCATATACAAATCCTGCAGTCGTGTCATTTTTCCACCTGGGAAAGGTTGTTGCAGTTACAAGTACCTTCTTTTCCATAAACTAGGATATAAAACCGCTATATAAATATGTTTTCAAAAAGCTTTTTAAATAAAGCAAAGTAACCCTGACTCATGCAGGTAGTAATACTGTGCGGGGGCAAAGGGACAAGATTAAGCGAATACACAGAAGAGATTCCAAAGCCGCTGGTAGAAGTTGGGGACAAGCCAATACTTTACCACTTGATGAAGCTGTATTCGGATGCTGGGCATAAAGACTTCATACTTTGCTTGGGCTATAAAGGAGAAAAAATAGAAGAGTATTTTAAAGGCAATAAGGGCTGGAAAATAAAATTTTTGCACACCGGGGAAAACGCTAACAAAGCCGAGAGATTGATGAAAGCAAAAGAGTTTATAGAAGGAAACACCTTCCTTTTATCTTACGGAGATGACCTAAGTGACGTTGACATAAATAAAACAATAGAATTCCACAAAAAATCCGAAAAGATTGTTACTCTAGTTGCTGTGCCTTTGGTTTCCCCATTCGGAATCCTGGAAGTAAATGAAAAGCATGAAGTTACAAAATTCAAGGAAAAGCCGAAACTAAGCCATCTAATAAACGGGGGATTTTATGTAATGGACAAGAAGATTTTTGAGTATATAAAGCCCGGCTATGACCTTGAAAAGGAGACTTTTGAGGGGCTTGCAAGACAAAATCAGATTGTGGCATTTAATCATAATGGTTTTTGGAAGTCAATGAATACCTTAAAGGATGTCATAGAGTTAAACGATTTGTACAGCAAAGGCAATGCGCCATGGATAAAATAAACTGGAAAAACACTAAGGTACTGGTTACAGGAGCTGATGGCTTTATTGGAAGCCATGTAGCCAAAGCGCTAATTGAAAAAAACGCAGAAGTAACAGCCATCATCAGGGACATCAAAAAAAGAAGCAACATAGATGTCCTAGGCATAAAGAAGGAAGTAAACATTGTACAGGGAGACCTTATTAATTTTGCTGCTTGTGAAAGGACAATAAATGAGTATGATATTGAATTCTGCTTCCATATAGCCGCTCAGGCCATAGTTGGGCCTGCCAACAGAAGCCCCTTATCCACATTTGAATCAAACATCAAAGGAACTTGGAACGTATTGGAAGCGTGCAGAACATCAAAAACCATAAAGGGTTTAATAATTGCCTCTTCTGACAAGGCTTACGGCCAGCAAAAAAAATTGCCTTATACTGAAGATTCTCCATTGTGTGGTTATTTTCCCTATGACGCATCCAAAGTTTGCGCTGAAGTGCTGGCAAAATCTTATTTCATGACATACAATCTCCCCTTGGCTATAACAAGGAATGCAAATACTTACGGGCCTGCAGACATGAACCTAAGCAGGATAATTCCTGACGTCATCCTAAGGCTGATAAGGGATGAGCAGCCTGTTATAAGAAGTGATGGAACCCCGGAAAGGGACTACATGTATATTAAAGATGCCGTAAGCGCTTACATGACTATTGCAGAAAACCTGCATAAAAAAGAGGTAATCGGACAGGCTTTCAACTTTGGCACAGGCAGCCCAATAAGTGTTCTTGGCTTATACAGCAAAATCATAAAATTAATGGGAAAAAATGTTGAACCTAAGATTCTTGGAGAGGCAAAGAACGAGATAGACAGGCAGTACCTTGATTCCGGAAAAGCAAAAAAAATTTTGAACTGGGAGCCAAAATATAGCCTTGACCAGGGTTTAAAAGAAACAATAGCATGGTACAAAGGCTATTTCTCAAAATGAAAATTCTTGTGATTATGAAGCGTTTTGGCGCAAACAAGGACATGGTTCTGGAAAACTTTGGGAGGCAGATAAGGCTGTTTGAGCCTTTGGCAAAAGAACACAAAATTGATTTCTTCTGCCCTGATTACACAAAAAAAGAATCAAAGGTAATCAACCGCAGCGGAATTAGGTATATTGTAAAGCCTGCCTCATTATTTTCATTTATGCCTTTGTACAATTCACTAAAAAAACTGGTAAAAAACAGAAAATATGACATAATTGTAGCCTCCACAGACCCATTAATAGGGATACTAGGGTACCATCTATCAAAAAAACATAAAATTAAGTTTATTTACGACCTTCAGGACAATTTTGAAACTTATGACAGCTATAAATTTCCTTTTGTAGGTTATTTTGATAAAAAAGCAGTTAAAAATGCTGATATCGCCTTAACAGTAAGCGAGAGCCTTAAAAAATATGTTTCCGTATGCAGAAAAAAACCGATCTGTGTAATACAAAACGGTATTGATTTAAGATTATTCAAAAAAATTGATAAAAAAACTGCAAGGAAAAAGCTAAATCTTCCGCTAAAGGCAAAAATAATAGTTTATATCGGAGAGATAAGCAAAAGCAAAGGCGCGCATATAATGCTGGATGCATTTAAAAAGATAAGAAAAGAATTTCCTCACACCTATTTGCTCCTGAGCGGCAAAGTCAAAAATGGAATAAAAATAAAAATGCCTAATATTATTTTTGAAGAGCTTCCAGAAAGGCAGGATGTTGTTACTGCATTAAATGCCTCTGATATAGCGTTAATACCTAACCTTGAAAATTCTTTTTCAAAATACTGCTTCCCATACAAGGCTCTGGAATATATGGCTGTTGATTTGCCCATAGTCTCAACTTCCATTGGTGACATGAAAATATTGCTTCCTGAAAAAAGCCTATGCAAGCCTAATGATAGTCATGAACTGTACAAAAAAATTGTAGCAGCTTTAAAGAGTAGGGAAAAGGTCAGTTACAAGGGGATTATAGAAGATTTGTCTTGGAACAAACTCTCAAAAAGATTAGATGATATATTAAAAATGATGCAAAATCATTAGATTAATAAATTTGTTTAAACTGAATAAAAATGGTATAAGAATTATTTTTATCTTACTTCAAGAGTGTTATGAGTTTTTTTGCCAGTTGGTCAAATCTCTCTTTCCCTAAGGTAACTTTTCTGACTGGCTCCATCTTAACAAACTCTTTATCAGTGACTTTTTCCTTAAACACTTCTTTTTTTCCAAAAGAGCTGTCAACTGTGTATGGCTGCCCTATAGCGCCTCTAAAAGGGAATATCTTAATGTGCAAGTGCTCTTTCTTTTCTTTCCATGTTGTGCACTTCCCGTATGTCGCTATAGACGCTGATGAGCTTCTTTTTTCAGAATTGGCCTTCAGATTTTCATCCTGCATCAAAATGGCAGTCATAGCTTTGCATATCTTAGAAAATGCAATCCCATAATTTTTTGCTAATTCAGGGCAAGACCCTATTTGGGAAAAGTGGGTTAAATGGGGAAAAGGCATTAGCTGAATTGTAAAATCCAGTTTCGGGTCTCCTCCGGTTTTAGGTGACAGTGCTGCAAACCAGCCATCTTTCAAATTTCCAACTTGATAGATTACTGCCCCATAGCCTGTTTTTTGGCCAACCTTGTATTTCCCTTCTCTGCATAGGTTGCAATCGTCCTTTTGGCTTATGTCCTCATTAAACAGCTTGCCAATCTCGCCTAAATCTTTCATTTTAACCCTCTAAAACCCTGATATACTCCTCATCCCTTCTTTTGCACAGGTATGAGTCGAAATATCCTATAACCAGCCTGTAGTATTTTTCCCCTTTTTTAGGTACAACCTCTTCAACAACCCCGCTAAACTCTATTTTTTCTCCGGGGTATGCAAGCATGCAGTAATCCCTTGAATAAAAAACTGCTTTTTTTATTGGCATGCCTTTGCATGCCTCATCACCGCTAATAAATTTTGAATCGGCAACTTCATAATACCCCGGCCTTACAACAGAATTTTTATTGCCTGTGGCTTTTCCTTCAAATTTTGCTGTTCCTATCCTATTGTATATTTCCTCTCCCCACTTGAACCATGTTTCGTCTGCATTTTCAACTGCAAAAATTATAAATAAGGTTTTCCTGAAAAAGCCTTCAGATTTCTTCCGGTACATATTCTCAATATATATCTCCTCTTTGTGTATAATATGCCTGTTCCTTTTCTTGTAAAATTGTTTCCACTCATCATAAGTTTTCCACCGGAGGTCCTTATGCTTTGCATCCTGCAGATATTTCATCAATCCCCAGAATTTATCTTTTCCGTAAACCACAATATTTATGTCGGATATATTAGGGGAATAGTGGCCCATTAAAGTGGAATAAGTTATTCCTAAATCATTTAATTCTATTCCGCTTTCAAGTAAAAATTTTATTAGCTCAAACACAGTTTCTAAGTGCTCGTCTAAATTTTCTTTTGGCATGCTCATAAGGTCTGACAAGCCTTCCCTTGGGGAGTACACCCTTTCAATATAATCTCTTGGCACTGCAAAAAAAAGCGGGCTGTCGCTGTGGACTATGCTTTTGTAGATATAATGCTGGTAAGCTCTGCTGAAATTCGATATATAAATTTTCAGTTTCTCGGGCTCTATCCAAAGGTTCAGCCTGTTCATTTTTCTTCCGGATATAAACCTGTAAGGCATATCGTCGCTGGAAATTTTACCAGTAGGCACGTACTTGGGCTTGACAAGGATTTTTCCTTCAGGATGCTCATTACCGTAAACCTGGCAATAAAGGCCGTCGGTTGTGGTTATTATCGAAGATTCGTAAAAATGCATTTTAAATATCAGCCTTAATAAATTCCTTCTCCCTCCTGTCAGTCACATAAGCATCAAAATAGCCTGTAACTATCCGGTAATATTTCTCCCCTGATTTTGGAGTTACAAGCTCAAGCAGTCCGCATGCAGTTATTTCTTCTCCTTTCAGGGCCTGTTGCGAAAATGGAATTGAAAAGGTCACCACTTTTTTTATTTTTAAGGAAGTGTCAATTTTTATATCTTTTCCATGTTTGTCAATTATCCTGGCATTCGTAATCTCATAGCACCCTGGCCTGACATGGCTGTTGTAGTGGTCTGTAACAGTCCCTTTTATTGTGGCTGCCCCAATTGGGTCAAATTTATCCTCGCCCCATTTAAACCATGTTTCATTAGGCTCTTCTACTGTAAACAAAGTAAAAACTGTGCCTCCGAACATGCCCTCATACCTTTTTCTTCTCATGTGGTTAACATATTCTTTTTCTGTAAAATGCGCAGACTCTGAAGTTTTATGCTCATTATAATACTCTGCCCATTCTTTGTCTGTTTTCCAATGGAGCTTCTTGTGCTTAGCCGTCTTTAGGTAATTAAGGACCTTCCACCCATTGCCTTTCCCATAAACAATTATATCAATATCCGATTTTCCTGGTGTGTAATTTCCCATCAGAGTAGAGTGTGTTATGCCCAAGTCTTTTGCATTAACCCCGCTCTTAGTCAAAAATTCGATTAATTCCCGGGTAAGAGCCAAATATCCGTCTAAATCCTTTTCCGGAACCTGCATCAGTTCTTGCAAGCCTTTTCTGGAATCATGAAGTGCTTTAATTTTTTCTTTTGGCACTGCAAAAAACCAGTTTTTTGTGTCCTTGCAATGATATATGTAATCAGGAAACTTTTTCTTAAATTGGCCTATATAACGCAGGAGCTTTTCCTTTTCAGCAAACAGATTAAACCTGACCAGGCATTTCTCAAACAAAAACCTGTATTTCAGCCCTTCCCCCCTGATAACATCTTTCGGGATATACTTTGGCTTGACAATTATATAGCCCTCAGGATGCTCATTTGAGTATGACTTGCAATGAAGCCCGTCAACAGTGTCAATCAGCATAGATTCGTAAAAATGTGCCATCTTTGCCCCCAGTCAGGTTAGAGTGAAAACACGCTAAATAAAAACCTTTTCCTTAGCAGAGCAGGCATTGCTTTTAAATATATATGCGAAATGGGTGTTTCCCATACGTAAAGCGAACCCAGACAGAGATTAGAAAAGAGGACAAAAGAGGCTATTTACTCACCCACATCTAGAAAACTAAAAAGCAGGATAACACCCAATACAATTAAAATTATCAAAAGAACAATGTGCAAGTATACTTTTTTCATATTGCTTATGAACATACCTTTTCTGTAATGCATTAGAATCATAAAATCTCTATAAAATTGAAATATGAAAAATATGGCCATTGATAAAGATGCCCATTTAATTTCTTTTGCTAATGCAAAAGCAAAAAATAAAGTCATGAAGAAATTGAATAAGTTAAATTATTATTTAATCGTTGATTAAATTCTGTTTCTTTTCTATATTCCTTTTCAAACTTTGAAAACCAATTTGGTTTCTTTTCTTGCATTTCTACCCCTTACTCTGCTTCTCGTAAAATCTTATAATTTCCTCTGATTTCTTAGGATTTAAAGAATAATGAGTTTCTCCGGTTTTCATTGCAGGAACCAACCATTCATCCTTAACTAATTCTTTCAATGCTTTTTTAGTAACCTTATCTCCTCTTAAATGTGAAGGTAACCCAGAAATCACATTCTCAGTGTGTGATCCTCCCCATTTTCTCCATTGAATCATCTTTTTAATTATTATTGCTTTAATGTCATTAATTGTAAAGCTCATATTTCAATAATTTTAATAAGAACTATATAAATATTCCTTACAATTATGAGGCAATATTGTCTCAAAATAGAAATATTTAAATATTAGTTATACTACACTATGTTTAGAGGTGAAGAAAATGGAAGAAAAATCACTATTTATCGAATTCATGGGAGATTCCCCCATGATAAGAGTATTAGACTATTTGATAACTTACAAAGAAGTAGATTTCTCTATAACAGACATAGCAGAAAATGCCGGAATTGGAAGAGCTACATTATATAGAATCTGGGGCAATTTGATAAGCAATAAAATTATAAAACACACTAGAGACATTGGAAAAGCAAAATTGTTCACACTAAATGTGAAAAACAAAAAAATACAGAAACTGGTAGATATTTACAATATGCTAACTATAGAGGAATTAAAAAGACGCACTAAACAGGAAATTGAAATTCCTGCTTAATTTTTTTTAGCCTCTTTTGTCCTGAACTTTAGTCCTATTCTTTCGGTATTCTGTCTGGGTACCCTCAACCCATCAAAGGGTTTCGGTTCGCTTTACAAATATTACTCACTCAGCAAAATCATCAAAGATTTTGCGAGTTGCGTCATACTTCGGGAAACAGGAATTCCAATGTTATGACGAATCTTATAAACCCTATTTCAGTAAAATTTAAGTAATTTGGATTTATCTCTTAAATTATGAGCAATTTAAATGAAGGATGGACTGTTTGGTTTACGGGGCTTCACGGCTCAGGAAAAACAACAATAGCTGCAAAACTGACAGAATTATTGAGGCAGAACAACATGCAGGTTGCGCTTCTTGATGGGGATGAGGTCAGGAAGACCGTGTCTGCTGATTTAGGGTACAGTTTAGAAGACAGGAACGCCCACATGAAGCGGGTAGTGGATTTATGCAAAACAACAGCAGAAAAAGGCTCATTGTGCATTGCATGCGTAGCCTCCCCAACAGAAAAGTCCAGGGAATACGCAAAACAAAAATTGAGGAAAATTTTCATTGTTTATGTAAAGTGCCCGGTTGAAGTGTGCGCAAATCGGGATGTCAAGGGCCATTATAAGAAGGCAAAAAACAATGAGGCGGGCTTTGAAAACTTTTTGGGGGTTTCTCTGAAGTTTGAAGAGCCCCAAAATCCGGATATAGTTCTATATACCGACAAGGAATCTGTTGAAGAGTCTGTAAATAAGCTGTTATGCAAACTTAAAGAAAAAGGCGTTGTTGCATAATAATCCGGATTATACATGCTTAATTAGGTTGTATTTTCAGTGGATGCATAAGAAAGATTTATAAACTTTTTACTAAAAACCCCGTGTAGTTTAAAGACTGCATTGAACGTGCTATTAACAGGTAATACATTAGTAAAAACATCATTTTCGGGAAAAAGCAGCATTTAAAATATTTTTTGTAAAATGAAAAAATTATTTGTCCATATAGGAATGCACAGATCTGGAACCTATTTTTTAGAGAAAAAAGTATTCAAAAATTTAAAAGATGTAAATTACATTGACATGAGGGATAAGCACAAGCAGTATTACAAAAAGTATTATCTTAAAATAACTGACTCGAAACTGACTGAAAAGGATTTTAAGATTATAAAATCATTTATCAATAAAAAGGCTACAAAGCAAAAAAACCTAATATCTTATGAAGGGTTCTCAGGGGTTAATTATATGGCATTGAAGAAAAAAAGCTTTTCTGATGTTTTTAAAGATGTTAGAAGGTTAGTTGAAGGTTTTGACTTTAAGATAATACTAGTTTTAAGGGAACAGTCAAGTTTCATAACTTCGCTTTACAAACGATATATTTGCAGAGGCGGATATGAAGATATTTATAATTTTATTAAAACCCAAATACACCTGCCTAATCATGACTATTATAGTTATGTAAAAAAATTAGAAGAAATTTTTGGTGCGGGCAATATCTATATCCTTTTGTTTGAAAACTTCTTGAGCAGCGATACCACAAACAGGAAGAAAGAAACAATAAAAAAATTGTTGGATTTTATTGGAGAAAGAAAAATGCCTAAACTGGACACGCCAAAAAATCCGAATAGTAAGCTAAGCAAATTGAGGAATAGGGTTATGAACAAAGGCTATGAAAAATTACAAATAAACATAAGCAGGTTAATTAATCCTTTGTTTAGATCAGACTTTAATCCGGATGGTTTCTTTCCGGGGGTGCTTCCAGTATTGACCTCCAATAGTATCGAGTTTAAGTTTATTCCTGAATTTCTTTTAAAGAACAGGTTTTTTGAGGCAATTAGTGACAAATATGATATGCCGAAAGAACTGCAACGCAGAATTAAAAGATTTTATTTTAAAAGCAACAAAAAATTAGATAATGAATATAGTTTAAATTTACCAGAGGTATATTTCAAGTAGATTAGAAGTAGAGTTAAAAAATACTGAAATGTGTACATTGGTAGGTTATACTCAAATAGCCTTATATTTTCTATAATCATTGTTTTAAATGCCTTTAACTTCACCCTACACAAATAGTCTTTAGTGTTTTTGGGAAGAAAAAAGATAGTAAGCTGTAAATGTTAAGCTGAAGTTTCGTGTTTTCTACATAGCATAAGCTAATTCCTTAGCAAACTCTTCAATATACTTTTTGTCAACATGCTTTGCTTTCTGAAGCATAGTGGTGTACAGTAGAAAACACTAAAATCCCATCTCGACGATAAGAATTCTAAGAAAATAGGGGAAAAACACTTATAGTGTCAATCCCCTAGCATATTTT